>CAYIWE010000019.1:0-9826 GCA_964367025.1 Candidatus Woesearchaeota archaeon
ATTGTTCATATCTTTCAAAATCTTTACTTTTTATATAATGCATAATTGCTTCTATGCTTAAATCTTGATTAGGAATATAAATTCCGGAAGTTCCTATTGGAGAAATTTTGTAGTGAGTATCTGAACTAGCAATTCCTTCAATATTTTTATATTGAGAAGCCAGTTCTTTTGCTTTTCTGTTTGCTTCTTTCATACAAATAAATGGTGGTATTAAATCAATACATTGTGCATTAAAAATTTCTGCTTCATTAACCATTTGATAAAGTTCTTTTATCCTTAATTCCTCTCTTTCATTAGCCATTCTTTTTCCGAAAATATAAGGATGATTTAAAATAGCAACCCCGCCACTATTATGAGTACTTTCAATCGTTTTTCTCGGATCCTCTTTGTTTGGAAAATTTTCTCTGCAACCGATTGTGAGAATGTGGTGATCACCATTTGCACATACTTCTTGAGTTTTAGCAATATAGCCTATTTGACCATTGTAATAAACTTCTGCAAATAGACCCCTATCAATTTCTCTAACATTAACACCGTCTTTTGTTTTAAGAGCCCCCATTAAGTCTTTATAATTCCATATTGTTGTCCAATCGTTGTCTTGAGATATTCCGGTAATACCCCCTGTTAATTTTTCTACTAGAAAATCTAAATTTTGTTTTAAACCTGGATGAGTGTGTAAGTCTGCGAGTATTTGTCCTTCTTTTTGTGGTGGTTTTTTCATTATTCTTTAATAAAACAGATTATTTAAGATTTAATTTTTTATCCTTGAGAACTATTAATTTCTTTTGGTAGAAGTGTATGTCGTTCTACTGGTATATATGTTCCAAAAGTTGGAAAAGTGATTTGATATACATTTATACAACACTCTATTTTGTCTTTTTTGGGATCTCCAGTATTATCAATTATTTTTTCAACTAATCCCCCTTCAACTTCTATTTCTTGACTTGTTTCGTGTGCATAACAAACAAGGGCAGTCATTGGACCTATTGGGTGTGGTGCTACATAATCTGAATAATAATTACATAAAATTGGTCCTTTTTTTGTTTCTAACACAAAACTTAAGGATACTTTTTTATTATTATCTAATAAAATAGGCGTATAGGGTCTTCCTACAATTGTTGTTAAATTTTGTGGTTTTCTATTCATTTTTTGTACCTTCAATTATTATTTAAAATAACCTAAGAACCTCTTTTTCTTGACTACTAAGAAGGGCAAGGTTTATAAATGTATTGTTTATTTTTAGTGTTATCTGGGAGATGTTAAACTGAACCTTTTTGAAAAAAACGTTTACGAAAAGAAACTTTTAAGAAAAGTTTCATCAAAAGAGATGGTTTAGAATCCTGGGGGTGTTTTATGTTTTACAAAAAGATAAGAGAATTATGGCAAAATCCAACTAAAGAGTTAGAAGATTTACAAAAAGAAAGAATTATCAAATGGAGAAGAGAGCCAGTAATTGTTAGAGTAGAAAAACCTTTGAGATTAGACAGGGCAAGAAGTTTAGGTTATAGGGCTAAAAAGGGTTTTGTTATTGCACGAGTTAAACTTTTAAGAGGTGGTAGACAGAAACCTAGGATTAAAAAAGGCAGAAAAAGTAGACGGATGACAAATAAAAAAGTTGTTACTAAGAGCTACCAGTGGATTGCTGAAGAAAAGGCAAATAAAAAATACAAAAATTTAGAGGTTCTTAATAGTTATTATGTTGGGAAGGATGGAAAGCATTATTGGTTTGAAATTATAATGGTTGATCCCCTAAGACCAGAAATTCTAAATGATAAAAATATTAATTGGATTTCTTTAGAGAAGAATAGAGTTTTAAGGGGTAAAACTAGTGCTGGACAGAAGAGCAGGGGTTTAAGGAATAAAGGTAAGGGTGCTGAGAAAATAAGACCAAGCAGAAGAGCTAATCTAAGAAGAAGCCATTGAACCCTTTTGAGAAAAGCGTTCACGAAGAAAGGGTTGCACTCTCTTCACACCCGCTTGAACCTTTTCAAATCCGAAAACACTTTTGTAAAAGTGTACAAAACAAACTTTTAAGAAAAAGTTTCATTTATTTTCTTATTTTTGTTTTTGAGAGGAATAATGTTATTATTAATATTGTTATTATAAATGCTACAAGTAGAATGATTAATATTGAACTAAAGATTAAAACTACTGCAAAAATTAATGGAAATAGTACAGATATTAAAATTCTGTTTTTGGTGCTTATTGCTGTTCTTCCAAATAATCTAATTTGGCCCAATTTTATGTAAATTAAAATAGCAAAGAATACAAAAAAGAAGATTACTATCCTGTGCCAGGCTAAAAGTTCCATAGTAAGCAAAAAGTATAAATAATCATTATAAAACTTTCTATATAATGGAGAAGTTACTAAAAGAGATAATAAACAGGGCTAAAAAAACAAAGAAAGTAATAGTTTTTCCTGAAGGTGATGATAAGAGAATTCTAAGTGCTGTTAAGATAATTGAAAAAGATAGAATAGCTAAAACTATTGTTTTGAAAACGGGCAACCTTGATGAGAGGTTAAAAGAGGGTGTAGATTTATTATTAAAAAACAAGGCAGATGGCATGATAACTGGCGCTACTCATTCTACTCTGTTAACTTTGAAGTATGCTTTTCATTTTATTGGAACTAAAAAAGACGTTAAAAAAAGTTCTGGTGCTTTTTTAATGTTAAAAGACAATAAAGTATTTTTGTTTGCAGATTGTGCTGCTATTGTAGAGCCTACAAGCGAGGAATTGGCTGAAATTGCAAAATTAAGTGCTGAAACATTTGAATTTTTAACTGGAAAAATAGCCAGAGTTGCTATGTTATCTTATTCTACAAAAGGATCGGGTAAAGGGGGGAGTGTTGATAGAATTAAAAAGGGCGTTGGAATTGCAAAGAAATTAGGTATTAATGTTGAGGGTGAGATGCAAGCAGATTCTGCATTGATCAAAGAGGTTTTTGAGAAGAAGTATAAGGATTCTAAATTTAAAGAAGCCAATGTTTTAATTTTTCCAGATTTAAATTCTGGTAACATTGGTTATAAATTGGTTGAGAGATTAGGAAATTATAAAGCTATTGGACCGGTTATGCAGGGCTTAAAAAAACCAGTAAATGATTTATCAAGGGGTTGTAGTGTTCAGGATATAGTTAATTTATGTGCTATAACTGTTTTACAGAACCAAACTTTTAGAAAAAATTTTTAAGAAAAGCGTTCACGGAAAACACTTTTGTAAAAGTGTACAAAACAATTTGGGAAAAAGCTTCATAAAAGAATAAAAATGAAAATTTTAGTTTTAAATGTTGGAAGTTCAACTATTAAATATGGTTTATTTAATAATATAAAACGCTTAGAAAATGGTTTAGAGGACAGAGTTAAAGATTATGAAAAGAGTTTAAAAAATATTCTTAAAAAAGTTAATAATTTTGATATAATAATCCACAGGGTTGTTCATGGTGGAGAGTTAAATAATTGTTTGATTGATGATAGAGTTTTGAAAAAAATAGAAAAATATAGCGAGTATGCTCCTTTGCATAATGTTCCTGAATTAAAAGTTATAAAGATTTGTAAAAAGTTATTACCTACAATAAAACAATTTGCTGTTTTTGATACTTGTTTTCATAGGACTATTTCTGAAAAGACTAAAATTTATGGTTTACCCTATAAATATTATCAAAAAGGAATAAAAAGATATGGTTTTCACGGGACTTCTCATAAATATGTTTCTATAGGTTTAAAGGGTAAGACAATTAGCTGTCATCTTGGTAGCGGGTGCAGTATAACTGCTATTGAAGATGGTAAAAGTGTTGACACTAGTATGGGTTTTACTCCTTTAGAGGGCGTTTTAATGGGAACGAGATGCGGTGATATTGATGCGGGTGTTGTTATTTATTTAGTTAAAAAAATTGGTGTAAATAAAGTTGATAATTTGTTAAATAATGATAGCGGGTTAAAAGGATTGTGTGGTTACAGTGATTTTAGGGAGGTTTCAAAAAGATTAAATGAAAAAAGAGTAAAAAAAGCATTTGATGTTTTTGTTTATAAGATTGTTAAATACATTGGGTCTTATGCTGCTGTTTTAAATGGTGTGGACAATATTGTTTTTACCGGCGCTATTGGTGAGAATAGTAATCTATTGAGAAGAGAAGTTTGCAAAAGTTTAGGTTATTTGGGTGTTAAGATAGACAATAAAAAAAATTTAAAGAATGAAAAAATAATATCTTATAAAAATTCTAAAGTAAATGTTATGGTTATTAAAACTGATGAAGAATTAATGATGGTTAATGAGATTTTAAAATGATTAGTCAAAAGGAATTTGAGGAGATTGAAAGTTATTTGATTAAGAGTGAGAATCCATTATTCTTTTTTGATGATGATCCGGATGGGTTGTGTTCATATTTGTTATTTAGAAAGAAATATGAAAAAGGAAAGGGTATACCTGTTAAAACCTCTCATGATATGTATGATATTTATTTGAGAAAGATTAAAGAATATAGTCCGGATGTTGTTTTTATTTTGGATAAACCTATTTTGAGTCAAGAGGTTGTTGATAAAATTAACATCCCTATTATTTGGATAGACCACCATGAACCTTTAGATTTAAAAGGTGTTAAAATTTTTAATCCTAGGATAAGAGATAAAACTGATTCGAGACCGGTTTCTTACTGGTGTTATAGGATTGTTAGGGAAAATATGTGGATAGGGATGGTTGGTTCTGTTGGTGATTGGTTTTTACCAGAGTTTACCAAAGATTTTTGTAAACAGTATCCAGATTTGTTAGATGAGGGTGTTAAAGATCCTGGGGAAGCCTTATATGAAAATGAGTTTGGCAAATTAAGCAAAATTTTTTCTTTTGCTTTAAAGGGCAATACCTCTGATGTTAAGAAGAATATTAATATTTTAGTTAATATTGACAACCCTTATGAAATCTTGAAACAGGAAAGCGCAAGAGGAAAATATATTTATACCCAATTTTTGAAAATAAATAGACAGTATGAAGCTTTGTTGGAAAGAGCTGTTAAAAGCAAGACAAGAAGTAAATTTTTAATTTTTACATACCCCTCTGGTAAGATGAGTTTTACTGGTGATTTAAGCAATGAATTATTATATAAATTTCCAAATAAAATAGTTATCATTGCGAGGGAAAAAAATGAGAGCATGAGACTTAGTTTAAGAAGTAAAAATGTTGTTTTACCTCCTGTTTTATTAAAAGCATTGGAGGGTATTGATGGTTATGGTGGCGGTCATGAGTATGCGTGCGGAGCTAATATTGCTAAAAAAGATTTTGATAAATTCATTGATAAACTAAAGGAGTGTATTAAATGAAAAAGAAGTATTTATTATTGATCTTTTTATTATTATTACCTAGTGTATGTGCTTCTGATCTAAGTTCCTATAAAAATTTAATTATTAATACAAAAATAGATTTTGGTTCTGAAGTGATTTATAAGAGCGATGCTTATGAGTTAGAGTTTATTAAAATTAATTTGAGTTTGTTCCCCAGGGAAGATTATAGGCAAAAAGTATTGTCGTTTAATACTGATAGTTTTCCTTCAAGCGATGTAAATATTAATGGAGACTATGTAATTTATTCTTGGGGCAACGATTTTTCATCAGATGATTTAAGGGGCTATGTTGATAGCGATGTTAGAACTGATGCTTTTAGTAGGTATGTTGATAAAAAAGTAGATTTTCCTTTGATTATTTTAGACGAAGAAATTAGACCGTATTTAAGAGAAGGAGAGAAAACAGAGATTACCGATGAGATAAGAGAAAAAGCCAATGAAATTGTTGCGGGAGAAACAGATTTATTCTCTACTGTTTTTAAGATAGCTGAGTGGACTAAGAAAGAAGTTCCGTATGATTTGAATACATTAACAGAGAATGCTGTCCAGAGCTCCAGCTGGGTTTTTAGAAATAAGAAAGGCGTTTGTGATGAGATTACTGGTTTGTTTATATCTTTATGTAGGAGTGTTGGAATTCCTGCTCGATTTGTTTCTGGCACTGTTTATACCGAAGAGTTAGGAGATTGGAGCAATCATGGGTGGGCTGAAGTTTATTTTCCGGATTATGGTTGGATTCCTGTTGATGTTACTTTTGGCCAGTATGGGTGGGTTGACAGCACCCACGTTGTTTTAGACAAAAGTTTAGATACCCAGGTTTCTTCTTTAAGATATTCTTGGAAAGCATATGATGTTGAATTTAAACCAAATCCAATAAAAATTAAAACAACATTAATCTCTAATGGGAGTGAATTAGGTAAATTATTAAATTTGACTATTAAACTTTTAGAAAATGATGTTTCTGGGGGAAGTTATGTGCCTATCCAGATTATTGTTGAAAACTCAAAACCGTATTATGTTTCTAGTATTATTTATTTCAGCAAATCACCAGACTTAATTGAAGGCAATTCAAAGGAAATATTGCTAAAACCTTTTGAAAGAAGGAGTTTATTTTGGATAACAAAGGTTCCTGAAAATTTAGACCAAAGATTTGATTACTTTGCAATAATTGAAGTTAAAGATTCTTTTGGCAGTATTGCTGAAGATAAACTAAAGTATTATAGCGATGGAAAACAATTTAGTCTAAAAGAAGTTGAGGATAAGATTAATTTTCTGGTTAATGAAGAAGAGAAATTTTATAAAAAAAGTTTAAATTTTAGGTGTAATACTAACAAAGAATTTTATTACTGGTATGACAATGCGTTTGTTAATTGTAGTTTGATTAATGAGGGCAATACTAAATTGAAAAATATTGAATTCTGTTTTGATGATTGTGAAACTTTTGAATTAAGCATTTTAGAAGAAAAAGAATTTATTTTTAATATAACAAATTTGTCTGAAGAAAGAAAAATTACTATGTCTTATGATGGTGAATTTAAAGAGGATAAAATTGATTTAAAGGTTCTTGAGATTCCTAATTTAATAATTAAAGAAATTACCTTTGATAGAGAAATGAGTTATAATGATGTTAGTAAATTAGATTTAGTTTTAAATACAAATTCTGTTTGCAAAGATTTAGAAATTAATCTGGGTTTTAAAAAAGAGGGTATGTTAGAGATAGATGGAGAAAAAAAATTGAGTTTTGATTTTACTGGGAAAGATGCTGTTTTGAATAATAAAATAAAGGTTAGCTGTAAGGATTTAAATGGCAACGTTTACAAAGATGAACAAGAATTTAATGTTGATGTTACTGGGATCCCTTCTTTTGTTAAACTATGGTTATGGGTTTTAAGTTTGTTTCAGTATGATTTACCGAAGTATGCATAGACCTGTGCTTCTTTATTACAATGAATACATTTTCCTTTTATTTTTTCTTGTTTTAATGGTATTGTCAGTGATTTTACACCTTCTGTTTTATGTTTTATACCCTCTTCACAATCTGTTGACGAACACCAGGGAGCGTATACTATCTTCTTTTCCTTTATTGCTTTTTTAAATTCTTCAAAATTCTTTACTCCTTTTATTGAACTTTTGAGAGATAACTCTGCTTTTTTTAATAAATTTTTCTGAATGTCTTCTAAAGTTAATTGGATTTTTTTGTTTATATCTGCAAATTTAACTGTTTCTTTTTTGTTTGTGTCTCTTCTTACTAATACAACTTGTTTTTTTTCTAAATCTTTTGGCCCTAGTTCTAATCTTATTGGAACACCTTTTAATTCCCAGTAATTAAATTTCCAACCAGGGGTATAATTTTCATTTTCATCTATTTCTACTAAAGATTTAATTGATTTTTTTATTTCTTTACATTTCTTGAGAATTTTTTCCTTGTTTTTTCCGAAAAGTATTGGGATTATTATTACTTGGATTGGAGCAATTTTTGGCGGCAGTATTAAACCTTTATCATCTCCATGGATAGCTAACATTATACCTATACTCCTTGTTGTTAATCCCCATGAATTTTGGTAGACATACTCATTTTTGTTGTTTTCATCAAGAAAAGAAATGTCAAATGCTTTTGAAAAGTTTTGCCCTAAGAAATGTGATGTTGCACACTGTATTGCTTTTCCGTTTGGAAGCATTGTTTCTATACTCAATGTATAAACTGCTCCTGCAAATTTTTCTTTTTCTGATTTCTTTCCTTGTAAAACAGGAATAGCATATAAATCTTGGTATACTCTCGTGTATAAGTTTAAGATTTGCAATGCTTCTTCCTCTGCTTCTTGTTTTTTTGCAAATGCTGTATGGCCTTCTTGCCATAAAAATTCCCGCGTTCTTAAAAATGGCACTGGATGTTCGAATTCCCATCTTATGACATTACACCACTGATTTAATTTTAGTGGCAAATCCTTGTAAGAGCGTATCCACTTTTTATAAGTATCATACATTATTGTTTCTGAGGTAGGACGTATTGCTAATTTTTCATTTAATTTTGTGTTTCCTGCCTGAGTAACCCAAGCAACTTCTGGAGTGAATCCTTTTACGTGTTCTTTTTCTTTTTTGAATAGACTTTCTGGGATTAGTAATGGGAAGTAAGTGTTTTTTATACCCATTTTTTTTATCTCTTTGTTAAAGAATTCTTGTATTTTTTCCCATATTTCGTAGGAGTAAGGCCTTAGAATAATACAACCAGAAACTTGAGAGTATTCTATCAATTCAGCTTTTTGAATAACCTGGGTATACCACTCTGAAAAATCCTTTTCTTTTTTTGCAGTAATTCCTGACATTGTTTAAAGATGTTGTTTGTTGGTATATAAATTTTTTGAAGAAATTTAGCAATATTTATAATATCCTGTACTATTTTAAATGTATGGGCCTGTAGCATAACCTGGATAGTGCATCCGCCTTCGGAGCGGCAGATCGAGGTTCAAATCCTCGCAGGCTCAGCAAAATTTATAAATAAGTTATTCTTATATAAGTTTATGAAGAGGTGTTTTTTATTTCTTTTGTTGTTTTTGATAGTTCCATTTGTTTTTGCTGGAGAGAATACCTTACGTGTTGGAGAAAGTGCTGGTGGTGTAACTATTTTGAGTATTAATCTAAATGAGGTTAAAGTTAATATTAATGGTGTTAAGGATATACTAGAATTAGATGAGTCTAAAATTGTCAATGAAGTTAAAGTAAAGGTTCTCTCTATAAAATATGTCGGTGATGCTTTATTTAATACTGTTAGTTTAGATATACAGGGAGTTAGTACTTCTGGGAGTAGTGCAACACCTTCTTCTGTTTTGTTGGATCTTAAGTGTGATGGAACTTGCAGTGGCAGTAATGATTGTTGTGAAGATTGTGGTTGCGATAAGGGTTATAGTTGTATAGATCATGCTTGTGTTAAAAGTGAGTGCAGTGTTGATAAGGATTGTAAGGATAGTAATTTTTGCACTTTAGATAAATGCAAGGGTGAACCTAAAAAGTGTAGCAATACACCCATTACTGAGTGTATAATTAATGATCTTTGTTGCCCTAGTGGCTGTACTATTGAAAATGATCCTGATTGTGATCCCTCAAAAACAGGTAAAACTGAGATAACTGGCGGTGGTAAACCAAAACAGAAGAAAGAAGAGGTAAAAATTGAAGAGAATAAAAGTGAAGAGAGTGTAGTAAATGTTGAGGAAAAAGAAATTAAGAAAGAAGGGTTTTTTAGTAAAGTGAAAAAAGCTTTTTCAAATATGTTTTCTTGGGTATTTGAATAAAAGAACCTTTTTGCAAGTAAAAGAAACTTGCTTAGGAAAAGTTTCATCAAAAAGAAAGGATTACATCCTTTTCAAACCAACAAATTTCGATATATATTTATATTAAAAGATTTTATTTATAAATAATTTAAGAAATTAAAAAAAGAGATGATTTAATGAAGAACGAAACTATATGGAAAGTTGGTTTAGTTGTTCTTGTTCTTTTGGTTGTTGT
>CAYIWE010000020.1:0-9805 GCA_964367025.1 Candidatus Woesearchaeota archaeon
GTCATGAGGTTGTTTAAATTAGTAGAATATTTAAATGTTACTATTTTAGAATGATCAAAGTTTTTTTAATTCTATTGAAATTGCTTTTTCATTGACTCTGGAATAATTGGGACATTTAAGATAAGGATAATGGTTTTCATTGCAATATTCAATTACACTTGGGTGAGATTTAACAACAACATTTAACCCTCTTTTGTCTTTATGTAATACTTCAAAATTTCTTAAATCTTGTTTAACTTTTTTTGATAAATTCAATAAGTAACTTAATCTATTATTTGTCAATAGAGGATTTAGTTCTGAGTATATATTCTCAGGTATTCTAGATAAAGAAAAAATATCATCCTTTAGTATTTGATTTGAGGATATGAAACCACCGTAACCCAAATTTATTGGTTTGTATTTCCCAAAAGAACCTATTATTACATCTGAATAATTTCCATTACACAAAATTTCATCTGAAATTGAGGATGACGCGTCTTCTAAAATTAAACAATCGTTATCTTTACAAATTTTTGATATTTCCTTAAGTGGTTGTTCTGCAAAATAACCTGCAAATGATGGTAAAATGAGTAATGATGAAATTTCAATTGATTTTTTTAAAGAGTCTAAATCTATAACTCCGTAATTTGTTTTTACTTCTCTGATTTTTCTGTTTAGGATTAAAGGGTAGGTTTTATAAGAAATCCATCCACCTTGATCTGGGATTAATATCACTTTTCTTTTTATTGAGTGAAGGGCAATAAATAAAGCGAGATTTCCAGAAGAGACAATCTTAACTTCCCTGTGTTTTGTGAAGTTTTTTAGTTTTTGCAAAACCCTTTGTTCCATAAATACGATAATATAAAGAAAAATATATAAATATATCTTTTGAAGAATGGTTATTATGGAGAATAGTGATAAAGTAAAAAAGAGTTTGGATTATTCCAATAAAGACGCTTATGCTTGTTCTGTAATGGGTGGTGCAGGAGAAACATATGTAAGTCCCTTTGCTATTCAATTGGGTGCTAATAATACCCAAGTTGGGTTATTAACTGCTGTGGCAAATTTAGTTGCTCCAATTTTTCAGTTGGGTGCTATAAAAAGTTTGAGGCATGGTGTAGAAAGGAAAAAGATAGTTACTAAAGCTGTTTTTTTACAAGCAGCAATGTTTTTGCCTTTAATGTTAATACCTTTTATTTTTAAGTCCAATCAAGCAGTTTCATATGTAATACTGTTTTTTGCTTTATATGTTATTTTTGGTGGGTATGGCGGACCTGCTTGGGGTTCTTGGATGGGTGATTTGGTTCCTAGTAATGAGAGGGGCAAGTATTTTGGGAGAAGGAATAAAATTGCTGGATTTATTGCTTTAATGTCAACATTTGTAGCGGGTTTTGTTTTAGATTTTTTTAAAAGTAAAATTTACCTGGGTTTTGTTATTATTTTTAGTGTTTCGATGGTTGGAAGATATGTTTCTTGGTATTTTCTTAAAAAGATGTATGAGCCAAAATTAGTTATAAAGGAAGAAAATTATTTTAGTTTGTTTAAATTTGTTAAAAAGGCAAATTCCAATAATTTTGGGAGATTTGTTTTTTATATAGCTTTTTTGAATTTTGCAGTTAATATTGCTGGTCCTTTTTTTGCGGTTTATATGTTAAGGGATCTTGGATTTAGTTATACTCAATTTATGATTGCTACTGTTACTGCTTCTATAACTAGTTTGCTTAGTATGACTTTTTGGGGCAAGATAGGGGATAAATACGGTAATGTGCGGGTTATGAAAATTACTGATTGGGGTATTGGTTTTATTCCTGTTTTTTGGATTTTTGCAACTAATATTTACCATGTGATCATTATACAAGCCTTTGCCGGATTTGTATGGGCTGGAATGAATTTAACACACTTTAATTTTATTTACGATGCTGTTACACAACAAAAAAGAGCTATTTGCATGAGTTATTTAAATATTTTGAGGGGTATTTGTGTGTTTGTTGGCGCTATTTTAGGGGGTATTGTATCTTCTAAGTATGCTTTGTTTGGTTCTGGTCTTTTTTTAATTTTTTTACTTTCTGGTTTTTTTAGGTTATTGAATAGTTTGATTTATTTAAACAGTTTAAAAGAGGTCAGAGTGGTTGAGAAGGGGAGACCAATGTTGAGTTTAGTAATGGAAAGTTGGAGAGGATTTGTTGGTAAGGCAATCCATACTATTTATATAGGTTCAACAAGTGAAAGGAAGAAGAGATGGAAAAAGTGGAAGAAATAAAAAAGTTTAAATAAGTTTATTCTCTTAATTTTTTATGAAATTTTATATTACAACAGCTATAGATTATGTAAATGCAGCACCCCATCTTGGGCATGCTTATGAAAAGATATGTGCAGATGTTATTGCTAGATGGAAAAGGCTTAGTGGTTATGATGTTTTTTTTCTAACTGGAACTGACGAGAATGCACAAAAAAATGTACAATCTGCAAAAGAAAAGAAGATTCCTGTGAAAAGATTTGTTGATCAAAATAGTGATAAATTTGAACAATTATGTAAAAAATTAAATCTTTCTAATGATGACTTTATAAGAACAACCCAGGAAAGACATGTAAAAGTTGTTCAAAAAATTTTTAAAAAATTATATGATAAAGGTGATATATACAAGGGATCTTACGAAGGTTATTATTGTGACGGGTGTGAAGCGTTTCTTACTGAGAAAGATTTAGTGAGTAATAAATGCCCTGAACATGGTAAAGAACCGAGGTGGCTAAAGGAAGAGAGTTATTTCTTTAAGATGAGTAAGTATGAAAATAAAATCTTAAAATTGTTAGAATCTAAAACCTTTGTTCTTCCTGAAAGTAGAAGAAATGAGATGATAAGTAGAATAAAAGGTGGGGGTTTAAAAGATTTGAGTATTAGTAGAACCAATATTGATTGGGGTATTGATGTGCCTATTGATAAAAAACATAAAATTTATGTGTGGATAGATGCATTAAGCAATTATATTTCTGCTTTAGAATATCCAAATGGAAAAAAATTTAAAAAATATTGGCCTGCTGATATTCATTTAATCGGCAAGGGAATTAATTGGTTTCATTCTGTTATCTGGCCTTCTATCTTGATTTCAGCAGAAGTAGAATTACCAAAAACAATATTTGTACATGGCTATATTAATTTAAGTGGAGAAAAAATGTCTAAATCGAGGGGCACAGTTATAGATCCAATTAAATTAGTTGATAGCTATGGTGCAGATAGTTTAAGGTATTTTTTAATAAGAGAGGTACATTTTGGAGAAGATGGTGATTTTTCTGAAGATGCTTTAAAAAACAGGATAAATAATGAGTTAGCTAATGATCTTGGAAATTTATTGAATAGAACTGTTGTTTTAAGTGAGAAATTTAAAGGAAAAGTAAATGGTGAAAAAGAATTGGAGAAAAAATTGGATTTAAAAAATATTGAAAAATTAATGAATGAGTTTAAGTTAACAGAATCTTTGGATGAAATATGGAAATTTGTAAAAGAATGCAACAAATATATCAATGATAAAGAACCATGGAAAAAAGAGGGCAAGGAATTAGGGAATATTTTGTATAATCTATTAGAGAGTTTGAGGGTAATCTCAATTTTGATAAGTCCTTTTATGCCTGAAACTAGTGAGAAAATTAAAAAACAACTTGGTGTTAAAGAAGAAACTTTAAAATATTGTAAATTTAATGAATTTAAAGGAAAAATTAAAAAAGAAGAGATATTGTTTAATAAAGTATGAAAGTTTTATTTGATGATTGGAAAAAATTGGATTTGAGAATTGGAAAGATCAGTGGTGTTAAAGACCATCCAAGTGCAGATAAATTGTATATTTTGTTGGTTAATTTGGGTAAGGGGGAACACGATGTTCAAATTGTTGCTGGTATAAAAGAGAATTATAATAAAAATGAGTTAATTGGTAAGAAGATAGTTGTCTTAAGAAATTTAAAGCCCGCTGTTATAAGGGGTGTAGAGAGCCAGGGGATGTTGTTAGCTGCTGTTTTTGAAGAAAAGGTTGTTTTAATACAACCTGATAAAGATATTGAGGTTGGTGCTAAAGTTGAATAGACGCTTAGAAAGGGAATATAAGGAATTTGAAAGGTATAAAAAAAGAGGAAGCTGGTTTTGGAAGTTTGTGATTATAATAATTTTTATATTATTTCTGTTTTATGTTTCCGGTAAATTAGATGAGTTTTTGGATTGGTTATTAAATTTTTTTTAAAATAATTTAAGATGAAATCTAAAAAAATAAATGGCGGATATATAATAAAACTAGAGAAAGATGAAAAGATAATTGAAAGTTTAACAAAGTTTTTAGAAGAAAAACAAATAAAAAATGGTTTTTTTGTTGGTTTGGGTGCTTTAAGCAAGGTTGAATTGGCTTTGTATAGATTAAAAGATAAGAAATATTTCTTTAAAGAATTTGAAGAAGCTTTAGAAATTTCAAGTTTACATGGGAATGTTTTTTTAAAAGAAGGAAAGCCATTCATTCATGTACATATTGTAGTTAGTGATGAAAATATGATAACAAAAGGCGGACATTTGAAGGAAGCTATTGTTAGTGCAACGTGCGAAATAATTTTTATTGAATTTAGTGGTGAAATAAAAAAAGAATATAGTGAAGAAATTGGTTTGTGGTTATTAGATATATGAAAATAATATTTTGGTGTGAATTTCCTGAACAGGTTAATTGGAATGAAGTTAAAAAGTTAATTAAATTTAAAAGTGAGGTTTATGTTGCTTGCAAAAATAAAAAGGAATTTTTAGTATGGAAACAAAAAGTTAAAAGTAAAAATATTGATGTTGGGGTTTGGCCTATTTTAGAATTAGATAATGGTTATTGGTTTTCTGGTTTTTTAAGTGAAGAGAGTATAAATAAATTAGATGGGTTTAGAGGAGAAAAAATTAAAATTGATATTGAACCGCCATTTCCTGGTAAAAATAAAAATCCTTATTTATTCTTGTTGAAGTATTTGTTCTTGATGGGTAGAAATAATGAATATTTAAGAAAAAAGATTATAGAATTGAGTAAAAATAGTAAGATCATTGTTAGTGGTTTTCCCTTACCTTTATTTTTTAGGAGAAGATATGGCCACTTCGATTATGAAGATGTGAGGAAGAACTATATTACTTATACTACTTTTTCTAAATTTTTAAGGTTGTATTATTCGTGGTTTATCAAAAAAGAATTAAAAAAGGATAAAGAAGTTATGTTTAGTATTGGTTGTATTGGAAGAGGTGTATTTGATAATGAACCAGTTTATAAAAATATTAGAGAATTTGAAAATGACTTGAAATGGGTTAAAAAACTTGGTGTTAAAAACATTGTTATTTTTGATGTTTCTGGGTTGATGGACAAAGAAGATATGAAGGATTGGGTTAAGGTTTTGGAAGAGTATATTGAAAATTAATAAAACCTTTATACTTCTAAGTTCTGTTGAATATGGAATAATATCTTAAATTTAAATTGTATAAGTTTATTCTTTAATAATATATATGGGACCGAAGGGATTTGAACCCTCGACTTCGGGCAACTTTTTTGTTATCTCCCGATCTATGAGCTAACTTACAAGTTGTAAGTCCGACTTATCAGTTTCACCTAATTAACGGGTGCTCTAGCCAGACTGAGCCACGGTCCCATCCGCCTCAGGGAGGACTCGAACCTCCGACCGCACGGTATCTATCTAAAGATAACAGCCGTGTGCTCTACCTACTGAGCTACTAAGGCTTAAAAGAAAACAAGAGATGAATAATTTAAAAAGGTTTCTATGGCAACCAGGTTTTATCGTTTTTTAGTTTTTCTGGCAAGTATTTTTCTATAACATAATTTAAACCCCACTTAGCTAGGGCTTGTTGTTCTGCTCTTACTCCCATTTTTAATTGCAATTGTATTGCTTTCTCCCAATCTTTATGTTGGTGAACAAATGGGTCGTTTTTAATTGCATCTTTTCCTCTTTTTATATCAACGTCTTTTAAGTTATGTGTTGGTAATTTGTAATCAATTATATCTTGCGGGGTTATTCCCAAGTATCTTGCTTTTGGAACACAGAAGTATTCACTTAAATGTGCTGCATTTCCTGAACCAACTTTCAGTGTTCTATAAATATTAAAAAAAGCATACATATCTCCATCACAAAAAGCGTAAACTGGAATTTTCATTTCATCTGATAGTCTTCTGATAAATCTTCTGCACGCCCTTGTTGGAACACCGCCCATAGAGATTAGAATACAGTTGGCTTTTTTATAATAACTGTGTTTGACTAATCTTTGAAACATACCTGCTGTTTCTATTGCTAAAATGAATTTTGCTTTTGTTTGAAATTTTAATTCTTCTATTGAACTTGGTATAGAGTATGCTCCTGAACCAAATTTTGTACAATCTATCTTTATTTCTTTTCCGGTATCCGGGTCTTTATCTATAACTATCAATTCACCGGCAACTTCTCCTCCTTTTTCTTCTGGTATGAAGCCCAATTGCTCCCTGTTAACACCAAACATAGCTTCGATATCATCCATGACTGTATCTGATTCTGGTTGTTCATCAAATTTAGCATCTCCCCAATTTTTAGAAACATAATAAGCTTCTCTTTTTGTTGCAATATCATCTGTTTTTAATAATTCTTTAGAAAAACTCATCATTCTGAGAGTTTGAGCAAAAGTTTTAACAGTATTTACTGTTAGTGTTCTTAATTTATTTTGTCCTTTTAATTCAAAAAAACCTTTTTTTGGATCGTATTTAACATTAGAAAGAGACCTAATTGGGAATTTCATTTCTGGCTTTTGTTTTTTTAGAATTTTATTGTAGATATTTTGTCCAGATTCTTTTATTTTAATCAGTGTTTTCATTTTTTAGATCTCTCCAAAATATCCTGCAATAATACCTTCAATTCAGTTTCATCTTTTTCTTTTAAATCCAAAATTTCTTTTAATCCAATTGCTATGTGCGGTATATATTTTTCTATATAAGATTTCTTTTTCTCTTCATATTCTGATTTTTTCTTTTTGTTTATAAAAATAGAGAGTTTTCTTCCAACTTCTTGTAGAGCTAATTTGATTTCCTTTATAATTTCTGGGTAATGTGCGATTGCTTCTTTTGATTCTGAAGTAAATGGCACCCAAACAGAAGCCATATGAATTAATAACATGCACGGTCCTGAAGGTAATGCTCCTTTACTTTGAGATAATCCATAAGATGACCACTTTGTTGAGATTACTGACTTTGAAACTGCACAGGCTGATTGTTGATATAATAAAGGAACTTTGTTTGCGTATCTTGCTAAAGTAATCAATTCATCTGACCTAATTTCGCCACCGTATACTAAACCAACTTCTATTTGGAATGGGTTTCCCCTATAAACAAATGGCGGTCTTGTAACTGCCGTATAAAAATCTGCATTTATTTCTTTTTTAAGTCCTTTTATTATTGCTTCTTCTCCAATAGGGGATAAACAATCTGTTGGTGGTGCCATTATTTTTGTTTCTTTTATTGATTTAGTTAATAATTCTGCTTGATCCCTTGTAACTTCTTGTGGTTTTATGTTAAAATTTATTTTTGGTTTTTCGCATATTTCTTGTGCAACTTTTTGTGAAACCCTTGAAAAATCCTGTTGCAAAAATCCCTGCAAAGTTTTTGCTTTTGTTGTCTTTAACATTTGAATAAAAACGCCCAATTCAACTCCGTATGGGTGTGGTTTTATTTCTTTTGGTTCTTTTGGTAATTCGTTTATTACTCTTGGGAATGTTATTTTATCTTTTTCTGGTGATGTATAAATAATAGAAACGTAGGGGTTGGCTATTGCTATTTGTTTTAAGTATTCATCTACTGACTGTTTACCTTTTTGATATTTTGCTTCTAATTCTATTTCGATTTTTGTTCCCTGATCCTTATCCCATTCTATTTGCACTTCTCTTGTTATTTCTGGTTCATTTTTTTGAGTGTCAATATGTAAGTGATAGTGATATGCTGGTTTGTTTTTTGAAATTTTTGATGTGATCTTTGCGGGTTTACCAGTCGTTAATTGGCCATACATTACGGATGCAGAAATTCCTATGCCTTGCTGTCCTCTTGTTTGTTTCATTGAGTGGAATTTTGAACCGTATAAAAGTTTACCAAATACTTTTGGAATCTGCTGTTTTATTATACCCGGACCGTTATCTTCAACAATTACAATAAACTTATCTTCTGATAATTGTTTAATTTCTACTATTATATCTGGTAAAATTCTAGCTTCATCGCATGCATCCAAACTATTGTCTACTGCTTCTTTTACTGTTGTCAAAAGTGCTTTTCTTGGATTATCAAAACCGAGTAAGTGTCTATTTTTTGTAAAAAATTCAGAAATAGAGATTTCCCTTTGTTTTTTTGCTAATTCATTTGCCTTTATTGGTTTAATCTCTGTTAATTTTGTTTGCATAACTTTTCACAAAAAGTAGAGAGTTTATAAAGTTTTCCTTGATAATTTTTCTATATATTTGTATGCGTTGCCGTGTGGTGCTCCTTTTAATAAACAGATAATTGCTTCTTTTGCTATTAAAACTTTGTTTAGTTCACCTAAAACTGAGACGGTTTTCCCGTAAACACAAATATTTGTGTTTGTCATCTTTTCTATGCTTTTTCTTGCTTTACCATCTGTACCTATCAATCTTGATTTTAACCTTGTCAACTTCTTTTTAGAATTTCCACAATAATCTTTTATATCTATTATTTCTAAACAATAATCTTCATCTAAAAGATTTAATGCTAGCTCTGGATTAAAACCACGAGCAATTGCTTGGATTACAAATTTTGTAAGATAAACATTTAGGCTATCTTCCCCTTGTATAAGAACGCTCCCATCTTCTGAATTTATTTCTAATTTAGTATTCGTTTTTTTCTCTATTTCTTTTTTTGTTTCTGCTTTTGTTCCTATTAAAACTGCGATTCGTTCTTTGGATATTTTTAATTGTTGTATGTACATATTTAGAATTCTTCTAAATCTTCTAGTTTTTTTAAATGGCCTTTATTTTTTAACCATTGAATCTGTGATTTTTTATATTTAAAAATCACATCCCCTTTTTCATCCCCTCCTAATTGCCAGGGTTCAACTAAAACAACATCATTTTCCCTAACCCAGAGTTTCTTTTTTAATCTACCTGGAATTCTGCATATCCTAGTTTTACCATCCAAACATTTTACCCTAACTCGAGAGCCACCCAACCTTTGAGATAAAACACCTATTGTTTGATTTCCCTTGGGTAATTTAACTCTTCCTATCTCTTCTTCACTTTGCTCGTCTTGCTCATCAAATTCTAAATCTTTCATATTTTTAAAGAAATAGTGGGTTTTTATAAATGTTTCTAAGTTAATCTAAAACAAACTGTAACTCTATAAACTCTTTTTCCTGTTAATCTATCTTTTGTGAATAGTTTTTTTGATATTTTTAATGAACCTCTAAATGATTTTTTGAGTTTTTTTCCTAGAGCTAGAGTGAGTTTGTTAGAACTTAGATAAAGGTCTAATCCGTTTTTTAATTCTACTTTTTTACCTATTGTGATTTTATTTTTTTTAATCTGGTTTAGAACAAAGTTGAATATCTCTTCTGTACAAGGCCTTAATTGCAATATAGACTGATAATAGCCTGATTTTTCAATCTGAACTTTATAATAGGATTGCTTGGGCATGTGGTATGTTTTTTATGGTTTTAATATTGTTTTTATCAATTAGTTGATTTTGTATTCCAAATTGTACTGACTCCTTTCCAACTAAGTTGATTATATGTGCTTTTTTAATTAAAGTGATAATCTCTTCTCTTGATTTTTTTTCTCCTTTAAAAAATCTTTCAG
>CAYIWE010000021.1:0-9378 GCA_964367025.1 Candidatus Woesearchaeota archaeon
GAGTCTTGATAAAGAAGGTAAAGCAAAACCAAAAAAACTAGAATTAACCTCCTTAAGCTGTAACAAAGAAGCAGAAAAGGTTTGTCCAGTTGATGCTATTGAAATAAAAGAAATAAAATAATAAAGGTAAAATCAATATGAAAATAACAAAAAACACAACAATTGGTGAACTAATCCAAAAAAAACCAAAGGCAGTAGAACTTTTGCTAAAAAGAGGTCTACACTGTGTTGGTTGTCACGTTGCAATACACGAAACAATAGAACAAGGAGCTCTAGCACACGGTTTAACAAAAAAAGAGATAGACAAACTTATAGAAGACGTAAATAAATTAAAATAAATTTTCAAAAAACTTCGAAAAATACTTAAATAAAACACACTCATTAATATTAATGTTCATCCCTTCAACGTTGAAACAAAGAAGTTCCTTCTATAAAAACGAATTTAAAATAAAAGAAGTAGAAAATTATTTCAAGATTAAACCACAATTCATAGCAGTCGACCTAGGCACAGAAACACAAATAATAAAGAATAAAAAAGACTTAAACAAATTAAAAATTATAAAAGCAGACTTTAAAACACTAAAACAAGAATTAATTTCCTATCAACCAGAAGATGTTTACTATGACAGGAATATTTACAAAGATCCAAATAAATGTCTAAAGGAAATGTGTTTTAAAAAATGTCCTGAGTGTGAAAATTGGTTAGGACAAGAATTCGCTTTTGATTTAGACGCAAATAACATAAAATGTGGATGTAAAACAAAAGAAAAAGTTTGTGAAATCTGTTTAAACAAAGCAAAAGAATTAACTTTGAAGTTCTACAAAGACCTGAAAAAAGATTTTAAGAATGTACACATTGTTTATTCAGGAAGAGGTTTCCATTTGATAATAAGAGACAAAAAAGCTTACAAACTCTCAATAAAACAAAGAGAGTTTCTAAACAAAAAATTCAAGAAATATCCGATAGACCCATGGGTATCAGAAGGGAGAATAAGATTAATGCGTTTACCCTACTCGCTAAATGCCTTAGTTTCAAGAATAACAACACCAATTGGGATAGAAGAATTAAAAAACTTCAACTCAAAAAAATTTGTCCCTAAATTCCTGAACTAATCACTTCTTTTTTTTAGTCTTTCCTTTTACTTCTTTCTTGTTATAATACTCCTTTTTCTTATAACTTTTCTTTACCACAAACTCACCTCCAACTAAATAAGAAATGGTTAAATCTATTTATAAATCTTACTTCTCAAAAATCTATTTTTTTATTAATATTTTAAAAAACAATAGTTTTTAAATATCATCATTAATCCCTACATCAAGGTGATATAATTGTCTTTCTTAAATTCAATAAAACAAGCACTTTTACCAGAAAAAACACTATACTACCCAGGATGTATAACCAAATTCGCTTTAAGTGAAATAGAAGATAATTATACAGAAATACTTAAACTACTTAATATAAATTTTATAAAGCTAAAAGAGATTGAATACTGCTGTGGTTCTCCTATTCTAAATGCAGGTTACAAAGAAGAATTCAGAGAAATAATAGAGAAAAACACAGAACTATTAAGGGAGCACAAAATAACAAAAATAATTACTAATTGTCCTGCTTGTTACAATACATTCAATAAATATTATAACATCAAAGTAGAACACATAACTCAAACAATAATAAACAATATAGATAAATTAATTTTAAAAGATTTTGAAGGCAAGGAAATTTATTACCACGACCCGTGTTATCTTGGAAGATACTCGCAAATTTACGATGAACCAAGGAATATCTTAAAAGCCTTGAACATAGAAGTGCAAGAATTATCATTAAATAGAGAAAGATCTCAATGTTGTGGTGCAGGCGGTAATGTAAAAGCAAATCTGCCAAAGACCTCAAATAAAATAGTTGAATCTCTGATAAAAAGAGAGAAGATAACAGAATTGATTACTTGTTGTCCAATGTGTTTTATTCAATTCAAAAACACAGATATAAAAGTATACGAATTATCACAATTAATAATTTAAAATGTCAAATTACCTATCCAAATTATTAGGGGAAGAAAATGTATCAGAAAATGAATCTGACATAGTAGCTTATTCTACAGATGCCTCTCAATTAGAGGGTTTAACCTCATTTGTAGTATGGCCAAGAACAAAAGAGCAAGTGCATCAGATAGTTCTATACGCTAGAAGAAACAAAAAAGACTTGGTTGTAAGGGGGGCAGGAACAAATCTTGTTGGTTCAGTAATACCTCAAAACTCAATAGTTATGGACATGTCAAAAATGAACAGAATTTTAAAAGCAAGTAAACTAAGGTTTTATGTTGAAGTTGAACCCGGAGCTAATCCATTAAAATTGAACAATTTGCTAAAAAAAGTTAATTTAGAATTGCCAGTAACTCCCTCATCAGAAGAAATATGCACTATTGGTGGAATGATTGCAACAAATTGCTACGGTATTAAATCAACAGGATACGGACCAATAAGAAAATGGATTTCAGAATTGGAAATAATAGACGGCTCCGGAAGATTGATAACTGTTAGGGGTTCAAAAATAGAAGATTTTTGTGGGACAGAAGGAACAGCAGGAATAATAACAAGAGCAAAATTAAAATTGATAGAAAGAAGACCGCAAACATCCATAACTATATACGAATTTGATGATATACTTGATTTATTGCAAAAAGTAAGAAAATTAAAAAATGAAAATGTTCTTGTAATGGAATTTATAAGCAAACAGCTTCAAAAACACTTTACAGAAAATCCAAAACATCTGTTAATTGTAGAATACGAGTCTGACCAGGGACAAATAACAGAAAAGGGAGAAATAGAAAGGATTTTAGAAAATTTAAAAAAAACACCTAAAAGATTATTTTCAAAAAAATTAATCAATATAGAAGATGTAAGAATAAAAGAAGAAAATTTACAAAGATTTCTTGTATATTTAGAAGATTATAATATTCCTAGTTACGGTCATATTAGTTTAGGAATTATACACCCCGTATTTAAAAAAACAGAAGAAGAAAGAATAGAAAAAATGTATGACTTTGTTAAAGAGAAAGATAATTCATGTATTGGTTCTTTTGGAATTGGTATATCAAAGAAAAAATACGCTTCATATGAAATAAAAGAAAAAATAAAAAAATTAAAATTACAATACGATTTAGATAATATACTAAACAAAAGTAAGATAATATGAGTGTTGAAAAATGTATTCAGTGTGGAATTTGTAAAGTAAACTGCCCAATTTTTAAAGTAATTTTAAAAGAAAGCGTCTCTCCAAGAGGTTTAACTTTCTTAGCAAAAAAAGAAATACCAACTCCCGCATTTTATTACTGTAATCTATGCAAAGCGTGTGAACAAGAATGCCCATTAAGTATACAAGTAACAGAAGCAGTAATTGAATTAAGAGAAAAATTAAAACAAACTAAAGAGACAAAAGTAAATAAAAAAATGATTTCTAATTTAAAAGCTTATAGAAATCCTTATGGAAAATTAGAAGAGAATGAAAAACCAACTACTTTTTATTATTAATCCTTTCTTTAACAGCACCAAAAATCAAAGGTAAAGCAATAGTAGCATCGCACCAAACATCAACAAATTTTCCTTCTTTACTCATTTTACCCCAAGAAATTCCTTCTTTTAAAGGAGCACCACTACTCCCGCCACTCTCAACTCTGTCCATAGTTATCTGAACCCCATAAGAAGCGCTTTTAGGTGAAAATTGCATTGCTTGTTGTATATAATTTTTAGGAACTCCACCACCAACATAAATCACGCCACTTTTTTTACACTCCCACATAATATCCATAATCTCTTTTAAATCATCAAAAACATCAATATCTATTTTCTTACCTTCTATTTCCCTTCCATAAATCATCAAACCAATACCGCTATCAGTAATACCCGGACAGAAAATAGGAATTTTATTTTCATAACAAACTTTCAAAATACTATCATTTTTCAATAGACTTCCAATTTTCCATAAAAATTCTTTACAACTCATTTTACCTTCAAATTTATCAATATTTTTCTTAAAAAAATCTTCTAGACCTTCATAAACCTCATTCTTCATAAAAACATCATAAATCCTATCAATGCCTTTCTCACTTAATTCTTTATCATCTACAAAATCATTTCCTTGGTAATGTTTAAAATCTAAAGCCTCTATTAAATCGTGTGTTAAATTCGCACCAGTACTAACAAAAACATCAACATTTCCACTTTTTAATAAATCAATAACAATATTTTTCATTCCTGCAGGAACCATTGCACCAGCCAATCCAAAGAATACCTTACACTCTTCATCTCTAAACATCTCCTCAACAATATCAACAGCAATAGCAACCCTGCCACCAGTAAAAACACCGCTTTTCTTCATCTCTAGTATTAATTCATTCAAACTCATTCTCTTTCCTAAATTTATATGTTCAACTTCTTTCATAGTATCAACTACAAAAAACTAAAGAATTATCATGAACCAAAAATTCTAACACTATCCATAAAATAAAGAATTTAAAAAATATTTATAAACTTTTCTTTTCTGGTTGATTACATCTAAATTCCAAACCATTCCAGCCGTCTGCAAATTTACATTCCGATTCAATCTCTCCAGAACTCAAAAACTTAACAGCAAGACAATAAACATCCCCATTTTCAGAAGTTCCACGAAAACCACAGAGCCTATACTGTACATCATACCCATTAGGTTTTTCAAAAGAATTCAAATAAGCTAAAAATTCATTAAGTCTAGTATTTTTTTCCATACTAAAATAAGAAAGAATAACAACATACTTAAATAGATAAGTATACTAAAAAATATATAATAAAAAATTTATCTTTTTTTAGCAATACTATTCCAAGCAACATCAAACATATTCTCTAAAGCGCCTGCAAAATACGGCGTATTAATCCATACACCTACATCATATGTTGGGTGTACACTCTCATCATCTAAAACCATAAATAATAATTCCTTGCCATCTACAATAGCAAATCTGGCATTTATCTTATCAATGTGTCTAACATCTGCTATCCTGCCAAGTTCTTTAGCTAAATCCGCAGTTTCTTTGTTAATTGGAGATGCTATTCTTATATTAACGCCTTTTTTCTTCAATTTCTCTAATTCTGGTTTTAAAGCTTCCATCTTTCTTATCAAACCCTTAGAAGTAGTCATTATAGTAACGCTTTTCTGTGCATTCCTAACCATTAATTCTAAATGGGTATATAAATTATGCCTGCCGCGTATTGCACCACTCAAATCAGTTGGTTCAATAAACTCAATACCCTGCTTATGCAACATTTGTAATTCTTTTAGAATATCAGTACCTTTTAAATTGTCTAACCTTGAAACCTTTTCATTGCCTTCTTCTCTAATAAATTTTTTAACTCTTTCAACAACTTCTTCTGGTTTTACAGCAATATACTTTATTGGTTTACCCAACTTCATTATAACAAAACCTTTCTTCTCTAAACTCTCTAACACATCATAAGCCCTTGATCTTGGTACATTACCAATATCACTTAATTCACCAGCAGTACTAACACCACGAGAAAGAAGCGCAGTCCAAATCCTTACCTCATAAAGATTCAAGCCAAAAAAACGCCTAAGTTTACTTAAAAATTCTTCTTTAACAATCATCCCAAAAACCCCCTAGGTAAATCACCTTCTTTTTTTATTTTTTAAATTAAGAGTTACTACTCCGTGATATCTCTTTCTTTTTTCTACTAAAAAAAATATAAACTATAAACCAATAGTAAATGAATTCCTATATAAACTTTTTTGTTCTTAATTATCTATCTTCTTTGTCCCTTATACAAAATTTCTACTTCTTTTAAACTTGAAACCTCATTTAAAGGTTTATCCAACCTCAAAAATTTGATTTTTGGAAATCTTAATGCATAACCACTCGAATAGGTAGGGCTTTTTTGTATCTCTTCATAACCAACTTCAACAATAACTTTTGGTTTTATAAAAACTTTTTTGCCCTCTTCCTTAACAATCAAAGGTTTTAACAATTTAGTTAATTCTTTAAAAGTAACTCCCTCAAGTGGTTTTTTTTCGTGAACGTTTTTCCTAAAAAGGTTCTTTTCTTTAATCCCAGTTCCAACCTTGCCAATTTCTAAAAATTTGTTGCCACTTTTACAGCTCAAAATAAAACTACTCAACCATTTGGCCCTTTTTCCTTCGCCCCACAAACCGCCGGTAATAACTAAATCTAAATTCTCCATAACTCCTTTTAGTTTAACCCATCCATTAACATATCTACCGGCCTTATAATTAGATTCTAAGTTCTTACACACTATCCCCTCAAAACCATTTCTCAAAGACCTCTCATAAAATTTCTCAACCTCATCCTCATTATCACTAACCAATTTCTCAACAACAACTATTCTTTTTTCTTTTTCCTTTACAATTTTTTCAATTAATTTTCTTCTCTCAGTCTGTTTTTTTTCTCTTAAATCCTTATCATTGTAATAAAGAATATCAAAAACATTTATTTCAACAGGAAATTTCCTTGCCATCTCTTCAATATTATATTTCCTTTTAATTCTCTGTGAAATATTTTGAAATGGTAAATACCTTCCACTTTTAATATCGTAACCCACTAATTCTGTATCCAAAATATAATTTTTGCCTTTAACATTTTCTTTCAAAATAAGAATTAGTTCTTTAAATTGATTTGTAACATTTTCCTGTCTTCTGGTAAAAATAAAAAAATTTTTTCCAGTATAATGAATCATAGCTCTAAAACCGTCTAATTTAAAATCAAATAATGCTGGTTTTCCAACAGCCTTAAAAGCCTCCAGTATAGAATTAACCCGTATCGCTAACATTGCCTTGCACGGTCTTCCAACAATCAAACCAATACTTTTCAATTTATCATTCTTAGCTGATAACGCAACCTCGCCATAATCAATAAAATTATTATAAGCTTCTTCTACATCTTTTATTTCTTTATTAAAAGTTTTAGCAATAGAATCCCTCAAAATACCAGAAGCAACCCCAACTCTTAAAACACCTAAAACAGTCCTTACAATAAACCTAGCTTCTGTTGGTTCAGCACAATTAATTAATTCAACCACTAAACTTATTTTTTTATCAACTGTTCCTTGTCCTTCAAAAGTGGATATTTTTCTTAAATTCCCAATAATTTTCTCAATTGTTAATCCTTTGCTAACTAAAGTTCTTTGTTTTTTATTTTTAATCAAATTCTCAGCAACTATGCCTAAATCGCCAGCTTTAGTCCATAATTTTTCAACCTCTTTAAAATTAACACCGCTGGAAAGGCTTATTGCTTTTAACATCAATCGAGAACTAAAACCCAATTTTCTTTCATCCCAATGTGGAAAAACATCTCCCTGCAATAAATAAATAACTTCTTTTAAACAATCAGAAGGGACTTTTTCTAGAAATTTAGAGATTATTTCTGTTTTTTCCAGTCTTTTTGTAGTTTTTTCTAAATCTTCATAAACTTTAACTAAATCTGAATAAAGCATAAATATTACAAATAATCTGTATATTTAAATAATTTTTTATAAAAACATAAATTCTATACAAAAATATAAAAAAGTATATAAACAACTTTTTATTTTAATACTTTCAATGAGAAAAAAATTTATTTTATTAATTTTACTCTTAATTATTTTATTGAGTTTAGGTGGTTACGCTCTACCAACAGTAAACTTAATAAGCCCATCCGATTCATCTATAAGTTCTACATCTACAGTTGAATTTAAATGTGAAGCTTTTGGAATAAGTCTTATCTCAATAGAACTTCACGGGGATTTCACAGGAACATGGGCTAAAAACCAAACAAAAGTTTTTGATCCAGCAACTCAAAAACAGCAAACATTTACTGTTTCAAATTTACAAAATAAAGATTATAAATGGACATGTAAGGCAGTAGATTCAGAAGATGGCTCTAATTTCGCTTCTTCAAACAGAACATTAACAGTTAATGTTGTAAATGATCCGCCTATTTTTAATCCTAATAACCCAATACCAGATCTAAGTTGGTATAGTAATGAAGCAAAACCAAATGCATTTGACTTAGATTCTTATTTTGTGGACCCAGATAATGATGCACTAACATTCACAAGCAATGGCAACTCAAATATAATAATAACCATAAACTCTACAACCCATGTTGTAAATTTAGCGCATCTTGCAACATTTTTAGGTGAAGAAAAAGTTTATTTTAGGGCAACAGATACAGAAGGTAATTATGCTGACAGTAACTTAGTAACTTTTACAGTTCTACAAGCAGGTACACAGCAACAAGAAACAGAAAACCAAACAGAAAACCAAACAGGAAGTAACACTCCCCCATCTATCTCAGAAATACCAAAACAAACTAAAGAAAAAAATGCAGATGATTGGGAAATAAACCTAGATGATTACGGAAGCGATAATGAAGACAGTAAGGAAAACCTTGTCTGGACTGTTTCTGATATTAATACAACTCTGATAAATGCTGAGATTATCAATAGAAAATTAAAAATAACTCCGGTTAGTGGAGCTACAGGAACAAACACTTTAAAATTAACAGTAACAGATACGGGTAATTTATCATACTCTCGAAATGTAGAAATAGAAATAAAAGAGCCAGAAACAACAACAAATGAGGAAGAAAGCGCTGGTGAAGAAGAATTTTCAGAATTCACAACTGAAGCAGTAAAAAATATGGAAAGTTATAGTCCAGAAGAAACAACAATAACAATGACAGAAAAAGAAAACAAAATGTTCAGAATTAATTTACTAAATCCAAATTCACAAATAAAATGGTCATGGAACGAAGAACAAATACCCGGAGAAAATAAAGAGTCTTACTTCTTAAATTATGAAAATTTAGAAAATAACAAAGAATACACCTTAAAAGCAGAAGCAACATCTGGTGCAAATACTGAAACTGCAACATGGAATATAAAAACACAATTTAAAGAAGAACAAGTAGAAACTACTGCAACAGAGACTAAAACAGAAGAAGAAAAAGAATCCAAAAGCATCATATCAAAAATAACCGGAGCAGTTGTAGGAACTACTTCAAAAATAACTACAAAAATAAAAGGAAGTAAAATATTAAAGATAGTTCTAATATCAATTGGTGCTCTAATAGTTTTAGGATTTGCATTATTCTTATTACTAAGGCGCCCGTCAAATCCACATGCAAAAATAATAAAGAAAATAGAAAAAAACAGGGGTTATTTAGAGCCAGCCATAAAGAAAGAATCAAGTGAATTCAAAAAACCAGAACCAGAAAAAAGATTTGGTGACTTTGAAATAAGAAAAGGATTTTAATAAACAAATAATTTTTATACTAGCTTCTATTTGTTATAATAAAATGAATTTTCTGGAAATAATCAAGACAAGAAGGTCTATAA
>CAYIWE010000022.1:0-8761 GCA_964367025.1 Candidatus Woesearchaeota archaeon
CTCGCATATAGTTATCTAAAAACCTATCATCCAAATACTCATACATCAATAACCGGTCTAATGATTCGTCTTCTCCAATATCTCTACTAACACATAAATCCACAGGATTATAATGATAATCTTTAGGTTTATAGCCACAACTCATCACAATAAACTCTTTAGTTAAGTTTTCGAATTCTCCCCAATTTTCATAAATTTCTTCTAAATTTTCTTCACTACCTTCAAAAAACTCCATTAATCCTTCTTCTTCACTAGGAACATCTTCTGTACCAACAAAAACAACATAACCAGGTTTAACTAAATTTTCTAAAACCCTATAAGCCTTTTTCCTATCTGTGATCTCATCAACAATAGGTTCCCCATTATCATCAGTTTCAACAGAAACAGCATACCTAACTGATTCATATATTCCTCTCCTACGGTCTGATTTGGCTTTACTAGATCTAGATTTCCAATAACTCTCTGGTTTAAAAACTCTTCTAGCACTACTATTACCACCATTCAATCTAAATCCAACAATATGTCCATCATAAACAAAATCCTCACAAAGAACCTTGATACATCTTCTAGAATCTAGGTAAAATCTATTTTCCAGTTCACTTAACAATTTAGAATCTCTAAGAAATGTCATATCTCCTGAATTGTGTAGTTCTTCCATTAAATTATACTCTACTAATCCATCACGTTCTCTTTCTAATCTTCTAAATTCTTCCCAAGCCATATACAAATTTTCTAATTCTTCAAAATTATCTACCATAAAACATAAATAATTCAAAAAAATATTTAAACCTTACGCAATCACATTTAAATATGTCCAGAATAGCAATAGTAAAAAAAGACAAGTGTAATTTAAATAAATGTTCTCAAGAGTGTGGAAAATACTGTCCTATTAATAGACAGAATAAAGACTGCATAATTTTTGAGAATAAAGCCTTAATTGACGAAGAATTATGCACGGGTTGTGGTATTTGCACAAAACGCTGCCCATTTCAAGCTATTCAAATAATAAACCTGCCACAAGAATTCAATTTAACACCATTGCACCAATACGGAAAAAATTCCTTTAGGTTATATCGTTTACCAATTCCAAAATTTAATCAAATTACTGGAATAATAGGAAAAAATGGTATAGGAAAAACAACAGCTCTAGAAATTTTATCAGGAAACTTAGTTCCAAATTTAAATCAAAACAACAAAGATTACAACAAAGTAATAGAATTTTTTAAAGGAACAGAAGCACAGGCTTATTTTGAAAAATTAAAGAATAAGAAACTAAAAATAGCATACAAACCACAAATAATAGATAAAATACCAGAATACTTTAAAGGCAAAGTAATTGATTTATTAAAGAAAGTAGACGAAAAAAAACAATTAAAAGAAATTTCAAAAAAACTAGAACTAGAAAATATTCTAAACAATAATATTTCAGAAATTTCTGGTGGAGAACTGCAAAGAGTTGCAATAGCAGCAACACTGCTTAAAGAAGCAAATATTTATTTCTTTGATGAACCAACTTCATATTTAGACATAAAACAAAGATTAAATGTTGCTAGACTTTTAAGATCAACAGTTAATGAAGAAACAGCAGTTATTGTAGTTGAACACGATTTGATAATCCTTGATTATTTAACTGATTATATCTATTTAATGTACGGTCAAGAAACAGCATATGGTATTTCCTCTCATCCAAAAACAACAAAATTGGGTATAAATACGTATTTAGAAGGCTACTTAAAAGAAGAAAATATAAGATTTAGGGATAAAAAAATTAATTTTTTAGTAAAGCCACCAGTATACAAAAAATCAGAAATAACCCTAAACTCTTGGACAGAAACAAATAAAAAATTAAACAATTTCAATTTAAAAATAAACCCAGGTAAAATAAACAAAGAAGAAATTATAGGAATCATAGGAGAAAACGGAATAGGAAAAACCACTTTCATAAAAATACTGGCAAATGAATTAAAACAAGATAAGGGAGAAATAAAAGAAAAATTAAAAATTTCTTATAAACCGCAGTATTTAAACAACAATTCAGAGGAATTAGTAATAAATTTACTAAAAGAAAACAATGATTTTGATTCTCAGAAAAACAAAACATTAATCTTAGAACCATTAAACCTGGAACAACTATACAACAAAAAAATAAATCAATTGTCTGGTGGAGAATTGCAAAGAATTCATATCGCATTATGTTTATTAAAAGAAGCAGATTTATACTTGCTTGATGAACCATCAGCATATTTAGATATTGAACAAAGACTGCAAATTTCAAAGGCAATAAAAGACTTTACAGAAAACAGCAATATATCTGCATTAATTGTAGATCACGATCTATTATTTTTAGATTATTTTTCAGATAAACTGCTTGTATTTGAAGGTAAACCCTCAATAGAAGGGGTTTGTAACGGTCCTTTTACAATATCACAAGGGATGAACATTTTATTAAAAAACTTAGATATAACAATGAGGCGTGATCAAGAAACAAACAGGCCAAGAATCAACAAATTAAATTCGCAATTGGACGGAAAACAAAAACAAAACAATAATTATTATTCTGATAAATAATATATATTACAGTTTAGTAATCTTTATATATAAGTTTATTTTACTACATCTTGTTATCCAAACAAACAAAAAATACCATATGTTGTGTTTTGATAAAACCTCACCAAAAATAAGTGTTTTGAACACTTTTACAAAAGTGTATTTAAATGATATGTCCTTATTGCAATTTTGAACAAACTTCAGTTATTGATAGTAGGGAAAGTGATCCCTTAACAACACGGAGAAGGCGTGAATGTCTAAAGTGCAAAAAGAGGTTTACAACTTACGAAAGGATAGAAACTCTAGATTTAGTTGTCATAAAAAAAGATAACAGAAGAGAACCTTATAACAAAGAAAAACTAAAAAACGGGTTATTAAAAGCTTGTGAAAAAAGACCAGTTAGTCTAGAAAAAATAGAACAAACATTAGACAAAATAGAATCAAAATTAAGAACACTAAAATCAAAAGAAATTCCTTCAAAATTAATCGGCGAAGAAGTTATGAAAAAACTAAAAACACTTGATAAAATTGCTTATATAAGATTTGCTTCAGTTTACAGGGACTTTGCAGATATTACTGATTTTCAAAAAGAAATAAAAAATTTAGTTAAAAAATAATATCTCTCAATAATAAGAAATATTAACTTTTTTAGTAAAGGAGGTATCGGAACCATTGGTTCTGATAAAGAGGTGAAAAATTAAGAAAGGTGATTTTAAAAAAGACTTTGAAATGATTTATAAGGCTTATATTGAACTAAGAAAAGAGTTAAAAATCTTAAGGGGTGAAAATAATGAGTTACCAAAATCCAAAATTATATGAAACTTATGATAGAAATTTAACACAAAGGTTAGAAGAGAGATTATTAAATACTCAGGAAGATCCAGGTTTTTCTCCAAATGCTATATCAATATTAAAGGGAAGATATTTCAGAAAAGATGAAAGAGGAAATTTATTAGAAAATGGAAAGGGTATGTTAGCAAGGGTTGCAGCAAATATAGCTTATCCAGATTTACATTACGGAGCAACAGAAGAAGAAACTTTTCAAACTGCTCAAACATTTTATGATATAATGGCTTCAAGAGAATTCATACCTAATTCTCCAACTTTAATGAATGCTGGTAGAGAACTTCAACAACTTTCAGCATGTTTCGTTTTACCAATAAATGACGATATGGAAAGCATATTTGGAGGTGTTTATGACACAGCACAAATACATAAAAGTGGTGGCGGTACTGGATTTTCATTTTCAGATATAAGAATGAAGAATGACTTTGTGTCTTCTACATACGGAAGAGCATCCGGACCCGTATCATTTATAAAAGCGTATAATGAAGCTACAACAGCAGTAAATCAAGGTGGTTTTAGAAGGGGGGCGAACATGGGTATGATGAGAGTAGATCACCCAGATATTATAGAATTTGTTTATGCAAAATTAGAAGAAGGAAGTTTTCCCAGATTTAATTTTTCAATTGCTCTAACTGATGAATTCATGGAAGCTGTTAAAGAAAACAAACACTATCCATTAAGAAATCCAAGAAAAGACGAATTAAATTACTTAACTGAAGGTGACTTAGAATCTCAAATGAATTGTGTAAAAGAAGGTTTATTAAGTTCAGAAAAAGAACTAGGAATAATAATTGATGAAAATAAAAACGTAATAGCTCAAATACCAATTAAAAAAGATTCTTTTGAGAATATTTTAGAAGTAAGGCAAATTCAACTAGGCAAAATTAATGAACAAGGAATAGTAACATATGATGCAAGAAAGGTTTTTGATGAGATTACAACTTTGGCTCATAGAAATGGTGAACCGGGAGTATTTTTTATAGACACAGCAAATAAATATAATCCAACACCTCACTTAGGGCAAATAAAAGCAACTAACCCGTGTATTGTTGGTAGTTCATTAGTAGCAACAGAAAACGGTTTAATAAGAATGAATGAATTAGCTAAAAATTATCCTGCAGGAGGAATATTAATATTAAACGATAAAAGAACAATAATAAACTCAAACTCAGGTCTTTTAACAATTGGGACTAATTTAAATAGTATCTCTCGTATCTGGAAAACGGGTATTAAAGAAACATTTAAACTTACAACAAAATCTGGTTTTGAAATAATTGCAACAACAGATCACAAAATATTAACAACAGATGGGTGGAAAGAACTAAAAAACTTATCAATAAAGGATAGTGTATTAATACAATCAGACACAGGATTTTTTAACAAAAACAAATCCCTTAATATAGACAACAAATACATAAATCAATGGACAAAAGAATTTGGTCAAATTGTAGGATGGCTTATTGGAGACGGATGGTTAAGAGAAGGTACAAATTGTAGAGTAGGTTTTGTATTTTCAGAAAAAGATAAAGAAATTATGAATTATCTCAAAAAAAATTTAAGTTTAATTTATGGAAAAGAAATTAAAGAAGTAAAAAGAAAAAATAACGTTTTTCAGTTATCTTATCATTCAAAAGAATTTGTTGATTTATACAAAAAACTAGGCGTTATGGCTGTTAAATCACAAGAAAAAATTGTTCCAGAATCTATATTTACTGCACCAAAAGAAACAGTTATTGGATTTTTACAAGGTTTATTCACAGCAGATGGAACAATATCAACAAATAATAAGAATAATACCAATTATATAAGGCTAACATCAAAGTCAAAAAAATTGTTAAAAGGGGTACAATTATTATTGTTAAATTGCGGTATATTCTCAAAAATATATAACAGACATAGAAATAAAAGATTAACATTCCAATATAAAACAATACATGGTGAATTGCGATTATATCAATCAGATGGGATTCTTTATGAATTACAAATAAGTAAAAATGCTATCCCAAAATTTTTATCAGAAATTGGATTTTTATGTAATAAACATACAGAAAAAATAAAACACCTCAAAAAAATTAATTTTTATAAAACCCATTTTGAAGACCAAGTTATTTCCATAGAACCAAATGGATTAGAAGAAGTATATGATTTATCTGAAGAAATAACACATTCATTTATAGCTAATGGTATTATAATTCACAATTGTGGTGAACAGCCCTTATTACCTTATGAAGCTTGTAATCTTGGACACATTAACATTGGACTAATATTAAAAAAAGAAGGTGAAACATTTGGGTTGGATTATGAGAAATTAAGAACAACAGTTCATAAAGCAGTTCATTTCTTAGACAATGTAGTTGACATGAGTAAATTTCCATTGGAAGAAATTGTTGACATGGTTCACGGAAATAGGAAAATTGGTCTTGGTGTAATGGGTTTTGCAGATATGTTAGCAAGATTAAGAATACCTTATGAAAGTGAACAAGCTCTTCAGATTGCTAAAGAAGTAATGTCCTTTATAGAAGACGAAGCAACAAAAGCTTCAATAGAAATTGCAGAAAAAAGAGGGGTATTTCCAAATTTTGAAGGAAGTATTTATGAACAAAGAGGATTAAGAGTAAGAAATGCTTCTAAAACAACCATAGCACCAACAGGAACTTCTGGTCAAATGATAGCCGGTGCTTCTGCAGGAATAGAACCATACTTTAGACCAATATATGTTCATACAGATTCCAGTGGAACAGCTAGAACAATAATTTCAAATGCACTCCAAGAAGCTTTAGAAGAATATAATATCGACATTGAAAAAATAAAGGGAGATATGGAAAATGGTAAAGAATTTAGAGATCTTGGTTATGTCCCAGAAGAACTAAAAAGTATATTCAAAGGAGCTAATGAAATTTCTCCAGAAACGCATGTAAGAATGCAGGCAACATTTCAAAAGTATGTCGATAGTTCAATATCAAAAACAATAAACTTACCAAATAGTGCAACAATTGAAGATGTAAAAAAAGCCTATTTATTAGCCTATAACTTAGGTTGTAAAGGGTTAACAGTATACCGAGATGGAAGTAGAGAAATACAAATTCTAACCGCAGGTAAAAAATTAGAGGATATAGTTAGAACACAAGAAGGATTCATAGTTCCAAGAAAAAGACCGCACAAGCTTGAAGGACCAACATACAGTGTGAAAACAGGATGTGGAAATTTATTTGTAACAATAAATAAAGATTCTGATGGAAATCCATTTGAAATTTTTGTAAGACTTGGAAAATCAGGAGGATGTGCAGCATCCCAAACAGAAACTACTGGAAGATTAGTATCTTTAGCATTAAGGTCTTATATAGACCCAAGATCAGTGGCAGGTCAATTAATGAGCATCAAATGCGATAAACCAAGAGGACTAGGACTAAATAAAATTTGTTCGTGTGCAGATGGAATAGCAAAAGCTCTTGCTGAAGACATTGGATTAGAGTTGCAATACAACAATAATACACCTATTGACTCTGTTGATTTTGAACCCATGGGTGAGAAAACAAATAATCCAAAAAAAGAAGAGATAATGCCAGGAGCCTGTCCAGAATGTGGTGGATCTTTGAGATATGAAGAAGGTTGTCTAGGTGGTTCATGTACTAATCCAATATGTGGATACTCTTCATGTAGTTAAAATGCCAACAATAAAAATTCAAAAAATCCATTCAGAAGCAATAATACCTAAATATGCTCATAAAGGAGATTCTGGAGCAGATTTATTCTCAATTCAAGAAGACATTTTAAAACCAGGAGAAAGAAAAATAATACCAACAGGATTAAAAATAGAAATTCCATTTGGCTACGAAGCACAAGTAAGACCAAAATCCGGTCTAACATTAAATCATGGAGTTACTGTATTAAACACTCCGGGAACAATAGATTCAAATTATAGGGGAGAAATAAAAATAATCTTAATCAATCACTCACAAGAACCATACAGAATAGAAAAAGGAACAAAAATAGCTCAAATTGTTTTTCAAAAAGTAGAAACTGTAAAATTCTTAGAAGACGAATTAAATGAAACTTCCAGAGGAGAGAATGGTTTTGGAAGTACTGGAATGAAATAATCAAAGTATAATAATAAATTTAAATAACAGAAAAATAAAAGATTTATGAAATATCCACATCATTTACAAGAAAGACCATACTGGTGTGTTCCTGCTTGTTTAGAATCTATTCTCGAATCAAGATGTTTTTTAATAACACAACAAGATATTGCACAAGAATTAGGAACTACAGAAAAAGGAACAAAAATAGATGAAGAAACATTAAATCAATTTTTAAGAAAATATAGTTTAAAGTCTACTTTTTTTAATCCTTTTTTAACATACAACGATGAACTTGAAAGGGTATTAAAAGGAGAAGTAGACAAAGGTTCTGACATTTTAGTATTTTATAATTCTACAAAATTACACCCTTCATCAAATAATTCACAACCAGGGCATACTTCTATTGTAGTTGAATATAATATAAAAAATGATGAAGTAACTTTACTCGACCCATACAAAGAACAACAAGTAACTATTCCTTTATACGGCCCAGGTAAAAGTTTAATGAATAGTATGCAAGCAAAAGAGAATATGAACTACGGTCTTTACATCATTTCTCAACTACTCGTGCCAACTTAGTAACATCTGGTTCTGCATCCCAACTATCTGGCCAACTATCCCAATCACTAGGATAAGAAAAATTATCAACATCGTAACCTAATTCTCTCAGTTTTTTTTCAGGTTGTTGTTTCCCATAACCCCTTGCTTCTGCATCAGATTGTGCTGCAATAAGTCTTTTTAAACCGGTGCTATCTTTACCAGTAGTTCCTTTATAAAAATCGTCCAATCTCATGCTCCTATTTTCATAATCTTGTTCCCTTATCTGTTCAATTTGTTTTTCAAGATTATCTCTATCGATATACAAACCATATAAATGTAAAGAACTACTTCTATCTATATATGAACCCAATTCAATTGGAATACCCAGCATATCTGAAATTTTTAAACCAAATAATCTCATCAATTCTGTTTGGCCAATATTATTTTCGTTCCAAGCTTTTAACAAATCTCTACTCCTCCAATCCGTAATATAATTCAAAACAGTTTCGCCATCTACACTTTGTAAAAATCTTAAATGTCCTCTTTGCCAACAAGGAGGGTCTTCCTGTTCTAAAATAATATCTTCACCAGGTCTCCAAATAGTAAATTGATAGTCTCTTCCACTTATTCTTCCTTTACTATCAAAATCTGCTTTTATTCTCTGAAAAACAAATGGGAGTTGATCAACAAATCTTTCATTGTAAGTATAACCCCAAAAAAGTGGGTCTTCTTCACTTTTCTTCCAATGA
>CAYIWE010000023.1:0-8609 GCA_964367025.1 Candidatus Woesearchaeota archaeon
ATAATAGTTGAATTAAAAATATCTAAAAATTCTGAAAATACTATAAGAAACTACCTAAGAACAAATTCAGATCTATTAGAATTTACAAAAAAACAACCAACACAAATAACAACAGATGATGTAAAAAGATTTATAGCAAAAAGACTAGCCACCAAAACTGCTTCATCAATAACCTTGTTTTTATCAGCGATAAGGTATGCCTATTCTAACATCTTAAAAAAAGACCCAACATTAACCATAAAAAGACCAAAAAAAGAAAGAAAAATACCTTCTGTTTTAACAAAAGAAGAAGTGTTAAAACTTATAAATTCATCACAAACAAAAAAAAGCAAACTACTTATAAGTCTTTTATATTCCTGTGGAATGAGAGTCTCAGAATTAGTGAACTTAAAAATAAAAAACTTAGATTTTAATGAAAAGATCGGTTATATAAAACAATCAAAAGGTAAAAAAGATAGGATCTTTAATATCCCCATGACTTTATTAGAAGAATTAAAAGAACAAGTAGAAAAACAAAAACAAAACAATCAAGAATTTTTGTTTACGGGTCCAAAAGGAAAACTCTCTTCACGAAACATTCAAAAAATAGTTGTAAAAGCAGCACTAAAAGCGAATATAGGTAAAGAAGTACACTGTCATACATTAAGGCACTCTTTTGCTACACACTTATTAGAAAACAACATAGACATACGAAAAATACAAGAACTATTGGGCCATGCAGATCTTTCTACAACCCAAATTTATACCCATATCTCAAAGGAAGAATTAAAGAAAATAAAAAGCCCCCTCGATAATTTAATAAAAGAATAATAAAAATACCACAAAAAATAAAAAATCCCTCTATAAAATGAAAACTTTTATAAACTAGTATTACTTCTCGTCTATAAAAGGAGGTGTAATCAATGGGAAAAGTCATTAAAAAAGGTGTAGTTAAAAGACAAAAAGGCTATCTTTACTATATAGACGGTAAGGGTAATCTTTGTGAAGCAAAGATGTCCAGAGGCGGAAAAAAGAGAAAGAAAACAAGTAAAGCAAAGAAAAAGAAGAGGTAAATCATTTCTAATCTTTTTTCTATTTTTCTTTTTTTAACCAATATGTTCTTATTGAAAAAATTTGTCCTAAAGATTTTATTGATATATCATTTAAAAATATTTAAGCATAAATTAAATATTTTAGGAACAAGAATAAATAAGCAATAACTAAAAGTTAATAACGAAAGCTTTTTATAAAGTTTCTATCTACTCAACTATAAAAAGGTTTATATAACCTACTTTATTCTTGAAAGTTTAATATCTTTTAATCTAACGGAGGTTATACAAATGTTAATTGTAAAAGCAAAAATAAAAGAAGCAACTAAACTCCATGTAGCTGGAGATTTTGCAGACGCATTAGATAAAAAAGTAGAAGAACTAATTAAAGAAGCTGAGAAAAGAGCAGAAGCAAACGGAAGAAAAACAGTAAGAGCAGAGGACCTTTAATTTTCTTCTTTTTTTCTAAAAATTTTTAAACTATAGTACTTTTTTATTCTTTACGGGCCCATAGCTCAGCTTGGTTAGAGCGACTGGCTCTTAACCAGTAGGTCGGGGGTTCAAATCCCCTTGGGCTCATTAAATTGAATAAAAACCAACAATTAGAAAAATTGAATGAATTAATCTTAGAACTAAGAGCAACAAAAGCAATAATAATTGTCGAAGGTAAAAAAGATCAAAAAGCACTGAAACAATTAAAAATAGATTCTATTACTATTAAAAAACCAGTTTACCAACTTGTAGAAGAAATCACAGAAAAATATACTGATTGTATCATATTAACTGATCTAGATTCGGAAGGAAAAAAATTATATAGAATTTTAAAGAATAACTTAGAAAAATATAAAATAAAAGTAAACAATAAATTTAGAAACTTTTTAATAAAAAATACAAAGTTATCACAAATAGAAGGATTAGTTACTTATATACGGCATTTAAAAACACAATAATTTATAATATAATAAATAAAAGATTATAATAAATCTTTTATTTTTTCAATGTGTTCTGCTATCCTATTTCCACTTTCACTTAAACTTATAGTCTTTATTCTTCCACGCTTTTCAAAATTAACTAATTTGGCTTTTTCCATCTCTTGTAATATTTTAACTGCGTGAGAATATGTACAATCAACCTCTTTTGCCAAAATACTACCATACCTATTTCTTTGATTTTTTCTTAAAGCAACCAAAATCATTGCAGGCTTTTTCCTAAAAAATACATCAAAAATTTCCTTTTTGCTTCTTGCCATTGGTATTCCCCCCGACAAATTATTACTATTCTCACACCTCTTTTATATAAAATATTTTATAATAGTCATATTTAAACCTTTCTTTTGCCTGCTATAATGTTTTTATCAAAACCAACAGAGAATGTTAATTACCTATGAATATCCACCCAACCAATCCCTTTTTTCTTCAACTCTCTTAATTGTGGGAATTGTTCTTCAAAAACAGGTTTTTTTGCTTGATAAAATACACCAACAGGAATTTTTTCAGCAACATTATAATCAAATTCACCAGCTTTTTTCCAGGCACCATCAAAATTATTTTTATCATGTCCACTCTCTTCAAGAGAATAAATCTTTTCTCTATACTTTTTATCTGGATGAAAGATTAAACACGGTTGTAGAACTTCAATAAATGAAAAACCATTATGTTTTATCCCTTCTTTAAAAACATATTCTAACTGTTTAACCTCTGCAAAAGCTCTTGCAACAAAACTTGCACCAGAAGCCAACATTAGTCTTAGCGGATTTAATGGTTGTATCTTAACTCCCTCTGGTGTTGTTTTATCCCGAAAACCAATCTCTGTTGTTGGAGTTGGTTGCCCAACAGTTAAAGCAAAAACTTGGTTGTTATGTACCACATAAGTTACATTCGGATTATATCTTGCAGTATGTACCAAATGTTCTATTCCTTCAGCATAAGCATCACCATCTCCAGAAAAACCAAGAACAGTTAAATTAGGATTTCCAATTTTTATTCCCAAACAAGTTGGTAAAACCCTCCCATGTAAACTATTCAATCCATTTAAATTTATATAATCAAATACTTTTGCATGACAACCAATCCCAGTAACAATTGCAAAATCTTCTTTCTTTTTTCCTCCATCAATTTGTTCTGAGATAACATTCTTCATAGCTGTAAGTATCTGAAAGTTATAACATCCAGGACACCACGTAGGTTTTGTTGATGTACTTAAATTTATCATTTTAACACCTTTTTAATCTCCTTTTTTAATTCATCACATAAAAAAGGTCTTCCATCATATTTTAAAATTTTTTTATCAATAAAAATACCCATTTTTTCAGCAATTAAGTTACTTAATAAGCCTGTAGAACTGTTTTCAACTAAGACAACATTATGATTTTCTAATTCCTTTTTAATCTCCTTAGGAAATGGTTCAATATATAATAATTGTATAAACTTACAATTTAAATCTTTTATTGAATCTAATATTGCCCCCTTAGGGCTCCCCCAACTTAAAATAACATTTTTACTATTCTTCCTTCCATAAATTTTATATTGTTCAAATTTTTTAACATCTTTTTCAATTTCCTTTACTTTTTTGTTTCTTTGTTCAATATTCTTTTTTATTATTTCAGAGTTATCTGTTGCACTCCCATATTTATCTTTTTCATAACTATTATACCTCTTTAATTTTGTACTTTTAATAGACTTAGTTACCTTCATCTTACTTGTTAATGTATAATAACTCTCCCCAAGATGTTTATCACTTAGGATTATACACGGAATTTTATATTTTTGTGAAAAATAAAAAGACTGGCTTGTCAATTCAAAAGCTTCCCTAGGGTCACCAGGAGCAACAACAATTCTTTGAAACTCCCCATGTCCAGAATGTCTGGCCATATTTAAGTCTCCTTGTGAAGTATATGTAGGTACACCTGTCCCAGGTCCAGGTCTTTGAGCCAAGTAAATAACCAAAGGTATTTCTGCTATACCTGTTAAACTTAAAGCTTCTGTCATCAAATCAAAACCACCTCCACTTGTCCCAACCATACTCTTTGCTCCTGTAATTGCACTTCCAACAGCAGCATTTATAACACTAATCTCATTTTCCAACTCTAAAACAAAAATGTTTTCTTTATCTTGTTTTTCAGCTAATTCAACCAACAATGGTGTTGCTGGGGTCATAGGATAAGCGTAATAAATATCTAACCCAGATTTAATTGCCCCACCTGAAATTCCTTGTGTGCCATCTATAAAATAAGAATTATTTTTTTTAAATCTCAAAACACATATACTCTTCCTTTCATCTTGATACCCCTTTTTAGCACTTTCTACATTTTCTTCAAATTTTATTCTAATATTCTTTAATTCTCCTTCAAGAATTTTAAAATCAATGCCAAGAAGTTTAAACAATCTTCCAGCATAGTACATATTTTCTTTATGTCCCTTAAGGACAATACCACTCTTCCTTAAATTTTTTCTATGGATTTTTTCTGTATTTTCATCTAAAGCAACTAAAATATCAATATAACTATCGTTACTATAGATTGGTTCATCAGAAAAAGTTAAAACATTAAAATTATGTCCGCCGCGTATTAATGATTGGTAATCCCTAGAATAAAAAACAAAATAACCTAATTTAACTAAAACTTCACCCAAGATATGGGTTAAGAAGTTTGGTCCTTGTCCTGCTTGTCCACCAAAAAGAATATTCAACCTCATTTTTAATAATACACCTCTATTATTTTATATTTAAATCTATTGGTTATATAAATAAAAAGATTTAAAAACATTTACCACTATTTTTTATTAAAATGTTGGATATAACCCTAATAAGAAAAACTCCAAAAATAGTAGAAGAAGACCTGAAAAAGAGAGGAGACGCTGAAAAATTAAAATGGGTCTCGGATTTAATTAAAAAAGATACCGAATGGAGGGGGGTAAAACAAGAATTAGATAAATTAAGGCACAAAAGAAACGAAACTTCTTTAAAAATAAATGAATTGGTAAAACAAAAAAAAGATGCCTCTCACTTTATAAAACAAGCAAAAGATACACCAAACAAAATAAAACATTTAGAAGAAAAAGAGGCCCAATTAAAAGAAAAGATAGATTTTTATCTTATGCGTTTACCAAATGTAATGCACCCATCTGTTCCGGTAGGTAAAGATTCTTCTGAAAATAAACAGATAAGAACATTCGGACAGAAACCAAAATTCAAATTTGAATTAAAACCACACGGAGAATTAATAGAACAACTAAACATAGCTGATTTTGACAAAGCTGCAGAAGTTTCTGGTCAAGGTTTTAATTACATAAAAGGAGAATTAGCGTTATTGGACCAAGCCCTAATGCAATTTGCAATACAATTTCTTACCAAACGAGGTTATACTTTAGTAGAACCCCCATTAATGATAAGAAAAAAACCATATACTGGTGTAACAGACTTAGAATTTTTTGAAGATCAACTTTATAAGATAGACGGAGAAGATCTTTATTTAATAGCAACATCCGAACATTCAATGGCCGCACTTTATATGAATGAGATTTTGGAAGAGAAAGATTTACCAATAAAATTGTGCGGTATAAGCCCATGTTTTAGAAAAGAGATAGGTTCACACGGTATTGATACGAGGGGATTCTTTAGAATGCACCAGTTTTATAAAATAGAGCAATTTATTTTTTGTCACCCAAAAGATTCTTGGAAATTTCACGAAGAACTACAAAAAAATTCAGAAGATATGTATAAACAATTAAAAATACCATTTAGAACAGTTAATGTTTGTACTGGCGATCTTGGTTCTATTGCCGCAAAAAAATATGATTTAGAGGCATGGTTTCCAAGACAAAATAAATACGGAGAAGTGGGTTCAAATTCAAATTGTACAGATTACCAAGCAAGAAGGTTAAAAATCAGATTTAAAGATAAAGGCGGAGAAGTCAAATATATCCATACATTAAATAATACAGGTATTGCAACCTCAAGAGCATTAGTTGCAATTCTTGAAAATTATCAACAAAAAGATGGTTCTATTAAAGTACCAACAATTTTACAGAAATATATGAATAATATAAAATTAATAAAGAAAAAATGAAAATTCTCGCAGCTGCAGACTTACACGGTGACACCAGTTTAGCTAAAAGATTAGCCAAAAAAGCAGAAAAAGAAAATGTGGATTACGTTGTTTTGTGTGGAGATTTAACTCTGGCAGAAACATCAATAAGTGGAATTATAGGACCATTCGTTAAAAAAAACAAAAAAGTAATTTTTGTTCCTGGCAACCATGAATCTTTTGCAACAGCAGATTTCCTCGCAGATCTTTATAGCGCAGTAAACTTACACGGTTATTCTATCTCGATAGGGGACACCGGTTTATTCGGTTGTGGAGCCGCCAATATTGGCCCATCTAAATTAACAGAATCCGAAATTTTTAATATCCTAAAAAAGAGTTTTACTAAAATAAAAGATAAAAAGAGAAAAATAATGATAACCCATGTACATCCATCAGGAACACTGGTTGAAAAATTAAGCAACTATGTCCCGGGTTCAACAGGTGTAAAAAAAGCAATAGATACTTTAAAACCAGACATTTTACTCTGTTCACATATTCACGAAGCAGAAGGTATAGAAGAAAAAGTAGGTAAAACAAAAGTTATTAACGTTGGCAGGAGTGGTAAAATTATAATTATTTAATATATCTTTATTACAACTAATTTTAAATAATGGTTTAACTTAAATCAAAAAATGATTACACTAACAATAGAACCAATAAACGCCCGTACACTTACCAAGTCGAGGATTGAGACCATTATTGAAGATGATTTGATACTTGTAGCACCCGATTCCCTCTATTCTTTTGAAGTAATTAAATTTGAAGATTCTAAAATATCAGAAACTTGGTTAAGACAAGGCATCAATACAAGGGACAAAACATTCAAAAATCTGCCTGTATTAGTGTGTTATAAAGTAAGCCCTTCATATACCGAACTAAAACGAGGAGAGGAAGTAATACCACAATTAGATATGTTCCTTTATCTCGCTAAAAGACCAAAAGTAGATGAATATTTTGATTCATTACCTCAAAATTGAAAATCTAAACTTTTTTATACTTAATCTTTTCTCTTAATTGTTTATGTACGAATTAATTATAACAGAAAAACCAGCAGCGTCATTAAAAATAGCAACAGCTTTAGCAGATAAAACACCAATTAAAAAAATGAATAAAAAAGTTCCTTATTACGAATTAACACATAAAGGCAAAAAAATAGTTGTAGCTTGTGCAGTCGGTCATTTATACTCTCTATCTGAAAAAGAAAAAAGTGGTTGGACGTACCCATCCTTTGAAATAGAATGGAAACTATCATCCGAAACAAACAAAGCATCTAAATTTACTAAAGAGTATTCATCAACAATAAAACAACTTACAAAAAATGCAAAAGAGTTTACAGTAGCAACGGATTATGATTTAGAAGGAGAAGTGATTGGACTAAACATTATAAGATTCATTTGCAAAAAAAAAGATGCAAAAAGAATGAAATTCTCTACACTGACTAAAGAGGAATTAATTTCATCTTATGAAAAAGCGTCTAAACATCTAAACTGGGAACAAGCAGAAGCCGGAGAAACAAGACACTTTTTAGATTGGTTATGGGGCATTAATTCAAGCAGAGCGTTAACCCTATCAATAAAAGATAAAGGATACGGCTTTAAGATTTTATCCTCTGGAAGGGTTCAAGGACCAACACTAAAAATTATAGTGGACAAGGAAAAAGAGATTCAATCATTTAATCCAATACTTTTTTGGCAGATAGAATTACAAGGTTTGATAAACAAACAACCAATAATTGCTTTTCATAAAAAAGATAAAATATGGAAAAAAGAAGAAGCACAAGTTATAATCAAAAACACCAAAGATAAAAAAGCCATCATCTCTAAATTAACAAAAAAAGAATTTAAACAAACACCACCAAACCCATTTGATTTAACCGCACTTCAATTAGAAGCTTACAAATGTATTAACACAACACCAAAACAAACACTAGAAATAGCACAAGAACTTTACACAGCCTCATATATTTCTTATCCAAGAACATCATCTAATCAACTACCACCTTCAATCGATTATAAAAAAACACTAACAGAATTATCAAAACAAAAAGAGTATTCATTATTAATCAAAGAATTATTAAAAAAGCCATTAAAACCGAATAATGGAAGTAAAAATGATCCTGCACATCCAGCAATTTATCCAACAGGTATTGTTCCTCAAAATTTATCTGGAAAATCAAAACAATTATACGACCTAATTGTTAAAAGAACACTGGCTACTTTTTCTACACCAGCAAAAAGACAGACAGTAACAATTGAGATAGATATAAATAAAGAGATATTTGTTGTAACAGGCACAACAACACTTGAAGAAGGTTGGCACAAGTTCTATGAACCTTATTTAAAACTAAAAGAACATGAATTACCAATTGTAAAAGAAAAACAAGAGGTGGATGTAAAGAAGATAACACTTTATGAAAAAGAAACACAACCACCAAAAAGATTTACACAAGCTTCAATAATAAAAGAACTTGAAAAAAGAAATTTGGGAACAAAAGCTAC
>CAYIWE010000024.1:0-6271 GCA_964367025.1 Candidatus Woesearchaeota archaeon
AAAAACACGAAGAAGTTTATTCTTTATAATTAATCAATCTTTCTAGCTCTTTAAGTTCAAACGGTTTCTTTATAAAACCAGAAGCACCATACTCAATTATTTTCCCATTTTCATCATTGCCACTCATAACATAGATACGAGCATTAGGGTTTATCTCTCTGATCCTACTTAAAAGTTCAAAACCATCTATTCTTGGCATATCAACATCTGTTAATACAATTAAACCATTATTATCATTTTTATACAACTCTAAACCCTCTTCACCATCAGATGCAGTGACTACTTCATTGCCATTTAACATTAAATACTCTTTAATTGCGTTCCTCAATAAATATTCATCATCCACAACTAATACTTTTGACATTTTTACCTCACATATTGCATACTAGTTATAATTGACCCCACAAAACTTATACAAGTTTATAGATATCAACAAACCTACAGAGAACTACACAACCAATATATAAACCTTACTATTTTTTCACTACTCTACAGTAATCTATCCCTTTGTCTTGAACTCAGTATAATGGCAATTTCCACAATAAACTCGGTCTTTGTGTTGAGCCAAGAAATAACCGCCACCGCACCTAGGGCAGACCATTTTTCTCTCTACTTTGTCGCTTTTAACATCGTATTTACTGTATTTCTTGCTGCTTGCTTTATTCTTCCTTGCCTTTTTGCCCTTTCTTACTACTTCCCTTCTCTTTCCTTTTGCCACTTTTTTTAACCTCTTCTATTCTTTTTAAATCTTCACCGCTTTTGTAAACATAAACTTTTATTTTTACTCTTGTTCTTCCACTCTCTTGTTGTACTTTTTTAATAATAAAGCAATCCTCTTTAACTTTTAAAAATTCAATAAATTTCTTTCTCAATTCCTCTTTTTTTGGGGTTGCTCCCTCAAACTCTAAACTCAATAAAAATTCTTCTCTATCCAACAAAGGAGAACTTTTCTTCTCTAAAATCTTCATTTCATCTCTCCCCTAATTTTAATAGCATACTCACCTTTAACATCAATTTTTATTTGCTTGGCTATTTCAGATTTGTTTGCATCTAAAATAAAAATTCTTCCTTGCCAATTATCAGTAAATTGGTCTCCCTCGCATAAAGGGCACTTGTTTCCTATAACAAAAATCTTACACTTTTTGCATACCTTTTTTTTCATTTTTCTCTTCCTTTTTCTTGCTTTCTTCTAACCACTCTTCTTTTCCAAGACCAACCTGTCTCATTGTTAAACCTATTTTTGGATTATTTATATCTTTATAACTAACAGCTATTATCCTTGCTCTGCATAAATCATTTATTTTTAAAACTTTTTTACTCTCTTTTCCAGTTAAAACATTGCTTTTACTAAATGAAACAAAATCATCCATTGTTTGACTTATGTGTATCATCCCATCAACTGGCCCCATGTCAATAAAAGCACCAAAATCAGTAATGTCTGTTATTTTTCCTTTAACAACCTCTTGTAATTCAGGTTTGAAAACAATTAATTTAAACACAACATCGTAATAAGCAGCGCCATCACCCGGGATTATTACACCCTCGCCAATCTCATTAATACCTGCAACAGATATTACAATACCCAGGTTCTTTGATATAAAATTTTCATATTTTTCACTTATCTGCCCCTCTATTGCTTCTCTTATGTTCTTATCAAATACCCTAGGTGGTACTCTTATATAATCCCTTAATTCAACTTCATAAAACATTTTACTTGATTAACTCTAAATATTTTTTTTGTCTGATAATGATTATTGGTTTGTTCAGTTTTTCTTTTAACTCTTTATCTTGTGTTCCCACAATAAAACCCAATTTGGATAATTTTATTAAACTATCATCAACATTCTTATCAATCGCAACATTCATTATTTTTAAACCTTTCTCTTTTACAAGGCTTAAAGCCAAATTTTCTTTTAATTTCTCTAATTCCAATAAAACTATATTCAGTGTATAAACTTCAAAATCAAAATCTAGAATTCTTTTTAATTCCTCTAAGAAATCTATTTTAAATTTGCAGCAATAAATCAAAAAATTAGTGTCAAGTATTACTTTTTTCACTCAATTGCACCCCATCCAATTAATCTCCATCTGCCAGAGACATTTCTGCTGATAGTAACCTTGCTACCCTTATAAGCGCATAAAGGCAATCTCAAATCAACCTCTATTAAATCCTTTCCAATCTTTTTTACAATGCCAAGACTTGTCGCACTATTGACATTTAACATTAAACTCTCGCCTTTTTTTACTGGCTCAACTTTTAAATCCTTTTCACTGCCAACCACTCTTTCTAATAAATTTACTTTTAATTTTAATTCATACAACGTTTCGGGTAATTTATCTTTATAGCCAACAACATTGCCAATCAAATTATCACTTTTAACAATGCTTGGGTCTAAAGTAGTTAAAATACCCATAGTGCCCCCAGGCATAGCCTCTTTAACATCAACACCCCCGCATTTTAAACTATCAATTTTAGTAAATATGGGCTTCCAAAAAACACCTCCTTTTTCTTCAATTTTTCTTCCTGGTCTTATTTCAATTTCATCACTAATCTTTAATTTTCCTTGTAAAATAGCACCACCAATAACTCCGCCAACTAATTTATCAATTTCTGTTCCTGGTTTGTTTATATCAAAACTCCTTGCAATATATACCAAGGGATCTTTTTTTAAATCTCTTTTTGGAGTTTTTATAACCTCTTCTATAGCTCCAATTAAAACATCAATATTTATATTATGTTGAGCACTGATAGGAATTACTGGAGAATTTTCAGCTATAGTGCCTTTAACAAATTCTTTTATTTGTTTATAATTTTCTAAAGCCTCTTCTTTGCTGACCAAATCAATCTTATTTTGTACAATTACAATATTTTTAATACCAGCAATTTCCAAAGCCATTAAATGTTCTTTTGTTTGTGGTTGCGGGCATTTTTCATTAGCAGCAACTATTAATAAAGCTCCATCTATTATAGCACTTCCTGATAACATAGTTGCCATTAAACTCTCATGGCCAGGAGCATCAATAAAACTAACTCTTCTTAATACACCGCACTTGCTTTTACAATTACAGGTTTCTTTTGGACTGTAACATTTTGGATCTTTGCACTTTCCACATCTGTAAAAAGTAGCATCAGCATAACCCAATCTAATAGTAATACCCCTTTTCAATTCTTCAGAATGTGTATCAGTCCACTTCCCAGTCAATGCTTGAGTTAAAGTTGTTTTACCATGGTCTACATGGCCAACTAAGCCAATACTTACTTCTGGCTGCATGAACTTTTCAGATTTACTCTTTTCAGATTTGCCTTTTTCAACCATATTACATTAAATTAGAAAAAGAGTAGCCTTTTAAAATTTTCTTTTTTCTATAATCAATTACCAAGATTTGAGGATGATTTGGTTAAACACAGAAAACCAATTTATGATGGTTAATCTCTGTTATCTTCTAATACACCAATTAAAGGTATTTTACACTAAATATCCACCAGTTCAATTCTGCATAGCCAATGAAACTTAGTTTTAAATAGAAACATTTAAATACTACTTTACTCATATGAGTAATATGATACTCAATAATAAAACTTTAAAAATCTTGGAAAATTTTACTGAAGACTATAATAAAAAGGCCTATGGAAGAGATATTGCTAAAAAGTTAAAGATGAACCAAAAGACAGTTTCTAACATCTTAAACAAACTAGAGAAAGAACACATCTTAAAGTTCTCTATTGAAGGTAAAAACAAGTATTATCATTTGAATCATCTTAATCTAAACATAAAGGAAATAATAAAATTAATTGAGATTAATAAAAAAATAAAGTTTATAGATAGATATAAAAAACTTAAAGATTTATTTAATAAGCTTGAATTAAGGACAGATGGAATCCTTGTAATATTTGGAAGCTATGCTAATTTTTCAGCTAATGAAAAATCTGACTTAGATATATTGATCATAGGAAAGCACAAGGAAGTAAAAGATTTAGAACAGTTATATAACCTCAGAATAAATATCGTCAAAATTGATAAAAAGAAAGTTAATAATAAAGATATTCTAATTAAAGAAATAATTAAAAATCATATTGTACTAAGAGGAATAGAGGAGTTTATTGAATTGATATGGTAAACATAAATTGGTGTTGTAACCAAAAAGATGGAATTAGAATAATTGAAGTAAATGATAATTTGGCAGAAGGTTATTTGAAAATGGCAGAAGATGCATTAGGAACAATGAATCGAGAGAAAAACTATAGTTTAAGATTTTCTGTTTCAGCTTGTTACTATTCAATGTATTATTCTTTATACGCTATTTTAATGAAAATTGGAATAAAATGTGAAATTCATTCATGCACATTAAAGTTTATGGAAGAGTTTTTGTCAGAATTTTATTCTAAAGATGATATAAAACTTATAAATAAAGCATTTGAGTGTAGGAATACTACTCAATATTATGTTGACAGAGTTGTTCAAAAATCAGAATCTGATTTTATTATTTCAAAAGCCCCTTTCTTTCACTCAAAATCTAAGGAAATATTAGGAAGACTAAATGAAAATCAGATTAAAAATATAAGAGAAAAGATATATCAATTGAGCAAATAAACTACTCTTTAGAAAAAGGATAGCCTTTTAAAATTTTCTTTTTTAATTAATGACCAACAAATTTACTCTTTCTTCTCACTCTCTTCTTTTTTGCCAAAAACTTCTTCAGGGGTTTTACTCCCGTATTTCATAATCTTCATATTAACCTGTGCTGTTTTTTCACTTACAGTATTTCCTCTGACACTTTTCCTTTTTTTAAAGCCCTTGTCTTTTGCTTCTCTTAAACCAACACTCTTCCCTATCATAATCCTCTTCTTTAAATTCCCTTCTAAGTCTTTTCTCATTGGAAAACCAGCATCATCACTTCCACCAGTAATCATAAATTCATAATCACCAAATCCAACGCTTTTACCCTGAACACCCTCACCAATTTTTTTACCGATTAATCTACTCCCATCTACAACTTTTTGATAACTTTTTCCTGTTTTTGGATCACTTACAACGATTTTTGTTTCCATTTTAAACTGTTAATAACATTATCTTTTTAAAACTTTTCTTTATATTTATATATTCTAACACAGAAGACTATAAATATCATAAATCATACATAAAGAATAAAAAATGAGAAAAATATCAAAATACGGGATTGAAGGACAGTTTGATAGACTTACAAATATATTAAAATATCATGTAAACACAGATGAAGCAGATAAAACAAGAAATCCAAGAGAATTAACAAAATATATGGAAACTGTTTTGGAAACAATCAGAAGAGATGCAAAGAAAAACGGGGGTTTAGAAAGAATTACTATTTCTACGCATGGCAAATATTCATATCAGCTATCCCAAACTTTAGAAGAACTTGCTAATAAAGCAGAAAGACAAAAGGAAAAACAAAGTTATTTTGGTGATTGGTCACCTTTAATAAAATACCCCGCAGATTCACTTGTAGCATTTGGTGGAGTAATCGGATTAAGTGCTGGTTATGTTTTTGGTAGTGAATATTCAACACAAGCAGCAGAATATCTTAATAATAATTCATATTTATTTGCACCTATTTCTGGACTTGTCCAATTTGTAGGTTCTATTGGAGCAACAATTATAGGAACTTGTTTAGGAGCTGTAGCTGGAGTAATACCCTCTTCACTTTTTATTATACCATACCATAGAATAGCATTTTCACAAGCATCTAAAGTAGAAGATTATCAAGAAATGAAACAAAAATTAAAAGTAAATTAAACTCCCCACATAGGTTCTTTCTTTCTTTTTATCTCAGCTATTTCTTTTAGCACTTCAATTTCATTCTTATTTAAATACTTTTTCTTATTTTTTAACTCAATGAAATCCATTTCATTAATATTGGAATATAAAATATCCTCTTCATTTACCTGTCTGCCAATAGTAACCCCAGGTAAAGATACAGCAACCTCTTTTCCCTTCTCAACTTTATTTATACTCTCCCCTTCTAATTGAATGCTTTTTACAGTACAAATACTCACTCCTTTGTCATTCATTAGATCTGTATTTGTTGTTAATTCTCCGCCCAAAACCTCAACACCAATAACAGCAGGATTTGATTTTCTAAAGATATAACCGCTCATTACTCTGATCTTACAAATCTTTTTTATTTTACCAAGTGTTTTCAAAGCCAATCTATTGTTCTCTTCTTCCAGCCATTTTTCATAATCCTCTATTATTCTGTAAATTATATCCCCCAAAATTATTTTTACATCGCCTTT
>CAYIWE010000024.1:6371-8337 GCA_964367025.1 Candidatus Woesearchaeota archaeon
CAAAAACATTAATAATTCCTGTAAACCCTCGCCAGTTTTTGCACTTATAGGTATTATTGCTATATTTTTACTATAATCTTTAATCCTGTCAAATCTTTCAGAATTAAATTTTAACTCGTATAATTTTCCAACAACCTCATATAACTTTTGCTCTAAAAAATTTCTTGTGCTTTCACTTTGTTTTTCAATACCCTCTAAAATTAAACCACCATAATTTTTCCAGCCCGGAATTAGATCTATTTTATTCAAAGCAATTATAAAAGGAGTTTTATAACTCCTTAAAATTTCTATACTCTCTATTGTTTGGTCTTCAATACCCTTTAAAACATCAACAACTACTATAGAGACATCAGCTAGATTTCCGCCACGTTTTCTTAAATTATTAAAAGCCTTATGTCCAGGAGTGTCCAAAAACAACAACCCAGGTATATTTGTTTTTACACTGCTTTTCTTCATTAAATCACTACTTATTTTTTGTATAACTTTAATAGGAACAGAAGTAGCTCCAATATGTTGTGTTATCCCGCCACTCTCTCTTTTAACAACAGAGCTCCCTCTAATTAAATCTAGAATACTCGTCTTTCCAGAATCCACGTGGCCAACCATAGCCACAATAGGTTGTCTTATCATTTTCCCAGAAATTTTATTTATAATTAATAAGGTTTATCTTTATTTTTAAATCTTTTGAAATAAAATTTTCTTTATTTCAAATACCCACAAAGCATAGAACTAATTGCTCTTTTTTTGTTCTCTTGTTTTAACACTGTAAAAGGTTCATTTTCTAATTCACGATTTCTAAATGCAAAATACCTTGAATTTCCAGAATCTAAAGTTACAGCATCTTTTACACCTAAATTTAAACCCAAAAGACCGTGTGCAAAATCACTAAGATTGCCAGTATAAAATGCTAAACCACAATTATCATCATAAATAACAAGCGCAGTTCTTGGTTTTTTAGCAGAATATTCAAGATTTCTCCTTTTTGTTTCCTCAACATCAAGCTTAGAACCTATAATAAGTGCCCCAAATCCGCCGTGATACCATTCACCAATTGATAATTCAATTCCATCAATATTTTTATTAACCTTAAGTTTGTCAGAAGAATTTATCAAGTATACTCCGCCATCATAACAACCACCAGCTACAACTTTGCCATCTATATTTATCCTACCGATAGGTTCACCGTTATTTACATCATAATAACCAAGTGTTGTTAAAAATTCAAGTTTATCCCCATGTTTATTTTTAGCTTTTTCTAAAAATTTATCCGCTTTTTGTGGTTTATCAAAAATTAAAACCTCAAGATTAATATTTTTAGGATCAAAATTATAAAATTGTACACTCTTCCCGTTAATCTCATAACCAAAATTCATTTCTGGTAAATTAGGTTCTTTTTCTTCAATTTTATCAGCAACGCAAACCCCAATAGTTGGATTAAAATTTAAAAAACCCTCATCATAAATTGGGGAAGCAACATACGCTAAAACCATTGGAATAATAATTCTTTTTCTCATTTTTAAAAATAAATTTTAGAAATCAATTAAAAAACATGTTTTTCATGTACTGTTTTGTAAGTATGCAACTCCTTATCTTTAAACCACAATTTAACCTCTTTTTTTGCTTCTTCAATATTTCCAGAAGCATGAATCAAGTTTTTAACTGCAATACCTACACTGTCAGTATACACAAAACTGTGGTGAGCATAATCTCCTCTAATAGTCCCAGGAGAAGCTTTTAATGGTTCAGTAGGTCCAACAATTTTTCTTACAACTTCTACAGCATGAAGACCCTCAACAACCATAGCAATAACAGGACCCTCGTTCATATACTTAAAAAGATTTTGTAAAACCTTTTCACCTCTTCTTTGTGCAACATCAAAATAATGCTTTTTTGATAATTCTTCATCAATCCACACCATCTTCATTCCAACAATCTTTAAACCAGCATCCTCAAATCTAGAAATAAT
>CAYIWE010000025.1:0-8029 GCA_964367025.1 Candidatus Woesearchaeota archaeon
AAAAAAAGGGAAGTAGGATGAATATTGACTTAATCTCAGCATTGATATTTTATGCTTTACTTGTTTTGTTCTTTTTATTTAAAAGAGAGAAATTTGATGTACAAAGCAAAATATTTGTTTTGTATAAAACAAAAATTGGCTTAAGTTTGATGGATAGGCTTTCTAAAAAAATTCCGAGACTTTTAAAAGTCGCTTCTTTTATTGGGATAATTGTTGGGTTTTTAGGAATGATTGTTATCCTCGGTTTTTTAATTTATGGAACCTATCAGTTGTTTACTGTTCCTGATGCTAAACCTGTTTTAGCTCCGGTTTTCCCGGGAATACATATTCCTGGAGCACCCGTTTTATCCTTTTGGCACTGGATAATTGCTCTTTTTGTGGTTGCTGGGATTCATGAATTTTCACATGGCGTCATTTCAAGGGTTTATAAAGTTGATATAAAAAGTTCTGGATTTGCTTTTTTAGGTCCTATACTAGCTGCTTTTGTTGAACCTGATGAAAAAACTTTGAAAAAAAAGAAGAGAGTGCAACAATTATCTGTTTTTGCTGCTGGTCCGTTTTCAAATATTTTACTTGGGGTTGTTTTGTTATTTTTAGTACCTTTGATTTTTAATCCACTTATAAATAATTACTTTGGAGATGGTGTTTGGGTTTATGATGTAGTTGAAAATTCACCTGTTGGTTTGAGTGGAATTGAAATTGGTGAAAGAATTTTCATGGTTAACAATGTAGAGATTACCAATAAAAGCGATTTTTCTTTTGCTTTGGATGGACTAAAAGAGGGCGATGCGGTAAAAATTAAAACGGATAAGAAAGAGTATGATATAGTTGCTGCTAAGGATGAAAAGAAAGATAGTGGTTTTTTAGGTATTGTTATCAATAATATTACTGATGTTAAGGAGTTTAAAAGGGTTTTGTGGGTATTAACTTTGTTTTTTTGGTTGTTTGTGATTACTGTTGGAGTTGGTTTGTTTAATCTATTGCCTTTAGGCCCTGTTGACGGTGGCAGAATGTTTTATGTTTTATTGGGGTATTTTACTAAAGATGAGAGAAAGGTTGCGAAAATATGGGGTTCAGTAGCCTTAATGATTTTTATCCTAATACTTGTTAATATGTGGCCGTATATTTTAAAATTACTTTTGTTTTTATTGAAACCGTTTATGTTACTTTTTGGAGTATAATTATTTTTCTTGTTAATGATTTGTGAACATAGTAATCAATTGTTTTTATTGTTTTAAATTTTGATTTTACTTTAATATTTGGAGTGATTATTACTAAATAGTGTTTTGGTTTTAAGATTTTGTAAGCGTTATTAAGAAAATCCGTGTATAAACTTTTGTTTTTAATCGGGGACGCTTTTCCGTACGGCGGGTCTGTTGCTATTGCATCTGCTTTTACTTTAATTTTTGTTGCATCTTCCTGGATTAATCTTGCTCTTAATTTAAAGTTTTTTAGATTTAGTTTGCATTTCTTTAACATCTCTTTTGAAATGTCTGAACCGATTAATTTGCAATTTATTAAACCGGCCTCTATTAAAATCCCGCCTGTTCCTACAAATGGGTCCAGGAGTATTTGCTTTGGTTTTATTCTTGTTAAATTAACTACTGCTCTTGCTAGTTTTGGATGAAGGGATATTGGCGCAAAACCCGGTCTTAAATGAGGCCTTCTTTTTTCAAATGATAGTATTTTGTGAAGAAGCAAACACGATATGACAGTTTTATTTATAAAAAAGAATTCAAATTGTGTTTTTGGATTTTTTAAGTTTACTTTTGGGTTTTTTAATTTTTCATAAATTAACGAAGATATTTCCTTTTCTTTACTTGTTACGTTGGATCTTACTGCAAAATCTTTTTTGTAGTATTTATTAAAATTAAAAGTTTTTATTTTTTTTGAGAGATTATTTTTTTTAGTTGTGAATAAAATTTGATAAACTTTTTTAGTAAAAGCCAATCTTGAAAAATCCGTTTTTTTAGTTTCTAGAATCAAATAATTTTTTATTAATCTGTAATTTTTTGTATTTGCTATTGAGAGCGCTTCTTCTTTTGCTAATTTTAAGTTTTCTTTTGATAGTAAAAGTAGATGATACATAGTATTACTTTATGAGGAATATTTAAATAGGTTTTTGTTTTTTATTGGTTTATGTTAGTTGATGTCCATGCTCATTTATCAAGCAAACAGTTTTCTAGTGATTTAGATGGGGTTATTAAAAGATGCAAGAATAAGGGCGTTATTAAAATAATCAGCAATGGTCTCACGTTTAAAAGCAAATTAAGAGTTTTAGAGATTAGTAAACAGTATGATATTGTTGAAGCTGCTTTGGGCTTGCATCCTATGTTTGTTTTAAAAGAGAATTTACAAGAGAATTTGGATTTAATCATTAAAAATAAAGACAGGATTATTGCCATAGGTGAGATTGGAATGGATTTTTTGCAGGGCAATAAAGATAAACAAAGAGTGAATTTTAACAAAATGATTGAATCAGGGGAGAGATTTAAGAAACCAGTTATAGTTCATTCTAGAGAAGCTGAAAAAGAGGTTGTGAGTATTTTAGAAAATTCTAGTTTGAGCAAGGTTATTATGCATTACTTTACTGGAGACTTAAATTTAGCAAAAAAAATTGAGGGCAATGGTTGGTATTTTTCAATACCAGGAACTTTGTTAATAAGCAAGGGTATGCAGGATTTAGTTAAACAAGTCTCTATTAATAATCTGTTAACAGAAACAGATTCACCTTTTTTTGGTGTTGGTGATGATAGAAATGAACCGTGGTTTGTTTTTGAAATCGTTAAGAAAATAGCTGAGATAAAAAAAATGGATGAAAAAGAAGTTGAAAGTGTTATCTATGAAAATTATAAAAAAATTTTTAAGTTTAAATTTTCACATTTGTATTAATAAATATTTTTCATGTATTCTCTTATGAAGTTTGCTTCTTGTCTTGAAATTTCTCTGTCTTTTATAAGTTCGTCTATAATTTTTTTTGTGTATCTCTCTAAGTAGTTTCCTCCGTTTGTTTCCATTTCAATCACCCCCAATACTTATATTATTTAGTATAGAAATACTTAAATATATACTTACCCTATATATTTTATATTTAACATATATATAACTATACTTTTGGGGTTTATAAGTTGGATTTTAGAAAGGTAATAAAATTTGGAAATTCATCTTTTGTAGTTTCTTTACCTATGAATTGGATAAAGAAGAATAAATTAAAAAAAGGCGATACTATTTACATTAATGAAAATGGAAATAATGACCTTGTTTTTTCTTCAAAATTAATAGAGGGAGAGGATGAATCAAAAGAGATTGTCTTGGACATTACTGGCAAGAGCATTGATCAGATAGAAAGAGAACTTGTTGCTGCTTATATAAATCATTGTGATGTTGTTAATTTGATATCAAAGGATTTTAAGAACAATATTGTTGATATAAGAGAGATGGTCAATAAACTAATCGGCTTTGAGATTACACACCAATTACATGGGAAGATTATTATAAAAGATTTTTTGAATTTAAATGATGTTTCTTTGAGCGACATGATAAGAAAAATTGATTTAATGATTAGGTCTATGTTTGATAATTTGGTTTTATCTTTTAATAAAAAGGGATCTGTTGATGTTCAGGAACAGGATATTGATGTTAATAAATTGAGCTTTTTAGTTTTGAGAGTTGTTAAAAAATCCTTGGATGATCCTGAATTGGGCAAAAAAATGGGGATGAGTAATTTTGAATTATCAGAAACACGGGTTTTGATAACTAAACTAGAAAAAATAGCGGATTCCTTAAAAAGAATATACAGGTTTTGGAATGAAGTTGATATTAGTGAAACAAAAAAAATTAATTTATTATTCTTGAAACTTAAAGATTCTTATTTAAATGTTATGGATTCTTATTATACAAAAGATTATAAGAAAGCCTATATGGTCGCTTCTTTAAAAAGCGGTTATATGCTGGAATGTGAAAAGCTTTTTGGCAAAAAAAATAGTGTTAATACTATTAAACTTGTTGAAAGATTAAAAGAGATACAAGCGTATGTTGGGGATGTTGCTAGAATATCTTATATGCGAGAGGAATAGATGGATAATTTATTAATTGTTGGTGTTGATCCGGGTGTTAATTTGGGTTATGCTTTGTTGAGTGTTGATGGCGGTGTCTTAGAGTACGGATGTTTAAAAAATGTTGGATTAAATAATTTTGTAAAATTTTTGATTAAAAAGGGAAGAGTTGCTGTTATTGGAACTGACAGGAAGAATGTTCCTAAATTTATAGAAAAATTAGGAGCTGTTTTGAATGTGAAAATTGTTTATCCTGAAGAAGATCTATTGGTTAAGGAGAAAATGAAATTAATTGAAAATTTTAAAGTTAGCAATAAGCATGAGAGAGATGCTTTAGCTATTGGTGTTTTTACATTTAAAAAAGTAAGAAAATTGATGAATAAAGTTGATGTTTATTTGGAAAGAAAAGAGATGAGTGAGTTTTCTGGTTCTGTGAAAAAATTGGTTTTAAAGGAAGATATTAATTTAGATAGAGCGTTGAATTCAATTTTAAGGGAATAAAACAAAAAGTTTATGTTATAGCGCTTTATAATACATTATAACATGTCAACAACGATACAGGTTTCGGATAAAGTAAAAACTATTTTGGATAGAATGAAAATGTTTGAAAGAGAGACATATAATAAAATAATTGAAAGAATGATAGAGGATGATTTAGAGTTAAATGAAAGAACAAAAAAAGAAATAGAAGAAGCAAGAAAAGGTAAAAGTATACCCCACATAGAAGTTAAAAAAATGTTGGGGTTATGACATATGAGATAGATTGGAAAGAGAATGCTATTAAAGATTTAAAAAAATTAGAAGTAAGTATTTCTAATAGAATTTATAAAAAAGTTGACGAGTTAATAGAAAATCCTTGTTCTAAAGATATAAAAAAATTAAAATGGGTGAATGCTTTTAGATTAAGAGTTGGAGATTATAGAGTTATATTTGAAATTTAAAGGGATTTAATTTGTATCCTCAAAGTTGGACACAGGAAAAATATTTATGAGAAATGATTTATATAGTTTAATCTCTATATCATTAGTTAATAATATTTATATAAACGTTTTATTTCATACAATAGATGTATGACAGTTTAGATAAAAAGAGGTGTAATAAGAAATCTTTATTGAAACATTTATATTATAAGGTAAAAAATAGTTCTTTATTGTTTTTTATATCTTTTGGCATTTGGTCTTTGTTTAGGATTGGGATGAGGCCAACAAGAATTTTATACCCGTGTCAAATGAGTTTTTGGTCAAGTTTTGGCACTTATATCAGTAGTGTATTTGGTTCTTTTTTATCTAACTTTTCTAGTTTTTTAAGACGGGTGTTTACTTTAAAAAATGTTGCGGTTGTTTTTGTTTTAATTGGTTTTTTCTTTACAATTACTTATATTAATGAGGATATTAAAGATGGAAGATTTAAAGAAAAACTTTATGGAATGACTGGTTTTTCTGTATTTGAAAATAAGGTTTATGAGGGTGCGGTAATCCAGAATTTGAATGTTTTTGTTGGTGGTCCGGGTTTACCAAAAGTTGTTTCTGTTCATGATTCTGGCGCAACTTTTTGGGATTTTTCAACTGGTTGGCATGGCAATTATATAAGACAGGATCGTGTTAACACTATGGTTGAAACTGGAGTAAAAGAATTAACAGGTGAAACTACTTTAGCTGGTGCTTGGAGCAGGATAATAACCCCTTATGTTAGCGGGGATAGTGTTGTAATAAAAGTTAATTTTAATAATGCATGGCAGGGTATGGGTGATAGTGATAATGAAATGGATGCTTATGCAGAAACAGTAAATGCAATTATAAATGGTTTGATGTCAATTGGGATAACTCCTGATAAAATTACAATAGCAGATCCTTCTAGACCAATACCTACAAGATTTAGAAATAAAATTATTCAACCAGTAAATTTTTATTCAAGCAGTGAAGCAACTTTTGTTTCTGAAGGTTCACCTTATGCTACTACTTCTCAATATCCTGCTGGGACACCTATTTTACCTTCAGATGTTTTTGTTAATGCACAACACATAATCAATGTACCTTTGTTAAAGGGTCATGGTGATGCTAGTGTTACTCTAAGTTTGAAAAATAATTATGGTTCTGTAAATGTAATTGGTGGCAGAACTTCTTTACACGATTATTTTTTTCCTAGTAGGCCTAATTACAATCCTAATTATAATTATTTAGCTGATGTAAATAATAATCCTGTGTTTAAAGGTAAAACTAGATTGATAGTTGGTGATGGTTTATTTGGTCATCCTACTACAAATACTGCTACACCACTAAGGTGGAATACTTTTAATAGTCAGTCTCCAAATATGTTATTTTTTGGATTTGATCCTGTTGCAACTGATTCTGTAATGTTTGATTATGTAAATTATGAAGCACTTGGTAGAGTTGATGATATACTAAGGTATGCAGAAACTATTGGTTTGGGTGCTTTTGAACACTGGAGTAATCCTCAAACTAAAGTGTATACTAAAATAAATTATGTTGGTATTGATTTAGATTATGCTTCTTGTGTGGATAGTGATTTTGATATGTATTATGTTTATGATGCAGTTAATTGTCCTAGTGGAAATGACTGCAATGATAATAACAATGCTATTAACCCGGGTGCTACAGAAGTATGTGATACTATAGACAATAATTGCAATAGTTTAATAGATGAAAATGTAAAAACTACATTTTACTATGATGGGGATGGGGATACCTATGGCAATCCTAATATAAATGTTCAGGAGTGCAGTGCTCCTTTAAATTACGTTACTAATGGTGGTGATTGTGATGACAGTAATGTTAATCTTCATGCAACATTAAATTGCAATTACAATGGTGTTAGCTGTGGAAGTTATCAATTGTGTACATTAAGCTGTCCAACTGTTCCAGAAGAGGTTTGTGATAGTATAGACAATGATTGTGATAGTTTAGTTGATGAGGGCTGTGGCGGTGTGTTGGGTAATACAGTAGCATTATATCATTTTGATAAAGATGTTAATTTTAATGAGAATGAAACGTATGTTCATGATTTTAGTGGCAATAATTATGAGTTAACCCCTATTGCGGGCAATACACACATTCCACAAGTTGTTCCTGGAAAATTAGGCAATGCTTATTATTTCCCAAAAACTACAAAAGCATTTCTTCAGAATAATTCTGTTTTAACAGGTGAAAAAACAGTTAGTATTGCTTTCTGGTTTAATATGCTAAATGATGGAGCTGATATTTTCTTGAGCAAGGGCTTGTGGAATAACAATGGTTATTATTTATCCTTTGCCAATTGGAATGATGATTTTTCAATGACTTTTAACAGGGCTGGTGCTAATGAGGTAGTGTACTGTACTGATTGTTTCATAGGCCAATACAACCAGTGGAATCATTTAGTTATGGTTATAACACCAACCAGTATTAGCTGGTATAGAAATGGTGTATTCTTAGAAACAGATACTTTAGTTAATACCTGGGTTGCTCCTTCAAATGTTTTAAACATTGGCGCAGACGGACTTAGTGTAAAATATGATGAGTTTGCTGTCTGGAACAGAGTATTAACTTCAGGCGAGATTTTAGATTTGTATAATAGTTATTTTATTATTAATAATGCGCCTGTATTTACTCCTATGTCAAATAAACAAGTGAATATAAATGAATTATTAACATTTACTGTTAGTGCTAGTGATATTGATGGTGATATTTTGACTTATAGTGCAACAAATTTACCGACTGGTGCTACTTTTGATATAAATACACATGTATTTTCTTGGACACCTTCTTTGGGACAAGAAGGAAATTATCAAGTTACGTTTACAGTTAATGATGGTAAAGGCGGTATTACTAGTGAGATTGTTACTCTTAATGTTTTTAATCCTTTTTGTACAGATTTAGATCTAGATGGTTATTACATTTACAGCGTTGATTGTGTTAGCGGCAATGACTGCAATGATAATAACAATGCTATTAACCCGGGTGCTACAGAAGTATGTG
>CAYIWE010000026.1:0-7765 GCA_964367025.1 Candidatus Woesearchaeota archaeon
TACAACTTCAACATTTTTAAATAAAACTCTTGATTTTAAACTTTCTATTTTACCACTAGAATCAAAATCAACATACATAAGAAACAAATATTTTAACCATTTATAACTTTTATGTGTATAGGTTGCAAATGAGAAAATATTAAGAATACTTAAATTATCCAAATTATATGTTAAACCAACTAAAAAAGGAATTATCAAAACTTGAAAATAGAGAAAAATCAAAGATTCTTTCAAGATTTTTTAAAACAGGAAAGGGCCAATATGGTGAAGGAGATATTTTTCTTGGAATTACTGTTCCACAACAAAGAAAAATAGCAAAAGAATTCTCAAATTTAACACTAAAAGATTTACAGGAATTGATCTCAAGCAGAATACATGAATACAGACTAATTTCATTATTAATCTTAATAATAAAATATAAGAATTCTAAACAAGAAATATTCAATTTTTACTTGAAAAATACAAAAAACATAAACAACTGGGATCTGGTTGATTTATCAGCACCAAACATATTAGGAAATTACTTAATTCAAAAAGATAAGTCGATTCTATACAAACTAGCAAAATCAAATGATTTATGGGAAAAAAGAATAGCAATACTATCAACATTTGAGTTCATAAAAAATAATGAATTCGAGGATACTTTAAAAATTTCTGAAATTCTTTTAAGTGACAAACACGATTTAATACACAAAGCTGTTGGCTGGATGTTGAGGGAAATTGGAAAAAGAAATCAGGAAATAGAAGAAAAATTCTTAAAAGAACACTACAAAAAAATGCCAAGAACAATGCTAAGATACGCAATTGAAAAATTTGAAAAAGACAAACGAGAACAATATTTAGAAAACTCGATATAAAAACACAACATTTAAAAATAAATAATCCTTTAAAAATTAAGATGATAATAACACCAATTGAAATTCTGTATTTCATAATTTTAACACTTGTAATAGGCTATATTTTCTCAGATAAAGTCTCAATACGGCCAAAAACAGTTTATGACATGTTACACCCAAGAAGATTTAACAAAGAAAACCTTATATTCGCTTCATTAGTAACAGCTCCAGCAGTAATTTTACACGAATTGGGGCATAAATTCACAGCAATGGCTTTCGGATATACAGCACAATTTTTTATATGGCCTCTTGGTTTAGTAATAGCAGTAGTTCTTAAAATAATAAACTCTCCATTAATACTAATAGCACCTGGATACGTAGGTATTCCACCAGTAGCAGACCCATTGCAATATAGATTAATCGCAGCAGCCGGTCCTTTAGTAAATTTACTCTTACTCGGAATCTCCTATTTAGTTTTAAGATATAATAAAAAATTAAATAAGAAACAAACAATCTTTTTTGCTCTGACAAAACAAATAAATCTTATCTTGTTTGTATTCAATATACTCCCAATACCGCCATTAGACGGATCAAAAATATTTTTACCTCTTTCTTGATTTTTTAGTTTTTTTATTGGATTTCTTTTTAACAGCTTTCTTAGAAAGTTTCTTTTTAACCAAGTTCTTCTTGATAGTCTTCTTAGTGGGTTTTTTATCTCTTTTTGTTTTAACAGCTTTCCTCTTGACAGTTTTCTTGCTCTTTTTTGTTTTAGTAATTCTCTTCTTAACTCTTTTCCTCTTGACTTCTTTTTCTTTCAATTCATTTTTTAAAATTGTAATCTCTTTTTTTATCTGATCAATTATTTTACTATTATCTTCTCTAACCAGAATAGTGCCGCACTCTTGACATTTGTACTCATAACCCATTGCAGTATCTTCATCCATCCTTATGCAACTATTTGGACAAACAAAAAAAGTATTATGCAATTCCCTCTCAAGTCTTTTATTAAATCTTTCCAGTTTATTCTTCTTTGATTCCAATAATAATTCTCTGGCTCTTTTTATATTAAAAGTCCAGTAATAAATATACCAGCCCTTTTTCTTATCTTTTTTTCTAGTAAAAGTAACCAAATTATAATTTTGTAATCTATACAAAATATTTCTAACCTGATTTATGCTTATTTTTAACTTTTCAGCAATAAGAAACTCACTAACATTGAACCTGCTTTTTATCAATTTAATTAACTTTAAAGAGTCTTCTCCAATTAGTTCAACCATCAATTCATCCAACAATTTATCCGTCATTTTCATAGGAATTTATAATTAAACGTTATTTAAAAAGTTTTGGTTTTCACTACATAAGAATAATAAGAAAAGCTTTAATAAGTTCAAAAAATTTTAATAACAAAGGAGGTGTAACAATGCCGTTATTTAAGAAAAAAGAAAAATCATTAAAAAATCTTCCTTCTTTAAAAGAACTTCCTGAATTTCCAACATATTACCCATTAGAAAATACAAGTATAAAAAGAGCAATATCACCGCCATCATTGCCCCCATTACCGCCCTTATCGCTATCACCATTACCACAATTGCCCCCACTATCAACACAAGATTATTTTCCAAAAGTATACGAAAAAAAACCAGAAATAAGAAGAGAGCCTGTTTTCATAAGAATACAAGAATATAAAGCTGCAGTAGAAACAGTACAAAAAATAAAAGAAAAGATTGCAGAAGCAGAAGAAATCTTAAGAGGTATACAACAATTAAGAGAAAAAGAGCAATATGAAATAAAGAATTGGCAGAATCAAATAGCAGATATAAGAGAAAAAATACTTTTTACCGAAAAAATAATTTTCAAGAGATAGAATGGAAAAAGCCCCGATATTCTTCAGAGTAGAAGATCCAAAAATACTACAAAAAAACTTGCTTGAGTCAGCAATACAAACAACAGAACTACTCCAAAAATCAGATATTTTAGAAAGAATAAAAAAACAAAAAGCACTGAAAACCAAACAATTGGGAACAATCAACAAGGAACTAACACTATTAATAAAAGAGTTAAGAGAACAAGTACCAGAAATAGAAAGGCCAGAACAAGAAAGAATGCCAGAAAAAACAATAAAAATACAAACTAAAACAACAAAAAGTAAAAAAATAGAGAAAAAAAGTTTAAAACAAGAGTTAAAAGACATTCAAAAAAAACTAAAACAACTTTAATCTACAATAGCTTTTATTCTTCTTACTCCAGCAGCACTGCTCTCTTCTTTTAATATCTTAAAACTACCAATCTCAGAAGTATTTCTAACATGCGGTCCAGCGCATATTTCCTTGGAATATTTTCCTATGTTATAAACTCTAACTCTCTCTGGATATTTATCTTTAAAAAATGCTAAAGCTCCACTCTTAACTGCATCCTTATAATCCATTTCTTCATAAGTCACCTTCAAATTATCATTAATTTTCTCATTAACAATTCTCTCAACTTTTTCCTTTTCTTCTTTAGTCAGTTTTCTATTAAATGTAAAATCAAATCTTAATCTTTCTGGTGTTAAATCAGAACCAGCTTGTTTTACCTCATTTCCTAAAACATCCCTTAGTGCCTGGTGCAATAAATGAGTTGCAGTATGTTGCTTTGCAACTTGTTCTCCATAATCACCAACACCGCCAAATTTTTTTTGTGCACCTTTAGTAGAAACTTCCTGGTGTTTTCTAAATTCTTCTAAAAAAGCTCTATCATCAATACTTAATCCTCTTTCCTTAGCTAACTCTCTTGTAAGTTCCAAAGGAAAACCATAACTCTGATAAAGCAAAAAAGCATCTTTACCACTAATTTTCTCTAATTTATTAAAAATCCTTAAACCCTTATCTAAACTTTTTTCAAATTTATTTTTTTCTTCTTCAAATACTTTTAAAATTTCTTTTTTATCTAAATTCATATAATATTTTTTATAAAAATCAAAAGTAGTAGAGAATAAACTTTCAATGTCTTTAATATTATACAGTTTACTATACGTAATAATCCTCCTTAATAATCTTCTTAAAATATACCCGTGTTCAACATTACTCGGTCTTATTTTATCAGAAATTAAAAAAACACTCCCCCTTATATGATCGGCAATAATTCTTTTAATTCGTAAATCACCAACTTTAATATTATCAATTAAATTTTTAAATAAATCAGTATCAAAAACATTTTTTTTATTATTAATAACCATTGTCAATCTCTCTAATCCCATTCCAGTATCAACACCCTTATTATCTAATAAACTAAACTTTCCATCTTTATCCTTGTAATACTCATTAAAAACTAAATTCCATACCTCAATATTGTCAACATAAATTTCAACAGTAGGTCCACACGGTCCTTCTAAACCGGTTGGTCCCCAAAAATTATCCTCTCTTCCACTACCCATAATTTTAACACTCAACTTCTTTAAAACTTCATAACTTTCCCTATCTTCATCTATTTCACTATCACCATCAAAATAAGAAAAATGAATTCTTTTGTCAGTTACCCCCAGACTTTTAATAAATTCATAAGCCCATTTTATACTCTCTTCCTTAAAATAATCATTAAATGAAAAATTGCCCAACATTTCAAAGAAGGTTAAATGGCTTTCATCGCCAACAGAATTTATATCACTAGTTCTAAAACATTTTTGTATAGAAACCAGTCGTTTACTACCAAAATCTTTTAAAGCATTCTTTCCAGTATAATACTCCTTAAATTGTTGCATTCCAGCTGTTGTCAACAAAACACTGGGATCAGTTGGTAACAAGGAAGATGAACTAACTAATTTATGATTCCTCTTGATAAAAAATTCAATAAACCTCTTTCTTATCTCATCTGAGTCCATAATACTCAAATAAAAAGGTAATTATTTAAAATTTTCCTAAATGTTTTTAATAAAAAAGAAAAAAAAATTATTTTATCTTATAAACTACATTTACTGTAGCAGATACCTCTAATTCCTGTGGTAAGATTTGCGTTGTTGCTGCTTCTTTCATAGCAAATGCACCGCTAACAGTTTCAAAAGCTCTGTAAGGCAAATAATTAAAACCCTGTTCTGAAACACTGACAATACCAACAATTTTAGCATTTAAACCAGATGCTAATGCATTTGCTTTTTCTCTTGCATCCTCACTCGCCTTTTTAATAGCCTCAATCTTTAAATTATTCCTTTTGTCTTCACTAAAATCAAACTGAACACTATCAATATTAGTTGCCCCATTATTCACAGCAGCATCTATTACCTTACCCAAAACAGAAAAGTCTTTTGTATCAACCTTAATTGTATTCCTGGTCCTATACCCCTTAAGTATGCTCTTTCCATTATCATAACTATACTCTGGGTAAATATTAAAATTCAGTGTACTCATATCTGATTTGCTTATTCCAATCAATTGCAAACCCTTCATAACATTATCGCTTATAACCGAATTCTCATTTTTAGATTCATCCGCACTCATTTTCAAAGTTTCTATACCTATATAAACAATCGCTTCATCTGGCATTTCTTTTATAGTATAAGTTCCCTGTGCAGTTAAAGTATTCTGTGTAGTATCACTACTAATACTACATCCCCCAACAAACACAATCAACAACAAAATCCCAAGCAATAAAACTTTTTTCATTTTTCCCTCCTTAACAAACTTATTATCAAATAAACTAAAACGGCAAACAAAATGCCGTAAAAAAACCATAAACTCTGTAAACTAAACAATGCAGTTTTACTTCCAGTTAAAGTACTGCCCACTTCTAAATTCTCACTAGCTTTCATCAAAACACCACCATCTGCCATTGGTTCAATACTCTCATTTTTATAAAAAATGTTAATCAAAAAAGCAAATAAAACACCGGATAAAATAACTCCTAAAATATTTTTTAATTGGCTTTTTAATTCACTTGTTTTTTCAGAAGCAATTATTATCATCTTTTTAGCCAGTGTATAAATACTAATCTCTTTCCCCTTATCACTCCATTTAAATTTCTCAGTTTTTACTAAACCGCTTTTAACCAATTGTTGAATATTATAATGAACGGTGCTTATAGGTAAATTTAATTTTTCGCTCAATTCACTTTCAGAAGCATCATTCTCACTTAAATAGTCCAAAATTTTTCTGCAGGTTTCATTACTTATAACCTGAGCTAATCTCTTGCTCTTCTCTTCCTTCAAACTCACCATAATAAATTTCTCTTTTGCCATAAGAGTTAATAACTTCAACTCATTTATAAAGCTTTTTTAAACTTCAAGTTAAATAGAAGTCATCATTTTATCAAAATACTTGGTTTTCCAGGCATGGCTTTCTCATTATCTTTTACCAAAGAAATCTTTAATTTAAAGTCTTTTTCAAAATTTTTTAAATTTTCTTTTAAAATACTATACTCTCTTCTGCTATCTAAAACAATTTTGGGTAATTTGCTTAAGTCCTTGCTACTCCTCAAAACAATATTGCTAATTTCCTTCTCTTTGCCTTTTATCATAACATTATTAATAACTTTTTTAATATCTCTACTTCTTTCAAATTCTCTTTTAATATTCTTAATTAAATCATATTTCCACTCATCGCTAACACCTAAAACAACCCCCTTAGCATCTATTTTAACTAATTTCAAAACTTGTTTTATGTCATCAAAAGTCCTTTCAATTAAATTATCCTCTTCTTCTATTTCTAAATCAATCTTTTTCTCATCATAAACAGGCCATTTTTGCAGACTGACAAAACCCTTTCCTATTTTACTCCACATTTCCTCGCATGTGTGCGGAGTAAAAACACTCATCAATAAAATCAAATTTTTAGTAGCTTCTTTTTTATCACCATCAGCTTTATACAAATAATTAACAAAGCCCATAATTTTAACTAAAGCAGTATTATATTTAAGTTCCTCAATATCCTCAGTAACTTCTTTAATTAATCTGTTTAATCTACTCTCAATTTTTTTACTTTTGTCTTTGCCCTTTAGTTTTAACAAACCATAAAATTTATTCAGAAATCTAAAACTTCCATCAATAGCCCTATCATCCCACTCTAAATCTTTATCAGCGCCAGAAACAAACAATAAAAATAACCTTAAGGTATCAGCACCATATTTATTAATAATTTCCAGAGGATCAACAACATTGCCTCTGCTCTTACTCATCACATACCCGCCTTTAGTAACCATACCTTGGTTAAATAATTTTACAACAGGTTCATCAAAATTAAATAATCCTAGATCCCTCAAAAACTTAGTATAAAATCTAAAATAAATCAAGTGCATACACGCATGTTCCTTGCCACCAACATAAACATCAACAGGCATCCAATATTCTACTTTTTCTTTATTAAAAATCTCTTTATTATTCTTAGAATCACAATACCTTAGAAAATACCAAGAAGAATTTACAAAAGTATCCATTGTATCTGTCTCCCTTCTCCCATTACCTTTGCACTTTGGACATTTAACATTAACAAAATTCTTATAATCAACCAAAGGGTTCTTCTCACTTGTAAATTTGATATTATCTGGGAGTAAAACAGGTAAATCTTTTTCAGGAACAATACCGCATTTATCACAATATATAATTGGAATTGGAGTACCCCAAAATCTCTGTCTTGAAATTAACCAGTCCTTTAATCTATACTGTACAGTTTTTTTACCTAATTTTTTCTTCTCTAAATACTTTGTAATCTCTTCTATAGCATCCTTGTTATTCATACCATTAAACTCATTAGAATTAATTAAAACACCATCTTCAACATACGCTCTTGACATTTTTTCAGCATTCAAAGAATAAGCCGGTTTAACAACCAATTTTATTTTAATATTATACTTTTTTGCAAATTCAAAATCCCTTTGATCGTGAGCAGGAACAGCCATAACCATACCGCTTCCATAATCAGCAACAACAAAATTACCAATATAAATAGGAATTCTCTCTTTATTCA
>CAYIWE010000027.1:0-7738 GCA_964367025.1 Candidatus Woesearchaeota archaeon
AAAAAAGAAAAGAAAAATGAAAAGCCTAGAAAAAGAAGAAAAAGTAATGAAAAACCAAGCGAAGATACAAGAAAAATACCTAGAACTAAAATTCCTAGAACAAAAGATAAACCAAGTAAATGAACAGATTTTAGAATTAGAAAGACAATCTTTAACTTTTAACTTATTAAGTGAAAATTTAGAAGATATCCAAAAAACAAGAACAGGAGAAAAAATTTTTGTTCCGCTGGGTTCTGGTCTATTTATTGAGTCGCAGTTAAAAGATAACAAAGAAGTACTGATCAATATTGGTTCAGACGTCCTTATAAAAAAAGATATTTCAGAAGCAAGAGTTTTCATAAAAGAACAGATAGACCAAATAGAATCAACAATAAACATTATAGATAAAACCCTCCAAAAACTTGTTTTAGAAAGTCAGAAATTACAATCAGATCTAAAGGAATTAGTATACGAAATACAATAATGCTTATATTTTCCTTCCTATTCTCATTGTTATGAATTCAATCTTGGACTTTTATTCTAGAAAAGATATTCAAAGACAGATTCTTTTAGCAGCCAAAGATAGAGAAATTGCCGTTAAATACGGTGACAAAGGTTTTGGAAAAAGACCAGATATTGTTCAGTATGAATCAGACATTTTAGAACTAGTGAAACAAGGTGCTACTTCTTTCCACATTTCAGAGGAAATATGGGAAGATCCACTAAACCTTACACCAGGAATGACAAAAAAACAACTAGATTCCATAAGGAAGGGATGGGATTTAGTTTTAGATATTGATAGCAAAGAATTTGAATATTCTAAGATACTTGCTTCTTTATTAATAGACGCACTAAAATTTCACGGGATTAATAACATTTCTTTAAAATTTTCAGGTAATGCCGGTTTTCATATTGGAATATCATCAAAATCATTCCCAAAAGAAATAAACAATATTAAAACAAACACATTATTCCCAGAAGCAGCTAGAATAATAGCAATGTACCTTAGGAATATAATAAAAGAACCATTAACACAAAAATTACTCTCATACAACTCTATAACAGAAATAACAAAAAAAATTAATAAATTGGAGAATGACTTAAAGGAAAAAATATGTGGCAAGTGTAAGTCTGTTGCAGAATCAATTAAAATAAAGAAATATGTATGTGAAAATTGTTCTAGAGAAGAAACGGCAGAAACAGAAATACTAATCTGTTCAGATTGCAAAGAAAAAATGACAGGGAAAGATATAGAAATTTATATTTGTCGAAATTGTGGACAATTAAATAAAAACGAACTGGAAGAAATTGAACTTTTTAACCCATTTGCAGTATTAGATATAGACACCATTTTAATCTCAAATAGGCATTTATTCAGGTCACCCTATTCTTTTAATGAGAAATCAAATTTAATATCCGTCCCATTAAATATTTCAGATTTAAATTCTTTCAAAAGAGAAGATGCTTCACCAGATAAAATCAAAATAGGACCAATTTTTTTAGATGATTCTGAAATAAAAACTCCAGAAGCTTCACACTTGATAATTCAAGCATTTGATTGGCATACCAAAAATCAAAAAATAGGGGTTAAATCAGAAGAAAATAAAAATAAAGAAATCTACTCAACCACCAATAATAAGATAGAAGCTACTTATTTCCCGCCATGCATAAAATTAATAAAACTAGGTATAAATGACGGAAAAAAAAGAGCATTATTTATTTTAATCAATTTTTTAAAAACATGTAATTATACTGAAAAGGAACTAGAGGAGTATGTTTTGGATTGGAATAAAAACAATGAAGAACAACTAAAAGAAGGATATATAAAAACACAATTAAGTTGGCACAAAAAACAAAAACAAAACATATTGCCGCCCAATTGTTCAAATAAGTTGTATTACATAGATATTGGTGTTTGTAAACCAGACAATTTTTGTAAATTCATTAAAAATCCGGCCCAATACTCCATAAAAAAATACAATTTAAATACAAAATCAAGAAAAAACTAATTCAACCCAATGTTTTTTAATACCCTCTTAAAACTCTCATCATTAAAATCTTTTTTATAAGTCTTTAATTCCTTAATTATTTTTTCTTTATTGATATTAAAACCTTTACTTACTAATAATTTACTTATTTTATTAGACATTAAAAACTGACAAAATTGACTGACATTTTTTGGTCTTTCATTTTTCCTACACCTCTCAAAATCGATCATTTTGACTTCATTACCAAAAACAAATATATGTTTAAATGGATGGTGTAGCTCCATTTTATTAACCCTTAATTTATCAAGGGTTCTTAGTTCAAGAAATAATTTTATTAGAATAATTGTTATCTTTTTTTTATCACTCAACTTTAAAAAATTAATTAGTAATTGGCCATCAACAAATTCATAAACAACATAACCCTTATCATAAAAAAGGAGTTTGGGTCCAATATCATACTCGTTCAAAATCCTTAACCATTTTACTTCATTTTTAATTTTACCTCTTACACTACCCTCAACTTTTATAGCTACTTTTCTATTTTTATATTCACCTTTATAAACAATAGACCTATGACCTTTAGCAAATTTTTCTATATGTAGTATACCCCTTTCTGCAAATTTTTTTGATATTCCCATAGGTTAATAAGTAATAGAAAAACATTTAAATAACTTATTGCATTTATTTAAATAACTTTATAAAAAGAGGGAATTTTAATGATTAATAAAAAAGCATATTTATTGCTATCTTTTTTGTTTATTTTACCTTTTAGTTTTAATGCCTTTTTACAATCCCCCATAGCTAAATTACAGATAATTATACCAGATTCAAATGAAGATTTAACCTGTGTTATTTACTATGAAACAACAAACAAAACCATTAATAATTTAAGTACAAGTTTAACAAACGGAAAAACAGTAATAAACAACCCAGCATGGTATAACTCTGGCATTCAACACACCGGTTTAGTAACCCAATGTCCGCCTTATTACGGTAGTTCTATTATAGTTTCTTCAATAAAACAAGAAGAAACAAGCAAATTTACTATTCAAAATATTTATAATCCAGAAGACATAGATATAGATAATGATGGCGTATTAGATCTTAGGGAAGACGAAACATCCATATTGGATAATTGTTTGTTTGCTTATAATCCTGAACAAAGCGATTGTGATAATGATAACACAGGAGACGTCTGTGATTTAAATTCTCTTTGTTCTACCGATTTAGATTTAGATGGAATTTTCGATGATGAAGATACATGTAGGTTAACACCAAATCTTGAAGGAGAAATAGACCAAATTTATACCCAAATTGATTCTGAATGGTACGGATGTAGCCCAAGTGAAAGAGATTTAGATGAAGATAATATTTGTGATGGTCCATTGGATTTAACTTCAAATTACAACAACCAAAATATTTTAAGATGTTCTCCAGGACCAGATTTTTGTCCAGGTATTACTGGAACTTATTGCAAGGGCTGTCCTAATTTTTGTGAACCACCAGCAGGAAAAACAGCCTGTACAACTATAAGTTGTGATACTTCAAACAGATTAGAACCACCAACCTGTAATCAATTACAAAATTCATGTGGAACAAATCAATGTACATCGAATAATAATTATTGTACAGAAGGAAGCGATGGCTTTTATTATTGTACTCCTCCAACACAGGAACAAATATGTGTTTCAGATGAAAATAATCAACACGGATACTGTATGGATACAGAATGTTTAGTGCCAGATGAACAATTTGATCTTTTTTGTGAAAAAGAACAAGAATGTGTAAATGATAATGATAATGATAGTATTCCAAATATCCTGGATTGTAACCCGAATAATAATACAATAGGTAAATGTACTGGTTGTTCTACTTGCTCTGAACAAGAATGTGTTCCATCTGATTCTCTTTGCGAATCAACAATTTGTAGTAATGGTTGTGGCACCGGAGATTTAATCGAGTTTAACATAACTTATGTTGGTACTTCCATCTTCAATCCAGAGATTAGCTTACCAAATACTTGTTCAATATCTAGTAGTAATAATTCCGGAGTTTGTTCACAGAAAGAATGTCAAATACAAACAAAAACCTACAGTAAAACCTGTGATCCAGATTGGGATAATGATAAAATTTGTAATGGAAATGTTTCTGTAACCAATATTTGTTCAATAAGCCCAACAGGTAAAGACGAATGTCTAGAGTTAGCAGGTTCAAATTCAGTTATTGGGTGTCCAGATGTAGATAATGACGGAATTCATGATGGTATAGATATTTGTCCTTATACTTACTCTGCTTCATATATTGACTATGAAGAATACCCATCATGTAAACTATTAGATAATGGTTGTATATCTAACGATACAGATAGAGATGGTGTTTGTGATGAATTAGAAAAGAAAGAATGTATAAAATCCTACCTTAGTTGTAATTACATAAACGATGGTGTTAATAATGTCGGTTGTATCTTAGATGCAGATTCAGATAAAGTTTGTAATCCATTAGACAAGTGTAATAATACACTATCTTCCTGTAATGTAGACGATACTGGCTGTCCTCTTTGTACTAATACCTCCTGTTTTGATCCAATATGTAGCAGTATTGTAAAATGTGAATCTGATAATGAAACAATATGTAATGCATACCAAGGATGTTACTGGAGTAATTCTACTTGCACTCAATGTGGAATTTCTACTTTATGCAGCTCTTATTTGACACAAGAAACTTGTAAGGAAGATTCATGTTCAGTACGTAATTGCATATGGTTTAATGAACAATGCATACAAAAATCAACAGATGACAGTGAATGTGATTACGATTATGATTGTGAAACTGATGAAACCTGTAAAGATGGAAAATGTACATCCCTGTCCTGTATTGAAGACCAGGTATGTAATCTTGATGAAACTTGTAATTGTATAGATTGCATAGAAGATGAAAAATGTGCTTCTAAAGATTACGACAACGATGGTTATACAAATTCAGATGAAATTATAGCAGGAACAGACCCAACCAGTAAAACAGATTATCCAAAAACAACTACTCCTCCAACAACAACCACAAAAGTGGAAGAAAAAACACCAAAGAAAAAATCTACTGGATTATGGTGGAAAGTACTACTATTCCTGATTTTATTATTTGCAGTATTATTCTTCCTTAATAAAAAAGGCATTCTTAAATTAAAAGGCAAAAAGAAAGGCCCACAACAACCAATACAAAGATTTCAGTCACCACCTATGAGACCAACAGGATTTCCACCACCAAGAATACCAAGTTTCCCACAACAACGCTATCAATCTAGATTTCCACAAAGACAAACTACACAAGAAACATCTCCTAAATCCAGTTTATTAAACAAAATAAAACAATCATTTGGAAATCTTAAGAAAGTATCAAAAAAGAGGTAATTATTTCTTTTCAAGTTGTCTTTTCAACAAAATATTCTCAGCGCTTAAATTCTTGGTTACCATATCATAATTATGTAATTTAGCCAACAAATCATTTAATAATTCATTAACATCACCCATGTTAATATCCATTTTTTCAGGTTCTAAAATCTCTATAACAGAGGGCATATAATCAAAAGAAAAACCAATTAAATCATATAATCTATTAAATTCTAATTCAAGCTCTGCAAATGTGCTCCACAATCCTTTAACTTCTGTAGCTTCATAGCTTTTACCATTTATTAATTTAATATCGCTTTCTTCTTCTATTTTTTTAACAACTCTGTTTATAGTTTCTTCTACATGTTCCTTGGGACTCCCTAAAATTTCTATAATTACCCTTACTTTTATCATAACAATAACCCCACACAATACTTATTTAAGCTTTTCTTTAAATTATTACTCATTTCCAGGTTTACAAACACTACACGGCTTATAACCTTTATCTTCAGCTTCCTTTATACTACCAAAACAAATTAAATTTTCTGGTTTTATTTTTTTAGCCCATATACATGAAGGTATGTGGTATTTATCAGAATTTTTACTTCCAACATATTTACACTCTCCATCATCTTCACTTTTTACTTCTTTATCATTTGTTACTTCTTTATTATCAGTTATTGGTTCTTTAATATTTTTTTCTACTTCATTGTCCTCTGAATTTGAGATTGATAAAACTTTATCTTCTTTAGGACATAAATTTAAGTCCTTAACAATAATAGAACTATCCGGACAAACATAGTAAGAAATTTGTTCTTTTGAATTATCATCTTTATTAATATCACTCTTTGTTTCACAACCACCTAAGAATATTAAGACTAATACAAACCAAAAAAATACTATTCTTTTCATCTCTTAATTTACTTCCATACCCCTTCAACCAAACTACCACATTCACACACCCCTTTTTTTAATTCATTTTTTCTTATACTAAAACCAATTCTTTCTATTACTATTTTTTTACATTTCCTACAATAAGTATTCTCATCTTTTAATGTACTTATATTACCTATATAAACATAATCTAAATGTTTCTCAGCAACTTCTTTTGCCTTTTTTAAAGTTTCTAAAGGCGTTATACTGATATTTTCCATTAAATAATTTGGAAAAAACCTTGAGAAATGCAAAGGTACCCCCCTACCTAAATTTTTCATTATCCATTCACTCATTTTTTCTATTTCCTTCAAATCATCATTCCTACCAGGAATTACTAAATTAGTTATTTCTAGCCATTTTTTCTTTAAAATTTTTAAACTTTTTAAAACCGGTTCTAGTTCACCACCGACTTCTTTGTAAAACTCTTCACTAAAACCCTTTAAGTCAATATTAGCACCATCTATAAACATAACTAATCTTTTTAATGGTTCTTCATTAATATAACCATTACTTACAATAATATTCTTCAAACCTCTTTTCTTAGCTATTTTAGCAGTATCAATAACATACTCATAAAAAACAATTGGTTCATTATATGTATAAGCTATTGTTTTACAATCATTTTTAATAGCTTGTTCTACAACCTTTTCAGGTTCTAAGTTCATACTCTTTACTTTTTCTGGTTCTACTTGTGAGGTTGTATAATTTTGACAAAACAAACACTTAAGATTACAACCAGCAGTTCCAATAGAAAAAGTTTTAGAGCCCGGTAAAAAATGAAACAATGGTTTTTTTTCAACGGGATCAACTGCAACAGAACACGGTTTAGAATAAACCAAACTATATAATTTACCAGTCTTATTCTCTCTTACTTTGCACTCACCTCTGTTTCTCTCTTTGATAACGCAAAAATGAGGACACAAAGTACACTGAACACTATTATTCTTTAATTTTTTATAATATAATGCTTCTTTCATACAATTTACAAATAAAATAAAGAATTTAAAGGTTTCCTTCTGGGCCAACAACAGTTTTACCCTTTTATTTTTCGTGAACGTTTTTATTAAAAAGGTTCATTCAAATTTAATACTATCATATTTTGTTCTACACTCTACTGTCTTTTCTTCAGGATCAGGTCTATCACCTATTTGAACGCATTTTTTATCCATTAAACTACCTTTTGGAGAACTTTCTGTTACACCTGTTTGTTCTACAGGAACATAAACAGGTAACCAAGCATTTCCAGAGCCGTGTCTTGCTTCCCCTTTATCATATTTAATTATAATTGCATAATATTTAGTTACTTTTGTTGCTTCACCACTGCCTTTAGTTATATCAAATGTCGCAAGTGTTCCTTTTTCCGGATCTCTACTTTCCCAAACACCTAAGATAGGATAACTTCCACTTCCTTCTTCTTCATCTGTAAAAGTTATTTTACGCCCATTTAATTCA
>CAYIWE010000028.1:0-7610 GCA_964367025.1 Candidatus Woesearchaeota archaeon
GAGGTTGTTTAAATTAGTAGAATATTTAAATGTTACTATTTTAGAATGATGTAAACTACAATAATCCCAATCCTCTGAGATTTGGGTAAACTTTTTATATTAGTTAATACACTTTTTAAGAAAAGATATTCAAAAAATAAAAAGAGGTGGTTAAATGGCAGATTTAATATTAGCTGTTATAATTGGTGCTTTAATTGGTATTATTTACAGTTTAAGAAGAATTTTTGTTTTGGAAAGAAGAATGAGCAATATAGAAAAGTCAATTATGAAAAGTGTTGTAAAAAAATCTTCTAGAAAAAGGTAATTACTCTTTTCTTATTTTTTTATTAATTTCGTGGACTTTTTTAAGCAAGTCTAATTCTATTCCGTGTTTTTCAGCTGATTTTATAAAAGCATACACATCTTTTGGAAAACACATACCTCCGTAACCTCTTTCTTCACTAATGTCAAAATGTGTTTTTCCTATCCTGTTATCGAGTAAAACTCCTTTTTTAACTTCATTGTAATCTATATCTAGTTTTTGACAGTAATCATAAACTTGATTTGCAAAAATAACTTTTGTTGCTAAAAATGAATTTGCTGTATACTTTATCATTTCTGAAACTTTTGGAATGGTTTCCATTAAGGGACAATCAAATTTCTTATGAATTTCTTTAAATGGTTTTATATCATCTTTATTATAACACCCAATGATTATTCTATCCGGATTTTGAAAATCATTAATTGCATTTTTTTCTGTTAAGAATTCTGGGTTGTGGGATAGTTTAAGATTTGGATACTTCTTTTTATAGGAATCTGTTGTTCCTGTGGGTATTGTGGATTTTAGAACTATTAATCCTTTGTAATTTAATTTATTTAATAATTCTATTGTTTCATTTACTGCTGACAAATCAATGCCTTGTTCATTTGATGGTGTTGGCACTGAAACAAAAATTAGTTCAGAATTATTTGTAACTTCTTCTATTGTATTAGAATCCTTAAACTTATCGTATGTAAGGAGTTCATGTTCTTTAAAACCTTCTTTAACTGCTGTTCCAACAACACCTAGGCCTATTATTCCAATTTTCATTTTTTATTTATATTATATGGCAATTTATAAAGTTATTTATCGTAGATTATAGAAATATATTTAAAGGTTTGTTGTTTGATGTTTTCAATGTTTCCAATTACACATATAATCTTAAGTTTTATCCTTGGTGCTTTTCTTTATGAATTTTATGGATTAAGTGTAATTTATATAATTATTGGCGGTTTTACTTTTGATATAGATCATTTGTTTGTTTATTGGAAAGAAACTAAGAAGTATACTTTAAACTTATTAAAGGCTTATGATTATTTTGCAAGTCATAAATTGAATATACAAAATAGAAATGTTTTATTCATATTCCATACTGCTGAATTTTTGGTTTTATTGTTTTTATTGGGTTTTTTTAACAAAATTTTCTTTTTAATCAGTCTGGGTTTATTGTTTCATTTAGTTTTAGATGCTATCCAAGAAATGCGAATATTCGGTAGATTGATAAAGCATCCTTCTTTCATTGTTTGGTTATTTAAGAAAAATATATTTACTAAAAAGGTATTTTAAATAAAATGAAGAAAATGATTATTGGTTTGGTTTTATTGAGTACTTTATTGAGTTCAATTGCACAAGTTTTATTTAAAGTAATTTCAAATGATATTTTCAATTATTACTTGTTGTTGGCTGTTATATTGTATTTTTTTGGTTTTGTTTTTTATATGTATGCCTTAAAAAATGGTGCACTATCATTTATTTTTCCATTGCTTGCCACAAGTTACATCTGGGTTAGCTTATTGTCTTTTTATTTTTTGCATGAGAGTTTTAATTTTCTAAAGGTATTTGGGATTTTATTTATTTTACTTGGAGTTGGTTTGATTGGTGGTGGTAAAATTGATTGAGATTTGGGTTTTTTTGATGATTTTAATTGTAAGTTTATTAAGCGCTTTTGGTGGATTTTATTTAAAATTAGGATCTAAAAAATTTAAATTAAGTTTTAAAATTTTGAAGAATAAATTTTTGATTGTTGGGGTTTTATTTAATATTATTTCGTTGGGGTTGTATGTTTATGTTTTAAGATTTGAAGAATTAAGTACCTTGTTTCCATTTATTGCTTTAAATTATGTCTGGGTTAGTATTATATCAGATTATTTTTTAAAAGAGAAAATTAGTTTTATTAAATCAATTGGTATTGTTTTTATTATAATTGGTGTTAGTTTAATCGGTTTTTCTTAAATTTAAAGTAATAAATTAATTTAAAATATTCCTTTATTGTAGACAGTAATTTCATCTTGCTTCCGCCTTTTTTTAGGTCGTATCTTAAAACTAGCGGTATTTCCTTAGCTTTTAAATCAAATTCGTTTAATTTTATTAAGATTTCTGAGACTCCGGGAAAACCCCTGAAAGTTATTAGATTTTCATTGTATTTTTCTACTGCTTTTTTTAATAAAGAGGATTTATATGCCCTATAACCACAAGTATAATCCTTAACACCTTTTATTGGAAAGATTATTCTTAACATTAGAGAGGATATTTGTGATAATAATTTTCTATGAAAAGGGAATCCAATTTCTTTGCTTCCTTTTCTAAATCTTGAAGCTATTACTAAATCATATCCCTCTTTAAATTGTGGCAACATTAATGGTATATATTTTGGTTTGTGGGTATTATCTGAGTCAAATGTTATTATTATATCATCATCTTTTGTTATTTTTGTTGATTCTTTGAATAAATCATTTAGTGTTTTTCCTAAACCCTGATTTACATTGTGTTTTTTAATGATTAAAGGTAATTTCTTTGAGAAGGAATCTAAAATTTTTAAGGTGTTGTCTGTACTGCCGTCATCTAAAATTAAGATTTTATAGTTAACTTTTAACTCATTCATTACATTTCCAATATCTTCTAATAATGGTTCTAATGATTGTTCTTCGTTGTATGCTGGTAAAGAAATTAGTATCATTTTATACCAAAAACCTTGAAAAATCTTCTTTTTTTATATCATTATTGTGGAGCACTAAAGTTTGTAGAGCAAACATTGTCGTCCATGTGTTTATATGATTTAATTTATTTCCATTCGTATCTAATCCAAACATAAAACCACCTTGTTCATGCTGAAATTCTATTAAACTTTTTAAGAGTTTTATTGTTTTGTTTTTGTATTCTTGCAAATAACCCATTTTTTGCAAAAAAATTGTTAATCTTAAGGATTGTGCAAGAACATCGTTTCTTTGATTATAGTTAAAGGTTGTTGTGTAAATTCTTGGGATTTTATTGTCTTTTTCATTTTTAAGGATCCATTCTGTTGCTTTTACTGCTGAGTCTATGTAATCTTGTTTGTTTAAGTATATCCCCGTACATAATAAACCTTCTGCAGAGTAACAATGCGGGTGTAAATTAGTTCCACCTTCTACATGAGAGATAAATCTCCCATTTTCTTTTTGTTGAGTTAGAGCGTAATTGCATAATTTAGTTGCTGTATTCTTGTATTTTTGATCTTTTGTTATATCATATAAATGTATAAGACCAATTGAATTTTTTGCGTGATAACTTCCTGAATGTGTTGACCAGGTTTCATTTGTATCTTCAAACTTATCCTCTATTAAATTATAGATTGCCGGCAAAGAACCATTTTCTTTTTGAATTCTTACGAAAAAATCTGCTATTTTTTTAGATTCTTGCAAATATTTTTCCTCTTTCGTTGTTTTTGAAATATTTACTAAGCCATTTAAAATCATACCAATATCAAATGTATAAGTTAATTCTTCCCTATGTTTAAAATTATGGTGTGTTAGAGAGAATATTGATGGGAATACTTCTTGTTTTTTTAATGAGATTAAACAATCTGCTGCTGCTTTTGCTCTTTTTAAGAGATCTTCATTTTCCTCTAAAGAGTGTAGAAAAAGCAGAGTTGTTATTGCGTAACCTGTTATTTCTGAATATGCAAATGGACAGGAATTATTATCTAGATCAAACCAACAATTAAAACTTCCAGTTAGGTTAGTTCCATCTAGGTCTTGTATTCCTTCTATATTTTGGATACATGAACTAAGTAACCAGTTTTTTGCTTGTTGTATATTTTTTTCAAACAAACGAATCACCTATTTTCAGTTTATTTCTTAAAGCAAAATCATATGCTAATTGTTCTGGTTCATTTTCAAAATTTAGCCTTTTTAATAGTATTGAATTATTTAGTGTTTTTACTTTTATTCCGTGTTCATTTATTTCTATTATTTGCCCGGGTTTAAATTCTCTTTCTGGATATTCTTCATAGTGAGCTTTCCAGATATAAAGTTTTTTTTCTTTGAAAAAAGTGAAAGCTCCTGGGAATGGATGTGTTTGTGCTCTTATCCAATTATATATTTCTAATGTTGATTTATTCCAGTTAATTCTGCTATCTTCTGGTTTTCTTTGTGGCAATTTTATTCCTTGTAATGGGTTTTGTTGTATCCTTGGTTCTTTGTTTTGTTCTATTAAATGTAAATTTTCTTTTAGTAATTCTGCTGAAGCTAAATCTGATTTAAAATGCACTGTTTCTATATCATCTTCTAAAGTTATTTTAAATTTTTTTGTTGATATTATATCGCCTTCATCAACTTTTTCTACTAGGTAATAAAGAGTTACTCCCCATTCTTCTTCTCCTCGAATTAATGCCCAGTTCATTGAAGCTCCCCCTTTTATGTCTGGAAGAATTGCTCCGTGTATACCAATTATTCCTTTTTCCGGGATTTCTAATATTTCTTTTGGTATTATTTCTGACCAGCCTGCTTCTATTATTAAATTCGGGTTTAATGATTTAATTAAAGAAATGATTTCTGGTGTGTTTACTTTTTTAACTTGATAAATTTTGAAGTTATATTTTTCTGCCTGATCAAAGAAAGTAGTATATCTAGATTTTTTACTTCCTGAGATTTCATCTAGAGTAAATAAAGCGAGTATATTATGTTGTTTTGCAATTTCCTCGATACAGGCTTTTGTTAATAAAGTTGGACCTATTATTACTATGTTCATTAGAACCACCTAAGAAAAAATAAAGGTAAAAATATTTAAAGGTTTTGTCTGACCCATTCAATATTTCTTCTTAATCCTTCATCTAAGTCTATTTTTGCTTCCCAATCAAAGAGTTCTTTTGCTTTTTTTGGATTGCAACAAAGTCTATCTACTTCTGACAGTCTTTTTTCTACATAAGCTATTTCTGATTCAGAATTTGATAATTGTTTTATTTTATGGGCTAATTCTTTTATTGTTGTGTCTTTCCCTGTTCCAAAGTTTATTGCTTTTCCAACTGCTTCTTTTTTTGAGCACATTAATAGAAAAGCGTTTATTGTATCGTCTACGTAAGTTAGATCCCGTGTTTGTTCCCCTGAACCGTAAATTGTCAGTGGTTGGTTTTTTAAAGCCAAGTTAATAAATTTTGGAATAACATCGTATGTATGTCTTGGTCCGTAAGTGTTAAATGGTCTTATGATTGAAACTGGTAAATTGTATGTAATATGATAAGCAAAACAGTATCTGTCTGCTGCTGCTTTTGAAGCTCCATATGGGGATGTTGGATTTAATGGGTGTAATTCATCAATCGGTTCTTTTGAGGTACCGTATATTTCACTTGAAGAGGTACAGACTAATTGTTTAACATCTGAGTCCATTGCAGCGTGTAAAATGTTTAAAGTTCCGTCAACATTTGTTTTTTTAACTTCTAATGGATGTTCAAAAGAATTTGGAACATAAGCATCAGCTGCTAAATGAAAAATGTACTCTGGATTTAGCTTTTTTATTAAAGGAATTATGTCCGGGCTTCCTATGTCTCCTCTTAAAATTTGATTTAATTTATTTCTTAGATGTGGGATGTTTTTTAATTGCACTTCATTTGTTACTGTTGCTGTTGTTCCTCTTATGAAGATAGAAGTAATCGCTCCTTGAGAAACTAATTTTTCTGTTAAATGGGAGCCCATAAAACCATCTGCACCAGTTACAAGTACGTGTTTTCCTTTGAAGAAGTTTTCTTGCATTTGTTATATTAATATGAAAAGGTATATAAAGTTTCTTGATATTTGTATTTGTAACTATAGTATAATAGTAAAATTTATATAATGATTGTGTTATTTCATTTTGGATGTCTAAAGTGGATGTTGTTATTTGGGATTTGGGAAATGTTTTAATAGGTTCCGATATGGACAGAATTGTAGAAAATTTTGCTCAGATTAGTAGTTTAAGTAAAGAAATGGTGGATGATTTATTATTGGGTGGAGATATTACTAAAAGAACAGATACGCCTTTCTACAATTTTTCAACTGGGAAAATTACACCCAATGAATTTTATACTCAATTAAAAGTAATTCTTCAAACAAATTTTAGTTATCAGGAATGTATGGAAGCTTGGGAAAATAATTTTTATCCGATGGGTGGAATGGTTGATTTATATCATAACGTTGCTGAAAGATTTCCTGAAAAAATGGGGATTTTAAGTGATTGTGATACAATACATATAGATTTTATAGAAAAAAATTTTCCTGATGTGAAAAAATGTATTTATGGCGCTGCTATTAGGGTTTATTCTTTTAAAGAGCGTTTAAAGAAACCCAATCTTGAGATTTATAAAAGAACAATGTTAAAAATGGAAGATGCTGTTGGAAAAACTATTCATCCATGTGAATTTTTATTTATTGATGATAAAGAAGCTAATATCGAAGCTGCTTTTGAATGTGGTTGGCATGGTATTGTTTTTAAAAATAAAAAACAATTAGAAGAGAAATTAAAAGAAATGGGGGTATTATAAAGATGATTGACGAAGATTTGGTAGGGGTGTTTAGAGAAAAAACTGGGTTTATGATTGCAGCTTCTGATTTTGATAAAATTGTTTGTGAGTATAAAGATTATAAAGGTCCATTAAATCATGAATTTTATAAATCAAAATTAGATTCTTTCTGGGATGAACTCAATAAAAAAAATCCGGGTAGATGGGTTAGGGGTCCAACGGTGGGTGTAATAAATATGATGGTTGATAAAGAAAAGAGTGAATTCTTGTTTTTAGAAGTTTGTCCAACAGATTATGCTGTTTTCAAATACGGTCAAATGACAGGAGAGTTTCCAGGATCAAAACAATTAGCTGTTATTGGGATAACTGTTTCAAAAGACGGGGAATTGATCCTTGGTGAAAGAAGTAAAACTGGCACTCATGATGGTTTTTATACTTTAGCTCCTGCAGGAAGTGCTAGACAGGATTTTTTTAAAGATGGGACAAAGGATCCTGTTTTAGATTCAATGTTATACGAATTTGCAGAAGAAGTTCTTTGTTTAAATGAAAGATTACTTGAAGATGATAAGAGATGGAGAGATGAAGTAACAAAAGTTATTGAAGATGTTAGATATGTTGCAATGATAGATAACCTTAATTTTAATTATGTGCCGGGTGCTATGCTGTTTACAAATATGGATGCTGATAAATTAGCTAAGGGTGTAAGTGTAAGTAAGGAATTTTCAAGTACAAAAATCATACCTGCAACAGAAAGGGATTTAATAAAACTTTTAGAGGATATTGTAGAAGAAAGATGTCCAAAAACAGAACCGCATACTAGTGGATTAATAGTTGCTATGTTAA
>CAYIWE010000029.1:0-7403 GCA_964367025.1 Candidatus Woesearchaeota archaeon
ACAATTTCCAGGAATTAAAAAAGGATTCAATGAAGTATGGATTCCACATTGGTGGTGAAGGTGGTTACTTTGATACTTTAGTTTTAGATGCTCCGTTCTTTGATAAAAAATTAACAATACAAGATTCAAAAACAATAATGGAGTCAGAGTACTGTGGTTATTTAAAAATTAACAAGTTAAATTCTATTGAAAAACAAACAATTAATCTGTCTTCTAATAATAACCAAAAAATTTAAATAGTCATCACTAAAGTATAGTAAATATAAAGGATTTAAGATGTCATTATTAAAAAAGATTGGAGTAACAGCAACTTTGATAGGAGCAACAGCAGCCACTTCTATATTCGGAGTAAATTCTCAGCAACCACAACAAAAACCAACAATAGTAACACAAGCACCAAAAAATGAACAAAAAGATGAAAAACAAAGTCTCAATCAAATTTTATTTACTCCATTTGGTCCATCAAAAATAAAGGGGATGGATCAATCTGATATTTACATAATAAACACAGATGGAAGTGGTTTAAAAAATTTGACAAATACACAAGAAGGATTAGAATCTGAACAAACATGGTCTCCTGATGGTAAAAGAATTGCTTTTTCATATGGAAAAGACCCCTCAGTTGACATTTACACTATGAACTATGACGGGAGTAACAGAACAAATTTAACTACTGACCTAAACTTATATGCAACTATTCCTATTTGGTCTCTAGATGGAAGTAAAATCATCTTTGAATACGGTCCTCCACCAGATGCATCAGTTTATAATAGTGATATTTATATTATGGAATCTAATGGGGGTAATAAAAGAAATCTGACTAATACACCAAACAACTTAGAAATTTTGATTTGTTTATCACCTAAAAAGAACAGGATAATATACCAAACAGATAACAAACGTGTAAGAAATTCATACAGTATGGCCTTAGATGGTACTAACAAAACCAAACTTGATATTCCAAACATTGGAGAAGGATATTTTCCTTGTTGGTCTCAAGATGAAACCAAAATCACTTTTGGAATGGATGATGACATCTATACAATGAATAGTGATGAAAGTGATTTAAGAAACCTTACAAACACCCGCTGTAGATGGATTGAAGGTAAATCTGACGGACTAGAAAATAACCCAATTTGGTCTCCAGACGGACAAAAGATTGCATTTATCAAGGATTCAAGAAATGTTTATACAATAAATAGTGATGGAAGTAATTTAAGAAATCTTACAAATACATCAAGTGGAACAGAAGTATATGCAATTTGGTCACTTTCATGGTATCAAAGTAAAAAATAAATAGAATTATATAATTACTCAAAACAATAAAATGCCTCTATCAAAAAAACTTAAAAATATTGCAACAACCGCTTCTTTAATTGGAACTTTAGCAGCCACTTCTGTGTTTGGAGTAAAAGCACAAGAACCACAACAACAAACTGTTTCTCAAACACAAGAACAAACTTATGAACCAATCATAAATTTAGGGGAATTTGAAGATATTGTGCCATTAAAAGAAGGCTTAATGAAAGATTATCCAAATTACAATATAAACAATGTTACATTAGAGGATCCTGGAACTCATTGTTTTAATTTTTTTGTAATACCCCCAACTTTAGATGGAATAAAGCTTATTTATGTTGGAGAAGATTATGAAACTTTTTTAGAATATGACAATTTAGACAGTATAATAGATGATTTATTTAATGAAGGGATTCGTAATTATGATGAAATAGAATACGATCGTATTGCCGTAGCTAAAACAACCCTGCCTTTTTTAAAAAACGTATCAGGAAAGTATCCAAACAGTGAGGTAGCAGATGATGCACTATATTTAATGGGTCAAATTTGTCTGAGAACAGGAGACTCATTTAGTTCTTCTGAATCAAGAGAGGAGATGGAACAAAGGATTAAAAATTTTAAAGAATATGGTATAATAGTTGTTGGACAGGGATTTGGAGAATCGCCAAATTCATTCGGATCGTCTTATAATTTTGAAGCTTTCAGGAGATTAGAAAAAAATTATCCAACTAGTGAATTAGTCGATGATGCTGCTTATGAATTAATTTACTGTCCACCATATACCCAAGATATTTTAAAGAATAGGTTAAAAGAATTCACGAAAAAATACCCAAATTCCAATAAAAGAAAACAGGCTGAAGAAAATTTAAGAACTGGGATAGAGGTAGAATAAAAATAAAACTAATTCTCCCTGACTTCCAACTCTTCAATTAACTCATCAACATCAATCTCTTCAACACTATTAATAATAAATTCTAACCTATCGAACATTTCATTCTTAACAACTCTTCCACTCAATTTTAATTGATTTCCTAAAATTTTATTTTTGATATACTCAAATTCAGAAACTTTCTCTCTTATTTCATCTAATTCTAAATTTAAGATTTTTGCAACATTATCTCTAAAGGCAACAGTTCTTATATTCCCAGTACCATCATCAAAAAATAAATTCAAAACTGGAATAAATTTAGGTATAACATTGTTATGTTCTATACAATTATATTTTCCATCTTCAAACTTTGCTCTTTTGCCACAAGTTCCACAAACCTCATAGAATTTAGGTTCAAATACCTGAACAACAGTTCCAATTATTGTAACATTATCATCTTTTTGTAATTCATTTATTTTTTTAGTATTAAGTTCCCTAACCATTCTCACACTCTCAATACTCTCGCCTTCAGGATTAACAATTAAACCGGCTCTCTCACCCAAATGAACCTCAATAAAACCGTTGTTATCCTTAACATAAGCATTTTTAATTTTAACGATATCGTCTTCTTTTACTTCATTATTTTCAATGATTTTTATTAAACCACTATCCCACATAACAATCCTTATAGCACCAGTTTCATCACCAATTAATAAACTTCCAATTTTTCCCTCTCTATTTTCTTTTTTAAATTCCCTAACGTCATACAATTTTAAAACCTTCCCAATAATTTCAATAGATCTCATTCCACTATACAATTCATTAATCTTTAATCTCCTGCCTTCCAAATCAAAAATTTTTATTTTTAATTCATTAGCAATAATATGAGCAGCACCTTCTTTAGAAACCAAACCGGCTAAATTTTCCAACTTTTTCTTAATTTTCTCTTCAATCTCACTATCAGTTAAACCAGAACTCTTTTTTATTTTATTTACTATATCCTCATACCTCATATTAAACATTATTTTAAAGAAACTAAACCTTCCTTTTATACTTAATTGTTCTAAAACCTATAATTTAACTGCAAAATTTATCACTACATCATGTAAACCATTAATCACTATAACTTTTTTACCGGTATTAACATCAAATAATAAATAACCATTTTCTAAACTAACTTTCACATCCATTTTTGTTTTTAAAGATAAACAACCTTCTATTTGTTCTCTTAAAACAATACTATCACTAATACTATTTAATTTACTCAAACACTCATCCAATCCTTTTTGAATTTTATCATAATCATTAAAACTATAAATATCTTTTTTATAAACATGTTTTACTTTATAATTACCTAAATACACTGTTTCTTTTTTACTAATACTGTTAATTGAGCCAAAAGCATCACCACTAACTTCCTTATTTAAATTTTGATAAACAAAACTTGCTACTTCTTTTATCAAACTGACCCTACTACTTTGATCTCCACCTTTAACAAAAACACCCAACAACACCGGAGTTCCATCATTTAAATAAATTATTCCAGCGTCATTACTACAAGCACCATTGGGGTATTCATTACCTATAGGACACTCTCCCCATTTATTAGCAATTTCCGCTCCTTGAACAGCTACATCAAATCTTGGAGGCTTATCATCATTAGTACTTTTTAATAGATCTAACAATACTTCTTTCTTGGATATATCTAAATAAGTATTAGAATCATCAATCAAAACCTCAAACAATTTTAAAGAATCACTAGGTGTTAAATAATTATCATTAACTTTTGCGGTTTTCAAAAATTCTCTTCCAAATTTACTATTAGAAGATAAACCCAAATCATTCATAACATTATTAACAACACCAATACCTCCAATTTCATTTATCAAGACGTTAGCAGCATTATTGTCACTGTTTAAAATCATTTTATTTAAATTTCCATTATCTATATCTCCACCTTTTTTTAGATAAGCAACAGCAACAGCAACTTTTATTGTACTAGCAGACGGGTAAGCTTTATCGCCATTTATTTCAAAAACCTTACCTGTTTTAAAATTCTTTATAGAAATGCCTGCATCAAGACCAGTTAATTCAACAATCCTATTCAAATTGTCTAAGTTATTAGCAGATACATCAAAAGAACCACCAATACCACCAGATGTAGAAACATGAAGACATCCATAATTCCAAATATTATCTTTTCTTGTGTTAATACCACCATAACTACTAGAAGAATCAATCCATTGGTGATCTCCATCCTCATCCCTTCCAAAATAAATACCAACATGATCTCCAGTAGTAGAATGCTTATCACCATATCGTAACTTAAAACACAAATCACCTGGTAACCACTCATTTTCATCCATACCGCTATTACCATTATTAACATCCAACTTTTTAAGATAGTTGTATTGATAAAAAACAGTACGTGGAAAATTTATTAAACCTAATTTTTTATAAACTTCCTGTACAAATCCACTACAATCATAAGAAGTTGGTCCAGTTTTACCTAATTTATATGTAATACCTTTTCCAAGGTAACTTCTAGCAATTTCAACAGCTTCCAGTTGCATACCACCAACCATCTTTTCTCTAATAAACAACTCTCTCTCAACTTCAATAGAATAATCAATTTCGTCTTTCATTTCACACTCAATTAAATATTTTTCATCATTCAAATCAAAAACTCCGCAATTATAACTTTCATAACTAGGAGTCTCAGAATACTCAGAATTACTAATCATCTCATTAAAATTTTCTTCAAACAAACCAAAAAAATCTTTCTCTAAATTTTTGGGGTAACATTTTTTAGGACTACTCTTATCATACCAAACATTATAACCATTATACTCGCCACACTCACTTTCTTCATTAAAACCACCTTTTTGTCCTAATTCGTAAACACCCTTATAAACACCATACTCAATAACTTTGTCATAAAAAAACATAGAACTTTCACCATCATAATAAGCACTTAAAACCTTAAATTGAATATCCCCCAAATATTTCTCATACTGACTAACATCTTCGGGATTTACATTTAAATAGACTATCAAAGCTGCTAAAAAACCCAAAGCAGTCAAAATCCCAATTACAGTTCCTTTTTTATTCATTTCGGATCAATAAAAACCTTAAGTACATACCCTAAATCTTTTCTATCTAAACGAACAATCTCATCATAATACTCACTTGATTGAGGAGTAAGTTCATTGATATTTATAACAACAACTTTAATATCCCCACCTAAACTAGGCAAAGTAAAATAATTTTTTAATAAAGATATTGAAGGATCACCCTCTTTAGAACAAAAAACCTCTACATCAAAAAATTCTTTGGTCTGTTTCATTACCTCAAAACCATAGTCAATCTGTTTGTCTTGATCATAACAAAGTAAAACTAGCCAATCAGAAACTTTTAATGTATCTTTATCAATCTCAATTGGTGTATTCAAAAAAGCTAAGTATTGAGCACTATCAACAACATCACTATACAATTCAACATCACCTTTAACTTTACTAAATTTTTCCTGAATAACAAAATGCATCAATACAATTGCCACTATAATTATAGCTAAGGCTATCAAAAAATCACTAAGATCCTCAATTAAACCTTTTTTCTTCATGATAGTTCAATCCTCACATTTCCCGAATATTTATTGTCAACTAAAACATATCTTTCAAAACTATTGCTCCAATCTTTATCTTCTCTATTTATAATTTCAGCACGATCAGTATTATAGATAATTTTTTCATCGTCTAAATAATTCAAAGTAATTTTAATTTGTTTTTTATATCCATAATCACCATAATACAAACAATTCTTCAAAATTTTTTCATCAAATTTACCAGAATCTAAAACCCAAGTATAAACTCTCCCATTTTCCTCATAAGCAAAACAATCCTTGCTCTCAAATAACCTATTAACAATTATTTTATCATTAAAATCATCAATATCATCAAAAGGTACATCAACTTTTCCACCCTGTAGAGCAACAATATATGTAAAAATAAAACCAATTAAGAATATATAGATTATAAAATAAATCAATTTTCTAGAAATATTAAAATCCCCTCTTTTACTCATTTTTTATCGAACCGCTGCTTAATTTCAATTTATTTTCTTTTAAAAATTTGATTCCATTAACATTTTCAAAAAAACCAATTCCATTCAAATTTTTATTATAACCAAAGTAACTTTCTGTATAAATATCATCATCAACCAAGACCCTATAATACCCTGCTTTCCCTTCATTAACACCAATATCTCTTTCGCCAACGATAGGTAAAGTTAAATCTAAATCACCACTAACCAAATAACTTGTATCAATCATTAAACCAATATCCTTTGCAATATACTGTTTATCAAACTGATCATTCCCAACAAATTGATACGCACCATAAATTAAAATTCCTGCCACTAGTATACCTATAACAAACTCAAAAAAATTCAACAACAATAATGATTCCGCTTGCCCTCTTTTCATTTTAATCATTTCTTAAAAACTAACCATATTCAATAAATCCGGGAGATGTAGGTAAACACTTTCCTCTTTCATCACCAAGTTCTTTTTGGAAATAGCACCCAATTTTACATGGGTCAGCATCACAAAACTCCTTCTCATTATAATAAATATCACAGGTTTTAGTTGCATCAGAACATAATGCGCATTCACCATCAACACCAACATAACACCTGTCATTATTTAAACAAGTATTCTTATTGTAATCACTACACTCAAACTTCAAATAACATTGTTCTTCTTCACAGACATAAACAGTATTACCAACACGTTCAGCAAAAAAAGAGTAATACCCTCGTTCACCCACATTCGTGTAAACAAAAGAATTACTAAAAGATTCCATTCCTACTCCCATAACTAAAATAGGTTTAGTAATAGATTCACATTTTATATTTTTTTCATCTTCATTGCAACTAAAATCACCACCATAAGCATTCGGTACTTCGACTTTATTACAAGCACATAAACAAGTTTCACTAGTTTTGCAAGAATCAGTTCTTTTAAAAGTAGGGGTATGGGTTATCAACCTACCAATAACATTTTCCCCATTTTTAACTCGTTCTTTTAATTTATTTTTAAAATCCTCTTCACTTGAACTAGAAGCTCTTAAATCAGAAAACTTTAAAATCCTACTTTCATCAAAAGCAAATAATGTTTCATCTTTTTCTAAAAAAATAGAAATATAACCGCTTTCACCATCTTTAAGTCCTTCAATAA
>CAYIWE010000030.1:0-7331 GCA_964367025.1 Candidatus Woesearchaeota archaeon
GAGACTTTAAAATTATATAGGTATAATGGTGTTAGATGGGATGTTTTAGAAACAAGCGAGTTAAATTCTGATGAAGAATTTGTTTATTACAAGGCAATAAGCAAAGGATTTAGTGTGTTTGCTATTGCTGCTGAAAAAATTAAAAATGAAACTGAGGTTGTGAAGGAGAGTGAAAACTATAAAATAAGCAAGAAAGGTGTTTTTAGCCTTATTGGTTTAATCTTATTAGTTACTCTGTTTGTTATTTTCTTGAGAAAAAAATTAATTTTACTTGCTAGACAATAAAACATTGATAGAAAGTTTTTGTTGTTCTCTAAAAACATTTATAAAGTTCTTTATTTTTCTTAATTTTAGTTGGAGGGTTTAAAATGAAAGGATTAATTCTAGTTGGAGTAGTTTTTTTAATTTTAGTTGGTTCTGTTTTTGCTGTTGATCTTTGGTTAACATCAGGGGATGATATTTATAACAGTAATACGGGAAATGTTGGTATTGGGACTAATACCCCACAATCTAAATTAGATGTTGCTGGAACTTTAGAGTTATCTTCAGAAACTGAACCAGAACCTGAAATAAAATATACTGGTGGCAAGGCTTTTAAGATTAGTAATGTTGGATTTGGTGATTTAATATTTGCAACCAATAATAAAAACAGAATTACAATAAGAAATAATGGTTATGTTGGAATAGGTGTTAATTATCCAAACTATGTTTTGGATATATTTAACACAGCAAGCAAGGAATCCACTATACATATAATAAGTGCAAATACTGGCTGGGGATCAAACGATGGTGTTGTATTTGGTTTGACTTCTAATAATAACTCTGATTTTGGGATTATTAATAAAGAAAATTCAGATGTATTTGTTTCAACTAATAATGAAGAAAGATTTAGGATTAGTAATAGCGGCGAAGTAAGTATCAATAACTTAGAAGGTGTAGGAGATGCTTATGCATGTATTAATAATGACGGTAAATTATACAGAAGCAGTGTTCCGTGTGTTTAAGAGCTGAACTTTTCTTTTTTTATTTTATTGTGCTTTTTATTTTTCCTTTTTGCCAGTCTCTTATTATAGTTATTGCAGCTTCAAAAGTATTTGGCAGTCCGCCTTTTTTTAATTTTCTCATTTTTAATGCAACTCTCTCTAAAGTGAGTTCGTAATCATCTGTTTTTTCTACACCATAGTATTTTTCTACTACTCCGTTTTCCTTTTCCATTAACTCGAATGCAGCAAGTTCAGGGTCCTTTAGATATTTTGGATCTTTTGCACCAATTATAGTTTGGAATACTTCATCCTTTTCCCTATAAGATAATACTCCTGGACAATCTAGTAATTTGACATATTTGCTTATTCTTATTGCTTGAACAGCTCTTGTTTGTCCTGCACCTGAACTGACTTTTGTACTTTGTTTGTTGACAAGAGCATTTATCACACTGCTTTTTCCTGTATTTGGGTAACCAACAACTCCAACGAGAATGTCTTTGTTATTAGCAATTTTATTCAATTTTTGCATTAGTCTCATAGTTCCAAGGTGTTCTTTTGCAGAGATAAAGACTGCATCGGGGTATCTTTTTTCAAGAGTGTCCTGCTCTTTTTTAGTTATTAAATCAACTTTATTTATCACATAGATATATGGTTTATTATAGAAAGAGAATTTATTCAAGATTTCTTTGTTTGTGGTTTCTTCCACTCTTCTTGCATCAAGAATAAACAAAAGCAGATCTGCTTCCCTAAAAACTTTTCTGACAATTTTCCAAAAATTCTTTACCATAAATATAGTAAAATGTTTACTATTATTAATATTTGCTTAATTCAGTTAATTTTATATAGTTATTGTTTGTATAAAAAATAAAATTTATTTGAGGTAGAAAAATGAAAGAAGAATATAATATTGTTTTGGAAGGTACTGGAGAAGGAAATTCAGTTGAGGGTATTAGAACTTGGACTACTTATAAAAATAAAGAGGCTTTTGATGAATCTTATAAACCAACCGAGTCAATAAGAGTAATTGCAGAGGGTGTTACATCAGAAGAAGCTATTAAACTTTGTAGTAAAATGACATTAGAAATTATGTTAGCAGGAAATTTAAAGGAATCAATCAACCCAAATGGTGATGTTAATAAGGTTGTATTAAGAAGTATGGTAATGGGTTCTATTCTTGCGTATACTTTAACTACATATGATGGGTCAGCTGGACCTTGTGAACCAGATGATAAAGAATAAATGATTTTTAAGTTGGGGGTTTTAAAATGAGTAGAATATTACCATCAAAAATAAGAAAAAAATTTAATAGAACTGAATTTAGTGGAAGTAGATTAAATTTATTAGATCTAGTTATGACACCGGAAGGAACAATTGGACAGTATTATGGTATTTCAATACCTATTCCTCGTTCACAATCTAATACTACTCTTATAACATATGAAATTCCTTCAAAATTAGTTGTTCTTTTGTATAAAATTGATGATATTGATAATAAAGAATCAAGAACTCTCCCGGAATATTTTGATTATAATGAAAAATTAATTCCAATTACCTATTTAATGACTTCAAGAAAGATTACTCCAAAGGACGATACTGATATTGTTCCTGTGAAAATATCTCAAGAATCTATAAAACCTGTTAATGTTCCTAGTTGGAGATGGTAATGAAAAAAATAATCATGTTTTTATGATTGTGTTTTTAGAGTATTGAAAATTAACTTTTTCTATTTTTAAAACCAAAAAATTTAAATATAGGTAATTTTTTCCAAAGCAGTGATGTCATTTTTACTACTCAAAATTATATTAAATTATACAGTTTCTGGCTAAAAATGGTTAAAAATCAAATTTTACCTATACATTTGTATGTTTTTCAGTTAAAAATATATCATTTACTTAGAAGTATATTCGTAAGGGCCGGTAGCTCAGCTTGGAAGAGCACTTGAATATAAAGGGTAAACCCTTATCAACCCTTATTATAGTAATAGTGAAGCTTTTAACCAAGGGGTCGTGGGTTCAAATCCCACTCGGCCCATAAGAAAGGGTCACCCTTTTCAAACCCAAAAGGGCGTTTTAAACCCACAGTGTACAAACTACTTCAGGAAAAAAGTTAAGGTAAGAAAATGAAAGATAAAACAGTAATAAATCATATTTTGGTTCCCAAACATTCTATATTAAATGAAAAAGAAATTAAACAATTATTAGAAAAATATAATATTTCTCTGAAACAGTTGCCATTCATTTTAGAAGGTGACGTCGCTATACAAGATTTAGATGCTGAACCAGGAGATGTTATTAAGATTGTAAGAAAAAGCCCCACAGATAAAATATCTGTTTTTTATAGGTTGGTTGTAAATGCCTAAAAGTTATAGAACATTAATCGAGAAGTATTTTAATGAACACTCTTTTGTAGAGTCAAATATAAATTCTTTTAATAATTTTATTGGAAGGGAATTACAAAATATTGTTGATGAAAATAGAGAGGTTGTTCCTACAATAATACCCCCAGAAATAGAGGATTTTAAGATTAGATTGGGCAAAATATGGGTCACTAAGCCAGAAATTGTCGAAGCAGATGGTTCTAGAAGAGCTATATTCCCTATTGAGGCCAGATTAAGAAACATAACTTATTCAGCACCTGTTTTTCTTGAAGTCAGTACTATAATCGATGGCGTACAAAGGGAGAATTTCTCCACACAGGTTGGTAAAATTCCAATAATGTTAAAGAGCAATTATTGCCATTTAAATAAATTAAAACGAGATGAACTGATAGAAAAAGGAGAGGATCCTGATGATCCTGGGGGTTATTTCATATTGAATGGCAATGAGAGAGTTTTGATAAATGTCGAGGATTTAGCTTCTAATAAATTATTGATTAGTGAGAATAATGTTGGCCCCAGCAGATTTACCGGCAGATTATTTTCTGAAAAGGGGGCATTGAAAATACCACACACAATAGAACAGATGAAAGATGGTATAATCTACTTAAGTTTTACAACCTTTAAGAGGGTTCCTATTATTGCTGTTATAAAATCCTTGGGTTTGTGCAAGGATGAAGAGATTATGAAATTAATATGTGATGATAAACAGTATGATGATGTTTTTATTAATTTATATGGAAGTGTTGATTTAAAAACAGACGAACAAGCGCAGGAATTTATCGGCAAATCTGTTGGACTTACTATCTCAAAAGATGATAAACTAGCAAGAATCCAGGAGAGGTTAGATAGATACTTACTACCGCATCTTGGAACAGACAAAGAAAGCAGGATGATTAAAGCTTATAACTTGTGTAAACATATAAAAAGATTTTTGATGATATCAAGAGATGGTGTTGGTTTAGATGATAAAGATCATTATATGAACAAAAGATTAAAATTGAGCGGCGATTTGTTAGCTGACTTATTCAGGGTAAATTTAAGAATTCTGGTTGGTGATATGCTGTATAATTTCCAGAGATTAGTTAAAAGAGGAAAATTCCATTCTACTAAAACTGTGATAAGGGAGAAGTTATTGACTTCTAGAATAAAAAGCGCTATGGCAACTGGTTCGTGGGTTGGAGCCAGAAGCGGAGTAACACAGAATATTGATAGAACTAATTTCTTATCTTCACAATCTCATTTGCAGAGGGTTGTTTCTTTGTTAAGCGCTACACAAGAAAATTTTGAAGCAAGAGCTTTGCATTGCACTCATTTTGGAAGATTATGTCCTGTTGAAACACCAGAAGGGACACCGATTGGTTTAAGAAAGAATTTGGCTATGCTGACTAATATAAGTCATGAAGATTTGGGTTTTGAAAAAGTTAAAAAAATTTTAGAGGCTAATGGACTAAAATGACTGACGTATTTTATAATAATAATTTTATTGGAAGAGTTGATAATGCAGTAGAATTTGTTAATAAGATTAGGGAAGAAAGAAGAAAAGGCAAATTACCTAATTCTTTGAATATCATGAATAATGTTAGGTATAATGAGGTCCATATTGAAGTTTCAAGGGGGAGAGTAAGAAGACCTTTGATTATTGTTGAGGATGGCAAATCAAAACTAAACAAAGAACACATTGAACAATTAAAAAAAGGAGATATTGGATGGAATTATTTAATTGATAATGGAGTTATTGAGTATTTGGATGCTGCTGAAGAAGAGAACACCTATATTGCTTTATACGAGAAAGATTTAACAAAAGAACACACCCATGTAGAAATAAACCCCATTTTAATCTTTGGTTTATGCAGTTCTTTGGTTCCTTATGCAAATTACGGACAGAGTTCCAGGTTAAATAGAGGACAAAAAACACAAAAACAATCTATTGGTTTATACGCTGCTAATTATTTATTAAGAGTTGATACTGATGTCAGTTTACTTTATTATCCACAGACACCAATAGTTAATTCTTTTATTCAAGAAATTTCTAAACAGGATAAACACCCTGCTGGCCAGAATATTACTATAGCTTTGATGAGCAAAGAAGGATACAACATGCAAGACGCAATTATAATCAACAAAGGAAGTATTGATAGGGGATTATTTAGATCTACTTATTTCAGACCTTACTCTGCTGAAGAATTGAGGTATAGCGGGGGATTAACTGATGAGATAGGCATACCCGACAAAGAAGTTAAGGGTTACAAATCAGAACACGATTACAGGTTTTTAGAAGATGACGGTATTATTAGTACCGAGTCTAGTGTTGATGATGGTGATGTTATTATTGGTAAAACTTCTCCACCAAGATTTTTGGGAGATTTGGATGGATTTAGTTTGAGTGCAAATATTAGAAGGGAGAGTTCTGTTATTGTGAAGAATGATGAGAGGGGAGTTGTTGATATGTTATTCCTCACTGAAAATGAAGAGGGGAATAAGTTAGTGCAAGCAAGATTAAGAGACGAAAGGATCCCTGAAATAGGGGATAAATTTGCTTCAAGACACGGACAGAAAGGAGTTATTGGATTAGTGATGGAAGAGTGCGATATACCTTTTACATCATCTGGCGTTAAACCAGATATTATATTTTCTCCACACAGCATTCCCAGTAGAATGACAATAGGCCATTTAATTGAGATAATTGCTGGGAAGGTTGGTGCTTTAAATGGAAGATTTGTTGACGGCACTACGTTTGATGTTGAAAATGAAAAAGATCTAAGGAAAGAATTGTTGTCTCTAGGTTTTAGAGAGAATGGCAGTGAAAAAATGTACGACGGTGTTACTGGGAATGAACTTGAAGCTACAATATTTATTGGCAATATGTATTACTTAAGATTAAAACATATGGTTGCTAATAAATTACACGCAAGAGCTTCTGGAAGAATACAGTTGTTAACAAGACAGCCTATTGAGGGGAGAAGCAAGGGCGGTGGTTTAAGATTGGGAGAGATGGAAAAGGATTGTTTTGTTGCACATGGAGCATCTTTGCTTTTAAAAGAAAGGTTTGATTCTGATAAAATTTTATTATATATATGCGAGAGTTGTGGTATGGTGGCTATAAATGATGATTATAGAAGTCAGAGAAGCTGTCCTAAATGCGGGGGCAATGTAGAAATAAATGCAATTGAACTTAGTTATGCATTTAAATTATTATTGGATGAATTAAAATCTTTATTGATAAATCCCAAATTAATTTTAAAGGATAAATACTAAAAATGATTTATGTACATAGACAAGTAAAAAGTGTTGAATTTGGTTTATTCAGTCCCAAGGATATTAAAAAAGTAGCTTCTGTTAAAATAATAACTCCGGAATTATATGATAAGGAGGGATATCCTGTTGACGGTGGATTAATGGATGTTAGAATGGGAGTTATAGATCCAGGTTTAAGATGTAAAACTTGTGGTGGTAAGATTAAGGAGTGTAATGGTCATTTTGGTTATATTGATTTAGCAAGACCAGTTATTCATATTAAGTTTATTAAAAAGATACAAGATATTTTAAGATCTACTTGCGATGAGTGTGGAAGACTTTTAATGGAGCAAGATAAAATTAACAGACAGGTAAGCAATTTAGCCAAGATAAAAAAAGAAAAAGGCAGTGATGTTATGAGAAAAAAGATAAGAAGTATAATCAATAATCTAAAAAATATTAAGAAGTGTCCACATTGTAGTGCTAAGCAAATAGGTATAAAATTAGAAAAACCAAGTACTTTTTTAGAAGAGAATAAAAGATTGTCACCTATAGATATAAGAATAAGATTAGAAAAAGTAGATGACAAAGATTGCATATTATTGGGTTTAAACCCCGAAGTTGCAAGACCGGAATGGATGATTTTAACTGTAATGCCAATACCTCCAGCAACTATGAGGCCCTCTATTACTTTAGAGAGTGGCGAGAGAAGCGAGGATGATTTAACTCATAAATTA
>CAYIWE010000031.1:0-7291 GCA_964367025.1 Candidatus Woesearchaeota archaeon
GTAGGGATGTTACTATAATAAATGAGAGCCCTAATCCTTTGGGAGATAGTTTAAAGACTAAGAAGATATTGGAAAGTTTATAACTTTTTTATTTTAGCAACAAAAAAACCTTCTGTGTTGTTGTCTTGCGGCCATAAGCGAAGTGTATTTTTTATTTCTTCTGAATAAATTTTGTTATTAAAACTTAAGATTGGCTCTGATCTCTTTATATTTAAGTTTATTTTTTCTATTGAAACATTATTATAATTTTTTAATAAAAAATCTATAACTTCTTCATCTTCTTCTGGTTCTAGGGAACATGTTGAATAAACCAGGGTTCCTTTTGGTTTTAAAGCTTGGAATGCTGTAATTATTAACTGCTTTTGTTCTTTTGACAATTTTGTAATCATCTTTGTATTATATGTTAATAGTGTTTTTAGTGACTTTCTTATTGCTCCTGTTCCAGAACATGGAGCATCTAGCAGAATTTTATCAAATTGGAAATTTTTAAACCACTGGCCCCTCATTAAAGTTATTATTGTATTAGTGATCCCGGATTTTTGTAGATTAATGCCCAGGGGTTTTAAACGTATTCCCCTGTAGTCATTTGCGATTATTAATCCCTGGTTTTCCATTAGTGATGCAATTTGTGTTGTTTTTGAACCTGGAGAAGCACACATATCCAGGATTAAATCTTCTTTTTGTGGATTTAAAAGCAATGGCGGTATCATTGATGCTGCCTCCTGAACATAATAATAACCCAGTGTATGTTCTAGGGTATTGCCAATATCTCTTCTCCCTGTCTTATGTTCTATAAAAAATCCCTCATCACACCAGGGTATTTTTTGCAAAGTAAAGTTACTTTCTAATCTTTGTTTTAGATTGTTTATTGAAATTTTTAATGTATTCACTCTTATTGATCTTCTTAATGGAGTTAAACAAGAGTTTTTAAATTCTTTAAAATTAGTTAATTTAGAGTATCTTTCTATGAAATTTTCTTTGAAAATAATCTCTGACATTAGGAAATAAAAGTTAAATTGTATTTAAATAGATTTGGTTGATAAACTTTATAAAGTTCTTTATTTTATTCAATTTATGAAAACTGAATTTAAAAAAGGTTATACTGTCTATAAGAACAAAGATGATCCTGTTTTTGTAGTTCCTCATTCTGGTCCTGCTTTGGAAATTGCAACAAGCAGGGATGACAATGCTGAGACTGTTGCAAGTTTGTGCTGGAAAAAAGAAGGAGGAGTGTTAATTGTAAGTGGTATACCTAGAAGAAGAGTGTGGGGTATTGATTTCAATAGAGATATACCCAATATTGACAAAGCAATTGACACTTCAATATGGATGAATGAGGATAGTGAAAAAATGTTTGAATATAAACAAAAATATGCCTGGGTTGCCTTTGATGAAAAAGATTATGAAGCAAAATTAAAAATTTACCAGAATTTTTGGGCTGATGTCAACAAGGGGAAAAAAATAATTTTTGTTCATAGAAGTTTTCCTAAAATCAGATCTGTTCCTAGTGTTATGGATGTTGTAACTTTTGGTGGCGAGGGTGTTAAGAAAAAAGTAATACAAGAGATTGTCAGTGATGTAAACAGCAAATATTTTGATTTTTTTCAGAGAATTGATAAGGATTACAAGCAGAGCATTGTTTTAGAAACTAAAAGGACAATATTAGACACTTTAAGGATCTTCAAAAGCTTTGATATGGGTAAAATTAACGGCTGGCACAAGTATTATTTGGAAAAGGATTTAGAAAAGATTAATGAGTATTGTGATAAAGAGATGCTGGAAGAATTGAAAAAAAATTTCACTCCACAAAATTATTTGATCGCTGTTGAGAGTGCTTTAAAGAATATTCCTGATCCTAAAATTACTATTGAAAATGTTTTTGATGGAACTTTTGCATTGGGGCCTAAAAGAAAATTATTTCCTTTACAGGGCAAAACAATTATTTCTGTTGAATCCAGCAGATTTATGAATTTTTGGCATCCGGATACTGCGTCTGAGATGATTTTGGATATTGTTAGGAGATTATAACATCTTTTTTAAACTTAGATGATTTTTTTCTTACTCTACTTAATGCATTATCAACTTGTTTTGGGGTGCAACGCAAAGTTTCTGTGATTTCTGAATAAGAGTAACCTTCATAACGATATTTAACCACTTTATTTTCAAATTCACTTAATCCTGATTTTAGAGTTTTTTGAAATTCGATTAGTGATTCTTTCCCAATAATTATTTTACTCGGGTCAATATTTTTTGAATCATTTACTGTTTCACTTAATACTGTGTCTGTTCCTGAGTTTAATGGCTGATCTAGTGAAATTGCTTCATTAAGTAATTTATATTTACTGCTATTAGCAGATCTTAGGGCATTTTTTAATTGACATGGCGTACAGATATTATTTACAAATGTTCTAAATTTGGTTTTATGATTAAAATCAAAATCTCGAATTGCTTCGAATACACCACACATATACCCTGAAATAAGATCTTCCCTTTCACCACCTCTTAAAAAAAGATTTTTAGAATGTAGTCTTCTAAACTCTTGGGTATACTTAGTTATTAAATAGTCTGTTGTTAGTTTATTTGGTACATCGTATTCTATTTCTTTTTGTGCACGAAAGACTAATGCTTCTTCATTCATAAAACGAAAAGATGATGGTGGGAGTGAGAATATCTGTTCTTCTGTTAAGTAAATAATTTCTTCTAAAGTGGTTGGTGTATATTCAATATGCCAACTTTGCTTTACTAACTGCCCATTTTGTTTTAAGATATCCATGGCCCTTTCAATATTTATAGAACCAAAAACGGTTCTCATTGGTCCAATAGCAGAATAAGTTATAATCCCCTCTGGTGTATAAATTCTTGCAATTTTATTTCTTTCACCTTTTGATTGTATAATTTCTCTTGTTACTTGACAAATTCTTTCCATTCTTTTTTCATCCTGCCAACTGTGTCTCGGCGGTCTTTCAAAATGCCAAGGCCTAATATTTCTAAAACCCCTCCTTATTTTAGGATCTTCATTATTATGAATCCAGTCTAAAACTGCTGCTGAAGGGGATTGTTTGTATTTACTAGAAAAAGGTTTTCTTGCAGTATAGGTAATAATTCCATCTGGTGTTTCTGTTTCTAGTGTTTCTTTCTGAAAATGATCTGCAGTTATATTTTCAATAAGTTCTGCAAGTGTCCACTTATTTTTTCGTTTTAGTTTCTCAATTAAGTCGCCTACTAATGTATGGGCTGCTGTCCTACCTTCTTCAGTATCCCAAAAATTTTTGGGAAGTTGTCTAAAATGAAATGTTTTAATATATCTATATCCATATCTTATTGTAGGATCTTCATTGTTATGAATCCAGTCTAAAACTGCTGCTGAAGGAGAACAATCATATACCCTACATAACATATTAAATGCTGTATAATTAATAGACCCATTATGTGTTTCAACACTTATTGGTTCTTCTCGAAAATGGTCTGCTGTTATATTCATAATAAGGTCAGGTAGTTTCCATTCGTATTCTCTTTCTAAGGTTTTTATTAATTCATTAGTTACTCCACGACCATTTTTTCTTCCTTCCTCTAACATCCATACCCCTTCAACTTTTTTAAAATGGTAAGGTTTTATATGTGATAATTGTTCTTGTTCGTGAATTTTGGATAGTGCTTCTGTTAAATCATCGTATTTTACCTTTTTGACGACTGGGTGAGCCATTCTATTTCTATCTGGGCCACCATTTTCAAGAATATAGTCTATTATTTCTTCAATTTGTTTAGAACGATTATATGATAACATTTTTTATTCAAAATAAATGCGATGGCCGGGAATTGAACCCGGGTCTTGACCGTGGCAGGGTCAAATTCTACCGCTAAACTACCATCGCTTCATAAGAATCAAGGTTCTTATCATCTCCCCTACAAAGTTTTTATCATCTATTCCTTTATAGAGTTTTATTAATTTTCTTATAATTCAAAGCAATTATTATTTATTTAAAAGTTTTTGTTATTTAGTTTTAGATATGGGTTAATTTCCTTTAACAGTAAAGAAAATTCTTGAAAGTTTAAAGATTGGTCTTTGTCTGATAAAGCCTCCTGTGGATTATTGTGAACTTCTATGATTAAACCGTCTGCTCCTGCTGCTATTGCTGCTTTGCTCATTGGAATTATCAATTCCTTGACACCTGTTCCGTGAGATGGATCTACAATTATAGGTAATTTTGTTATTGATTTTATTAAAGGTATTGCTGATAAATCAAGAGTATTACGCGTAGAGGTTTCAAAGGTTCTTATTCCTCTTTCACATAAAATAACATTTTGGTTGCCTTCTTTTAGAATGTATTCTGCTGCATAAAGAAATTCTTCTATTGTTGCTGCTAAACCCCTTTTTAGTAATATTGGTTTTTTTGTTTTACCCAGTTCCTTTAATAAAGAAAAATTGTGCATATTTCTTGCACCCACTTGCAAAACATCTGCACAAGATGAGATTAAATTGATATCTTTAGTATCCATAACTTCTGTTATTATTTTTAGTCCTGTTTGTTTTTTTACTTTTTTTAGTAATTCTATTCCTTCTTCTTGTAAACCTTGAAAAGAGTAAGGGGATGTTCTTGGTTTAAATAAACCCCCCCTTAAATACTTTATTCCTTTTTGTTTTAGAAATTCAGCTATTTCTAGTATCTGTTCTTCTGATTCAATTGAACAGGGACCTGCAATTAAAAAGAAATCGTGGGTATTCCCTTTATGCTGTTTAACTAATTTTAGATCTTTCATTTTGAGAATGGGCCCGGCAGGAATCGAACCTGCGATCTACGCCTTTCTAAAAACAATAAAATGTTTATGTAAGGGCGTCGTCATAACCACTAGACCACGAGCCCGTTATTATTTAGTTTATGGAGAATATATTTAAATGTTTTTATTTATTATTTAAATCGATTAATCTTTCATCAGAAAAAGAAATGTGGTTTTTTGCTATTGAAGAGAGTATTTCTTGTAGTGGTTCGTAGTATACAAATTCCCCCCCTGATAGAATATTTGATCTTTTTGCTTTGCTTGTTAATCCCACTCTTTTGTAATTATGTATAAATTCTTCTGGGGTATTTGTTTTTGATTTAATATAATCAATTAAACCTTGCTCTTTTAAGTGTTCTGCCCATTCTTGTGTTTCTTCTTTAAAAATATTAAAACCAAAGGTTAGATTTCCTGAAGTAATGCCAGAATATTCATTTGACCATAAAGCAATACCATACATACCTTTCTCAATTTCTCCAGGAGAGTCTGGCAAGACTATAAAAGTCATTGGTATTACTTCTGGTGCTTGCATACTTGGTTCAACATGTTGAATATAAGCATTAGTTATAACTAGATGAGGGAGTAGACAATTAATAGGATCTCTTCTACCTAAATGATTTCCAAATCTGTTTAAAAATTCTTGTTTTGTTATCATTTTTAGAATTACTTCTATTTTTGGTGTTATATAGGTTATATTTAAATGTTACTGTTTTTTTGTATTGTTAAGTTAATAATGCAAATCAATCAAAAGTTTTAAATATCTAGTTTAAATGAAATAGTGTATGGAAAATAATAATTCAAAAGGCAAGATTGAAGCGAGTGAAAACATGGAAAAGAAGTTTAAAGAATTAAAGACTAAACTAGATAAATTAAAAAAAGAGGTTCTAAAAAAATTTCAGAAAGAAGTTATTGGAATAGCATTAATGCCCCCACCAAAGCAAGTTGGTGATTTAAGCAAAGAGGTCTCAGAAAAAATTGAAAAAGAAAAAAATATGATGCATGTTCTTGTATTGATTGATGATAAAGATGCTAAAAAGAAATTAGAGTTAAGGGATAAGGTAACAAAAGAGGTCAATAGAATAGCTAAGGAGATAGATGAAAATATCAGAATTAATTGTTTATTATTGGTTGAATTAGTTGAAAATTGTTATGATGGCAAATATGAAATTTTAGAAGTGATTTCTATGAGTTTTGCTGTTTACGACCCTATGGATTTAATAGCAGCCATACGGGTTGCAGAAGTCCATAAAAATATGGTTTTGAAGAAATTTGAAAAGTATGTTGTTAGTTATGTTGCTGCTGGCTCCTTGTTTAGAGGAGAGAAAAGCAATGATATAGATGTTTATGTTGTTGTGGATGATACTGATGTTAAAAAAATGCCTAGATTAGAATTAAGGGACAAGCTTGGGGCAATAATAAGAGGCATGGGAACTGAGGCTTCTATGATAACACAGGTTAAAAAACAATTTCATATTCAAATTTATATTTTAACTGATTTTTGGGAGAGTGTTAAGGATGCACAACCTGTTATTTTTACATTTTTGAGAGATGGTGTTCCTTTGTTTGACAGGGGTGTGTTTATGCCCTGGAAATTATTGTTGAGTATGGGAAGGATAAGGCCTAGTCCTGAGGCAATAGATATGAATATGAATGTTGGTACAAGGATGATAGAGAGGGCCAAATTTAAATTGTTGAGTGCTGTTGCTGATGATATTTATTATGCTACATTAAATCCAAGCCAGGCAGCCTTAATGCTTTACGGGGTTAATCCACCTACACCAAAGGAAACTATTGAATTATTGGACAAAATTTTCGTCAAAAAAGAGAAAATTTTAGAGAAAAAGTATGTTAATATATTAGAAAAAATAAGAAAATTTTACAAAGATATAGAACATAAAAAAATTGAAGAAGTAAAAGGAAAAGAAGTTGATGTTTTGATTAATGAAGCTGAAGATTATTTGAAAAGAATCAGGAAATTATTTGATGAGATAAGAGTTACTAAAGAAAGAGAAAGCTTTAATGAGATTTATGAAAATTCCTTAAAGATAGTTAAAGAGGTTTTAGGTGTTAAGGTGAAAATGAGCAATGAGAGTTTGATTAAGAAATTTAATAGTGAGTTAGTAAATAAAAAAACAATTGATAAAACATACTTAGAAACTTTAAAAAGTTTGATTAAAGCTAAAAAAGAGTTAAAGAAATTTAGTTCGCAAGAAATTGGGAAAATTGAGAGAGAAAGCAGGATATTAATAAGGGTTTTATTTGAATTAATACAAAGAAGAAAGGGGTTAGAGTTAGAGAGGAATAGAGTAAGAGTTAAATCTGGGGATAAAATAAGCGAAGTTTTATTATTAAATAGTGTTGCTTTTATTAGTGTGGAGAAAGAAATTAGCAAGGCAATTGTTGGTGAAGATGGCACTTTAAAAAATATTTGCAAAAGCAGTTTAGAAGAATTAGAGAGATATCTAGAAACAAATAAGTTACCTAAACAAACATTTATTAAAGAGAAAACTTTTGA
>CAYIWE010000032.1:0-7260 GCA_964367025.1 Candidatus Woesearchaeota archaeon
TGCACGCAAATTTTTTCCAAAGATTCAACCACTTTAGAAATTGAAATTCAAGAAAAACTGTATTCTAAAAAAGAAATTAAAACAGCAATAGATAACGCAAAATTAAGTGGCTTAACTAATTTAGTTTTAAAACAATTAAAATAATTTTTTACTTAAAAAACACTCTTTTTAAGAAAATTAAATTAACTTTTATCCAATCTTTAACAGTTCCAATAGGATACCAGTAATCCCTTACCATTTCACAATAAACTTCTTCTTCTTCTTCTGCTAATTCTCTAACAGCGTCTGTAATCTCTATCTCTCCTCTCTCACTCACTTTTACTTTTTTTAAAATATCAAAGATTTTTTTATCAAAGACATAAACACCAGTATTAACAATACCTTTCTTCAAATCTTTTGGTTTTTCTACTAAATTTTTAACCTTACTACCATCTAAACCAAAAACACCAAATCTCCAAGGTTCTTTTGTTTCTTTGCCTAAAACACAATACTTGTGCTTCAAACAATTTTTTATATCTTTTTTACTATACAAATCGTCTCCATTTATCACAATAAACCTGTCTTTTATCAAATCTTTAACCTGTAAAACCGCATGTCCTGTTCCTTTTCTCTCTTTTTGTTCAATGTAATTTATTGTTAAATCTTTATACCTACTGCCAATTTTCTTTACAATCAACTCTTTTTTATAGCCGACAATTATTATAACCTCATCTACCAATCCATTTAATTGATCTAAATCTCTTTTTAAAATACACTTATTCCATATTCTTACTAAAGGCTTTGGTCTTACCAAATTTAAAGGATACATCCTAGTAGATTGACCAGCAGCCATAATAACTGCTTGCATTTTCTCAAAAAACAGAAAAATCTTTAAATAGTTTTCCTTATTCTTTTATAATATGTTTCCAGGAATGAATCAAAAAGCTTTGAAGCAGGCAATGAAAAAAATGGGTATGACCCAGGAAGATATAGATGCTTCTCAGGTTGTTATTAAATGCGAAGACAAAGAAATAATAATAAGTAACCCCCAAGTTGCAAAAATAAATATGATGGGTCAAGAAACCTTCCAGATCTCTGGTAATATTTCAGAAAGGTCAATAGAAAAAATCAACGAAGAAGATATTAACACTGTCGCAGAACAAGCAAATGTTTCCAAAGAAAAAGCACTAAAAACTTTAGAGAAAAATGATGGTGATTTAGCTAAATCCATTTTAGAATTAAAAAAATTTAATAATTAGTTTTACTTTCTATACAATAATGGAACGATTTAAAGAACTAGTCGAAAAAGCAAACAGATCTCTAAATACAGCAGATCATCTTGCTTATGTAACATACCCTGTTATAAATGAACCTAAATTAACAATAACAATCCTGGAAAATATTTATCATTCATTGCTACACTCAATAGACGCTTTGCTCTACTACGATTATTTGTTCAAAAGAGTAAGTTTCTACCCAAAAGACGAAAAAGAAAAAATAGAACTTTTCAGAAAAATTACTTCAAAACACTATAATATAAACAGAGAGCACATAATTTTGATAGATGAAATAAAAAATTTGTTGTCAAAACACAAAGAATCGCCAGTAGAATTCATAAGAAAAGACCAATTGGTAATATGTTCTACTAACTATAATGTACAAACGATAAATATAAATAAAATAAAAGACTATCTTTCTAAAAGCAAAGAATTTGTTGATAAAATAAATAGGATTCATAATGGAGTACATAAATCATTTAGATGAAGCAAAAGAAGAATTAAAGAGAGCAGACCACCTTATATATACTTCTTTAAAATATACAAAAACAGTTGATGTAATCAAAATTACAATTCAGAGACTGATTAATGCTTTTGATTTTGCTATCCTGGATGTTTTAGAATACGCAAAAAAAAAGAAAAAAATAAAATCTATTCCTCTGTCACCTATTATGAGGACAGAAATACTAAAAAATCTAATAAAGAACGAAATTCTTGACGATTTTATTGATTTTTATTTCTTATTAAAAAAAATAGATAAGGCAGATTTTGGCAAAAAAGAAGAGTACAGGAAGAATGTTACCTTGATTGCATTTACACACCCAGATCACATAAACATCAATATAGAGACTTTAAAAGCATTTTTTGAAAAGACAAAAAGATTTAAAGAATTTATACAAACCTGGGAAGAAGAGAATGACTAAGATAATAACACTAGTTTCAGGAAAAGGTGGTTGTGGAAAAACCACAACTTCCATAAACCTAGGTATTGCTCTAACCTATTTTAATAAAGATGTAACGGTTGTTGATGCTAATCTGACAACACCAAATATTGGTATTCATCTTGGTGTCCCACTTGTTCCTATTAATTTACACCATGTTTTACAAAACAAACACTCTATTGACGAAGCAATATACTTGCATCCATCAGGAACAAAAATAATCCCCGCTTCTCTCTCAATTGAAGATTTAAAAAATACAAACCCAAGTAAATTAAAAAGCAGTATCAGTGATTTGGTTGGTACAACCGACTTTGTTTTAGTAGATGGTGCAGCAGGTTTAGGAAACGAAGCAATATCAGCAATAAAAGCATCTGATGAAATTATCATTGTAACAAACCCAGAATTGCCATCTGTTAGCGATGCTCTAAAAACAATAAAGGTTTCAGAATCCCTCAATATCCCTGTTAAAGGTGTTATAATAACAAGAGTAAGAGGAAACAGTTTAGAAATGCCTTTAAAAGAGATAGAAGAAATGCTTGAAAAGCAGACACTAGCTATTATACCAGAAGACAACGCAGTAAAAGAAGCCCTGATGAAGAGGGATGCAGTTTTGATAACAAACCCAAAAGCCCCGGTTTCAATTGCCTATAAAAAATTAGCAGCTTCTTTAACAGGAAAACGCTATTCAGAAAAGGCAATTAAATCAAAAAAAAGCCTTTTTGAAAAAATCTTCAAAAGCTTTGGATTTCTTAGGTAATTTCCCAAAGGTTTAAAAAGAGAGCCCATTTTTTATATAATGTTCAAGAAATTGAACAATAGTACATTGGAGGATTAAAAATGGAAGGAACCGTTAAATGGTTTAATAGGATGAAGAGATTTGGCTTCATTGAAGGCGAAGATGGGGAAGAGTATTTTGTTCACCAATCTGCCATAGTAGATGACAAAATTTTGAATGAAAACGATAAAGTATCTTTTGAACCTAGTAAAACCGACAAAGGAAAACAAGCTAAAAATGTTAAATTAGTGTAAATAATAAAGTTTTATTATAGGAGTAATTTCTTCTTTTTTATTAATTCTTTAATACTGGTTTTACTAGAAACATCTATCGAAACATATATAAATATTATAAAAACATTTTATTGGAATATAAAATGATAACCTACCTCAAAAAAACAGTGAAGAATACAGAGTTTAAGGTAATTGAGAGATTTGAACCCGGATGTTGGATTAATGTAACAAACCCATCAGAAGATGAAATATCTTTCTTAGAAGAAGCATTTAAATTAGATAAACAAAATTTAATCTCTGGGCTAGATAAAAATGAAGTTCCAAGGGTAGAATTTTCAGATACTGAAGAGGAAACATACATCATTCTAAAAATAATAACCTCAACCATCAAAAAAGACTTAGATACATTTTTAATAACAATAACAGAAAAGTTTATTTTAACGCTTTCAAGACAAGAACCAGATTTTATAAAGAAAATATTGCAAGGAAAAGTAGAGTTTATAACAACTCAAAAATTAAAATGCCTCTTAAAACTATTCTCTCTAATAAATAAAGACTTTGAAAGATCAACACTTGATGTAGTAAAACTAGTTAATTCAAAAAGAGAATTAATCAGCGATTTAACTGAAAAAGACCTTAATCTTTTGTTAGAGCAAGAAGATATACTAAACAGATTTATATCTGCTTACTATCACTCAAATTTAGTTTATGAAAGAGTAATAAAAAATATAAAGTTCTTTGAAGAAGATAAAGAAATTATAGAGGACTTAATGATTGAAATTCAGCAAGACCTTAATCTATGTAAATCCTCGCTAAAAACAATCTCAAATATTAGAGATCATTTAATTATTTCTTTATCTAATAAATTAAATAAAGTAATCACACTTTTAACAACATTTACCCTTTTTATGACTATTCCAGCAGCTCTCTCTGGGCTTTATGGAATGAACGTAATACTTCCATCACAAGAAAACCCACTATTTTTTTACTATTTAATATCAATAATTTTAGTATTATGGGTTGTGATAATAGTATTTCTTAAGAAAAAGAAATTTCTGTAATATGCAAGAATAAAAACATTTATATACATACACCTCTTTACTTTTCTTACAATGAAACGAGTTGATTGTATTCATCATTAGAATTTTTTCTAGATACTTCTATAATAAAATTTATAAAGAATCAAACAAGAGTATAAACTATGGCGGTAGTAGTCTAACGGTTATGATTCAAGCCTGTGGAATCTACCCTTATTGTAATACTGGGTTGATAAGGGCTTGCCCTTATATAGAAAGCTTGAGACGGGAGTTCGACTCTCCCCTATCGCCCTTAAAAAAGAGGTAAAAAATGAAAGGTACTAAAGATTACTATCCAGAAGACAAAAGGATACAGAACTATATTTTTTCTATCTGGAAAAAAATAGCTGAAAAATACGGATATGAGGAAGTAGAGCCACCAATCCTGGAATCAGCAGACATCTATAAAAAATCAGGCCAAGAAATTCCAGAACAGATGTACACATTTAAGGATAAATCAGATAGACTTTTAGCTTTACGCCCAGAAACAACACCCTCAATAGCAAGAATGGTTTCACAAAAATCACTTCCAAAACCAATAAAGTGGTATTCTATCTCAACTTGTTTTAGATACGAAGCACCACAATCAGGAAGAAGCAGGCAATTCACACAATTTAATTTGGATTGTTTGGGTTCAAAGTCAATAAAAGCAGATGCAGAAGTCATTCTAACAGCAATTGAAATTATGAAATCTTTTAATTTGACAAAAAAAGATTTTTACATAAGAATTTCAAACAGAAAATTATTTCAGGATTTATTAAATAATCTAAATCTAAAAAATACGCAACAAATAGCACGCTTAATTGATAAAATAGATAAAATTTCTAAAAAAGATTTGGAACTCTCTTTAAAAGATTTAGGATTATCATCATTACAAATAAAAAATTTATTTAAAATACTAGAAATAAAAGACCTAGAAAAGATAAAAATAAAATCACAAGGACTTGAAGAATTAAAAGAACTCTTCACTTATTTAAAAAATTATAATGTTCTGGATTATTGCAAATTAGATCTCTCAATAATGCGCGGTTTTGATTATTACACTTCAACAGTTTTTGAGGTTTTTGACACTTCAAAGGAATTTAGGGCAATTGCAGGCGGTGGTAGATATGACGAACTGGCAAAAGACTGTCCCGGTGTAGGTTACGGAATGGGCGATATTGTTTTAACGCTATTCTTAGAAAAAAAGAAAAAAATCCCCAACTTAAAAAAAGAAATAGATTATTATATTGCTCCAATAAATGAAACAGTCATAAAACAAGCATCACAAATAGCGCAGAAATTAAGGCAAAACAACAATGTGGAAATAGACTTAATGAATAAAAATTTGAGCAAACAACTCGAATACGCTAATTCAATAAATACAAAAAATGTTATAATTGTTGGAGAAAAAGACTTAAAAAATAAAAAAATAACAATCAGAGATATGAAAACAGGAAAAGAAAAAAAAGTAAGTTTAACTTCTATTTAATCTCTTTATACGCTTGTCCATACAATGTATACCCTATAACAACAGATATAAAACCAGCAATTGCATAACCAACAAAAGGAATTAAACCTATTGTCATACCAAGAACCCAGGTGATTATCAAAGTTACCAACCAAACTGAAAAATATTTTCCCGTAAAAATTTTCCCAAAAATCTTTTTAAGGTCAAAAGCGTCTTTAAATTTATACTTTATAGCATAATTCATCAATGCCATCGGTATTACATAACCAGCAACAAAAAACAAAAGCAGACCACTAATCAATAAAGGACTGCCGGCATTTATCAAAGTCATTATTGCTTGTATGTCATTCTCACTCAAACCAAGCAGAATAGCTATACCCACATTTACCAGACCCCACAAGAAAAAAACTAAACCCGGTATAAAATAAATAATACCAATCAAAATAGAAATCAATCCTTTAACAAATAATTTCCAAAAATGTTTCCATTCTGGCAATTTAAATTTCTTTTCCATTGCACTTTTGCTACACTCTAAACCATAACCAAAATTAATAAAATTCACAATTGGTATAAAATGCAATAAAATACCAATAACTAATTTACCAATATCAGAAAAAGGCCTTTTTATAGATTTTATATAATCAACCATTATACCACCCCTTTTATTAAATATTATTAAAAGAGTACTTTCTTTTATAAATCTTTTGATTCATATAATGTAATCTCTATATCACTAAAATGCTCTTTTTGATTTAAATCAACTTTTTGTTGATTACTTAAGTATATCAAAGGAATAAATGTAGCAATTTTATTTTCTCTTTTGTTATCTTCAACTAATTCACTGAACATTACAACTTCTTTTTTACTCAATGCATTTTTTATTCTATCAAATATATTCTTAATTAATTTACTTATATCTATTTTCTTTTCAGGTATTTCTACATCAATCTCTTTTTCTCTCATTCTTCTAACAATTCTTCTTTTATCAACCTCTAATGCTTTTTCCAAAGCACCGATTAAGTCATCAATACCAACCTTTCTTTTTCTTGAATGCGGGGTTTTTAAAACCAAATCAACTTTTAAATCCTCTTTCTCTTCATACGTTTCTTCTTCAGTTAAATCAACATCATACTCCTTTTCATTCTTAAACAATATACTATCTAAATTAGAAATATCCTCTTCAACTAATTTGTAACTTTTGATTTTTAACAAAATAGCAGACGCCAAAACAACCTTGCCAGAAATAAAGAAATTCATTTCCTTCATCTTTTTTAAAGTCTCTAAATATCTTCTAGCTAATAATCCGACATCAATGTCCCACGGATTCATCTGCTCACTTCTTACTAATTCATAAATCAAACTCTGCCAAGTGATTTCATCTCTTTTCATCAACATGTCATATATCTGATCCTGCATATTACTGCTAAGAATTAGGCTATTTATAAAGTTTTTTGATAATAATTATTTATTATTTAAAAACACGAAGAAGTTTATTCTTTATAATTAATCAATCTTTCTAGCTCTTTAAG
>CAYIWE010000033.1:0-2153 GCA_964367025.1 Candidatus Woesearchaeota archaeon
ATAGTAATTATAGTTACTGTATAATATGGAAAAAACAACAATACAAATAACTTCTGAAACTCTAGAAAAATTAAAATCTCTTAAGAACTTTAAAAAACAATCTTATGATGAATTATTGAATAGTTTAATAGACAATTGTGAAGAAGAAAGCTTAAGTGAAGAAGAAATTGAAGATATCAAAATAGCATTAGAAAATATTAAAAAAGGGAAAGTAAAACCTATTGAACAAGTTGCAAGAGAGTTAGGAATTATACTTAGATAAAATGTATTCTATTCAAATTGAAAAGAATGCAGAAAATTTTCTCAAAAAATTGCAAAAAAAAGATGCTGAAGTTATCTTAAACAAAATTTACTCAATTAAAAATAATCCTTTCAGATTCCTCAAAAGACTTCAAGGAGAAAAGCTTTGGAGGTTAAGAATAGGGGATTATAGAGTAATAGTTGATATTATAATTTCTATGAATAAAATTATAGTAGTAAGAATTGGACATAGAAAAAATATTTATAATTAATTTACCTGGCACTATCAGATTGTCTTTCTAATTCATTCTTTTTGGCAATAGCATTGCTTTTATTATCATTATTATAAGCATTAATTATTTCATCAGCTAATGTATCAGTTATCTTTCTTTTAGAATTAAAACTCTTACCATAAGCTCCTTGAACCATCATCCTTAAAGCAATATCAATTCTTCTTTGAGGACTGCAATCTACAGCTTGCGGATATCTTGCACCACCATACTCTATTGTAGTAATCTCCTCTCTCGGAGCACTATTTTCTAAAGCCTTAATAAAAACACTAACAGGATTCATATTTGTCTTTTTCTCTATTTTCTTAAACGCTTCTTTGACAATATCATAACTCTTTAATTTGCCAGTACAGCGATAAGAAGTTAATCTGTGTTTTTTTCCTTTATGACCCGGGATCATCAATTTATTAATTAATCTTTCAACAATAGGATTTTTTGATTTATGAAATCTAATTTTAACATTTCTTCCGCTTGTTTTAGGTACTAAAATTGGATTTAAATTTATGTATCTCTTTAAACCCAAATCAACAACTTCTACTTTACTGGTATCCCATATCCCAAATAATTTTAATTCCATTTTTATCTTACAAATACACGTTCATACTCTCTTTGATTAGTATTAACATCATTCATCTTATATAATCCCTTTTCTAAACCTACTTCAAGTAAGGGGCCAAGTCTTGGGTCTTCTCTTACTCCATCAACACCTTTAAATCTAACTGAATATAAAGCCATCATAACACCAGAATCACAATTACTACAAATACAATCACAACACCTATTTTCCAATCCACTATAAACCATATTATTGATATCAGTCTCCATTTTCATCCTCCTTTTTTCTTTTTCATAAACATTTTTCCCAAATTGTTTTGTACACTTTTACAAAAGTGTTTTTGGGTTTGGAAAGGGTGAAACCCTTCCTTCATGAACATTTTTCTAAAGTAATCATCTTCTACCCTTCTCTTTTTTACCGTGTACTAATGCTTCTAAACTCTGATCATTAACTTTTATAACCTGCCATTTAATAGCAGGAATATCGCCTTTTGCTCTTCCTTTTGTACCGCCAATGCACTCGATTAAAACTTCATCGTGTTCATCAATAAATTTAATAGCATTATTCCCAGGAACAAAAGCAGTAATTTGTTTTCCATTTTTAACTAATTGGCACTTAACACACTTTCTCATAGCTGAGTTTGGTTGTTTAGCTTCTTTTTGAACTTTTTCTAAAACAATAGCTTTAGCTTGAGGAGCACCTTTTAATGGATCGCTTCTTTCCTTTAATTTTTTAACACGTCTAACAAACCACGGATCCTTCCACCTGGATTTCTTTCTTCTCTTCTTCAGTTTCTTACCAGACATTATCCCTTTAGATTTTTTTCCCATTTTCTCTACATTTTCCTTAAAAAAATAAGAACCCCCGTTCTTATTTATAAATCTTACGATATTATCATTAAGAATTGTATATATCATTACAACAAACAATTTAAACTTAAACAGTTATACAAAAATTATGACAGAATCAAAACTCAAAGAAATAATATTGTTAGAAACTCTTCTTGTTTCTTCTACGATAAATGATGAAGAAATTTTAAGTTTACCAACAATCAAACAATTTATTCT
>CAYIWE010000033.1:2253-7123 GCA_964367025.1 Candidatus Woesearchaeota archaeon
CTACGATAAATGATGAAGAAATTTTAAGTTTACCAACAATCAAACAATTTATTCTAAGTGAAGTCATAAATGGAACAATTGAATATGTTGAAGGAGATGCTGGACAAATAACATACACTCAACAACAAAGAGATCCAAATTTTTCAAATAGTCTCTTTGCAAACAGGATATGTAATTATTTTGAAGAAGAAATCAAAAATTACAGAACAGAATTAGACCCAAACATTAGAGAAGCAATAACACAGCTGGTTAAATACAGTCCACCACAAATAACTGGCCCAGAATTATCAGACCCATATATCCCATTGTACGATTTATTTTATAACCTGCATCCACCATTAACTATATCAACCTGGTCTCTGCCTTATAAAATGGTGAACAAAGTTAACACCCAAATACTTCCTTCCCTACCTAATTCTGAAAGAAAAGATATTGAAGGAATTGCAAGATGTATGAGAGGTTATATACAAGAAGATTTAAAACATATTAAAGAAGATTATCTCTGGTAAAAGAACTAAATATCTAATTTCTGTCGAACCCTATCTTTTAGCAAAGGAACAATTTTAGTAACGTCATGATTTTCATAACCCAAAGAAAAATCTAAACTTTCATATACTCTATCAATCAAATCCGAAATTTTTCGATTACCTGCCTTATATCCTTCTAATGTAATAAGAGTTTGAAGTGTAACCGGATCAGAAGCTATGTCATTCAAATTTATCAAAACATCATTAGCTGATTCTTTAGGAAAAAGATCATGTTCTGAAAAATACTCTCCTGAAAACTCCTTTTGGCCAATTCTATGTACTACTTCTTCAGATTTAGTAATAATACTTTGTGCTGATTGTATTGCACCTTCTAATTTTCTATCTATAATTCTTGATTGTTTACCTGTTATTACTCAATGATCTACCAGTTCTTAAAAAATACATCCAATCAGATGTTCTTTGTTCATCAACTTCACTATATATTGGTCCTCGCAACATATTATCAATAAATAGAAACTAATATTTAAATATTTATATCATAAAAACTAAACAACTTTTATGCTCTCAACTTTAAAATATCTTGAAACTACATTTTTCAAATTATTCAAATTTTTATTATTTCTCCCAATAATCTTGGCTTTTAAACCAATCCCATTAACTTTTATGTTCACTAACTTTTTATTATCACTAAGGCTTACCCCTTCAACATTTAAAGGTGCAAGAAAATTCTGAATAAACTTGCAAACATCATCACTAAACTCAATAATCTTTACCTTTTTTTTTAACAAAGCCTCAATCCTCTTTATTTTAACGCCTTTTCTTCCAATAGCCTTGCCCATATCTCCTTTATTAACTATGAAAGTTATATTTTCATTAACTAAACAATCTTTAACTTTAACATTACTAACCTTTTCAAATAAATTCATTAATTGAATAGTATTTGTATCATATTTTATTCCCATTTCAACCTACCATAGAACCAGCATATAAATTAAAAAATATTATCATTAGTTTCTTATTTTATATTTTCTTATTTAAAGTTTTCTATATTTTTCAATAAAATTCAGAATCACTTAAAACAATCATCAATAACCCAAAACACTAATAGAAAAACTTTTCTTGCAAAGTAAACCAACCTCTTCATTTGGCTGTTTTAATTTTTCAACTTTCACACTGCCAATCTTAGCTAAATGCTTTATCTCTTCTTCATCATCCTTAGAACAGTTAGAAGCTAAAAATACCTTGGTAATTTCACCTCTTCTCAATTTTTTTATGGTCCTGTCTTTACCCAAGATTATTTTTTTCTCTTCAACAGCCTTTTTTAATTCACTTACTGTCATTTTCTTTCTTTACCATTTTAGCTAATAAACCAGGTAAACCAGTACCCAAAGGAACCGGTTGATTCAACATTACATTTTCAATAACACTGTTCAGTTCATCTTCATCGCCGACAAAAGCAGCATCAACAATGTGTTTTAGTGGTGTTTCAAAACTTGCTCTTGCTAAAACACTCTCTTTCCCGCCAGTAATACCACTCCTAGTAATTCCTTTGACTACTCCACTATTAGTCATCATATCAGCAACAAGCATTATATGTCTTATATCCACATCCAATCCTTGTTCTTGAATAACCTTTATTGCTTCATCAATTATTATCTGTCTAGCAGCCTCTATACCTAAAACATCAGCAACTTCAAAAAGGTCATTGCTTACTGTTCTTATATCATCAACCTCTTCTAACTTTAAAACGCCCTTTAAATTTGTACCAGCAGTTACTATCATAAACTCATTGGTGTTTTTTATAATAACTGGTAAAACCTGTTTAACACCTTTAACCCCTTGTATTAAAACCTTTTTAAGTTTTTCTTTTAATTTATACAATTCTTGTAAATTGCTATGTTTTGTATCTTTTAAAACTAAGGTATCATCCTTAATTTTTATATTAACATTCTTTAAAGATTTTGAAAGTGTTTTTAATAATGCTGCTTCAGTAACACCCAAATGCTTCATACTATCTTTCTTCAAAGTTACATGAATATTAAGATTGACTATATCCAATAAAAATTCTGATGCAATTTCTTCTAATTTTGTTTCTTTTATTTTAGCTGCAACATTTCTGGCTAATTCTTTATCTTTTGCGTATTTTCCCTTTAAATAAATTGACATCATCGGTGTACTCGGGGTTCTTCTCGCATCAAATATTTCAATTAACCTGGGTAAACCAACTGTAACACTCATCTCTGCAACACCTGCAAAGTGGAATACATTTAATGTCATTTGTGTTGATGGTTCTCCAAAACTTTCAGCAGTAATTACCCCAATAGCCTCACCCGGACTAATTTTAGCATTTTTATACTGGTTTTCAACTTCTTCTAAAATCTGTTTAAGTTGAGTCTTATTCAATTTTCTTTTTTTAACCTCTTTCTCAACTTTATCTAAAATATTTCCAGGAATCCTGCCTTTATATTCTTCAATCATTTACTCTCCAACAACCCTCTCAACTATTTTTTTAACATTTATGGTTCCATTCTCACTTTTTGAAACATCAATGCCATCTTCACCATATCTAAATTGAATAATTGATTTATTGGCATCTCTAACCGTATGATCATACTCAATTTTTAAATCCTGAAGTGCATTAGCTAATCTTCTGTACAAATAACCAGATTTTGGTGTTCTTAATGCAGTATCCATCAAACTATCTCTGCCAGTCATTGCACCAAAGAAAAATTCATACGGTTTTAGACCATCTTTAAAACCACCGCCAATAAAACCTCTTGCATCCGCACTAAAATCATTTTTCTTAAACATTGATAAAGTTCTTTTGTAATAACCATTGCCAATTCTCTGACCTCTTAAAGATTGCTGACCAACACAAGAGGACATTTGAGCCAAATTTAATAGATTACCCTTAGCTCCAGAATTAACCATTATAATTGTAGGATTTTTTTCATTTACAAATTCTGAAACAATTTTACCAATAGTGTTTCTTGTATTATTTAATAATTCAAGTATTCTTAATTCTAATGTTTCCTCTAATGTTTTACCAGGAAATGCTTGCATCTCTCCACTCTTATACTCTTTAATAAATTCTTCAATTTCAACAAGTGCTTCTTTTTTTAATCTATTGATCTCATTTACAGCGCTTTCAGGTAAATCAGTATCACTTATTGAAGTTGTAAATCCTTTTTTAATCAATGCCTGTATACCTAACCTAAATATCTTACCTAATAAATCTAAAGTAGTAATCTGGTCATAAGCCCTGTGAATCTCTCTTATCAATGTTCCATTCTCTTCACCAATGGAATTCTCGTCAATTACACCGCTAACTAATCTGCCGTTTCTTATTAAGATATAAGCATCAATACCGCATTTATTATTTTTATATTTATCACAATCCTTGCACGATTTAGTTTTACACGCCTTGCTTCTTCCTATAAAATTAAGGTCTTTCGGCAGTAAACAGCTAAATATCTCTTTTCCACTAACTTTGTCATTTAATTTTTCAAAGAAATTGGAATTATATACGCCAATATTGATCAGCATTTGTACAGCTTCATCTTTATCTAAAACCATTTCTTTTGTTAATAGATAATTCCCGCTAACAGCATCCTCTACACACCCAATAACATTCAAGCCATTCTTTGGTGTTATTATTTGAGTTTGAACTTCCATTAAGATTTCTGCTTCTGCTTTTGCCTCTTCATTCTGAGGAATGTGTAAATTCATTTCATCGCCGTCGAAATCAGCATTATACGGGTGACAAACAGCCGGGTTTAACCTAAATGATCTGCCTGGCAAAACTTTGATTCTATGGCACATTATTGACATTCTGTGCAAACTTGGCTGTCTGTTAAAGATAGCAACATCTCCATCCATCAAATGTCTTTCAACAATAAAACCGGGTTTTAATTCATCTAATAATTGTTCTTGTGTTTCTGGTGTTATTTTTCTTCTCTTGCCATCCTCAGTTATAGCATAATTAGCACCCGGATAAACACTCGGTCCTCTTTTAATAAATTCCTTTAATCTCTCTATGCTCCAATCATTAACTATTTCAGGAACAGTTAATTCCATAGCAACAGATTTTGGAATTCCAACTTCATTAAAATTAATATTAGGATCAGGACTTATAACTGTTCTTGCAGCAAAATTAACTCTTTTACCAATAAGATTATGTCTAAATCTACCCTCTTTACTCTTCACTCTCTCTGTTAAAGTTTTAAGAACACCGCCGCTTCTATGTCTTGCAGGAGGTATCCCTGCTATAGTATTATCAAAAAAGGTTGTGATATGGTACTGTAACAAATCCCATAAGTCCTCTATTATAATTTCAGGAGCACCAGCATTTATATTTTCAAATAATCTTTGATTTATTCTTA
>CAYIWE010000034.1:0-6818 GCA_964367025.1 Candidatus Woesearchaeota archaeon
TTGCCTTCTTGTGCATTTTTTGTAGTATAAGAAACAACAAAACCACCACACATTGCAACACAATGAAACCCTGTTAATAAACCTACTAAAAATAATAATCCGTAACTCATTGTAGGACTTATTTGTGGTAAAGGTATCTTATTTGAGAGTTTTAACAGGAAATAACCAATAACTAAAATTCCCAAAAGTAATGTGATATAACCAAACCAGTTACTTTTTTTGTGTTCTGTTTTTTGTTGATTGGTGTCTGGTTTCTTAGAATTATGAGAGGTGAGGTATTCTTCTTTTGGATTTTCTGTTTCTAAGATATAACCTTCATACCCTTTTTCTTCTATCTTATCGAGTATTTTATCTATATTTGTTTTTGAAGAATCAAATTCTACATATCCCTTGCCTGTAGAGTAATCTATACCTATACTTTCTACACCATCTAGTGACCCGGCTTGTTTTTTTATGATTTTTTCACAACTTGCACAAGTCATTCCTTTAATTAAAATTCCTTGTTTTATTATTTTAGTCATTTATTTCACCATATAATCTAATTTTTTTATTGATGCTATAATTGAATTTATATTCAGTTTTTTTTCATCAAATGTAACTATTGTTTTTCCAGATTTGTAATCTAATTCAACGTCTTTTACACCTAAATCGATTAATTCGTCTTTTATTAATGATTCACAACTTTTACAGTGCATTCCTGTAATTGTTAGTGTTACTTTTTTCATTTTTCACCACCTAATAAATTCATTAAATTTGTTTTTGCAGTTTGGGCAACAAAAGTCTTTTTTTAAGTTATCTGTATTCATACCGCAAAGTCTGCAATAATTTTTTGTTGTTGCATCACTCAAAATTTCTTTTTCACAAATTGGACATTCTTGAAAATTGATTTGTCTCATGGTGTGTGTAAAATTGAAACACCATATTAATCGTTGTATGAAACAATTGGTTTAGAATTGAAACCCTTTATTAAGGGTTGTATGAAACTAGTTTCAATATTTAAAGTTTATGTTTATTCTACTATTACTTTTGCCTTCATTGATGGGTGTACTGAACAATAATAATTAAAAGTTCCAGTATTGCTGAATGAATGGGAATAAACTTGTCCGTTTGATAATTGTGGTGAATTAATTTCTGTTCCTGAATCAGATGTGACTGTATGAGGAGCAGAATCTTTATTTATCCATATCACTGTTTCTCCTCTTTTGATTCTTATTTCTGATGGGTTAAAAGCAAAATTACTTATTTCTATATTATAAGTTCCTCCTATTTGAGGTTGGTTTATTGTTTGTGTATCTGTTACAGAAGGTGATTCTTTTTGATTTATTTGTTGATTTTGAGTACAACCACTTATTGTTGTTATTGCAATAAGCAAAGTAATTAAGATTATTAGTGTTTTTGCTTTCATTGAATGTTAGAATAATTTATTCTTTAAAAACTTATTGTTTTAGAATTACTACATTAGTCATACCGCGTCTTTTTCTTTCAATAAGCTTTTTGCCCTCTAGTTTATCCAAAATTCTGGTCACTTTGACTTTAGTAAAATTTGTTTTTTCTACTAAATCTGATTGGAATATGGTTCCCTCTGCCTCTATAATCCTTTCAAAAACTTGTTTTTCATCAGCATCTAAATTATCTATAACTTTTTGGTAATTTTCTTTTGTAATTTTCTTTGGTTCAATTTGATTTGTTTTCTTGAATTTAGTAACTGTTTTTGTTACAATTCTCTCTTCTTGTCCAAAAAAGAGCAAATAAAGACCAATTAGTATTATGAATACCATCACACCTATACTAATATTGGTTTGAAAGTTTATTGTCCCCCACATTGGACAATTAGAACCATGGGTACAGGTAGTACCCACTATTTTTGTTAGTGCTCTATTAAATGAAAAAACTATAAAGCCCATTAAAATTGCAATTCCTATGGTTAACATACCAACGTTTTTGTTTTTCATAATTAAGGTATTACATATTAGTCTTATTTAAAGTTTTTGAGTGATAATTATAAAAAAGAGTATAGAAAGGTTTATAAAGTGGTTCTTTTTTAATTGCGGATTGTTAATTAAAATATTACAAAATGGGATTAAAATCATCTAAAATTGAAGTGAAGATGTTAGAGGGTGATAAAGAGCTCTTATCAAAATTTCGCAGAGAGAATCCGTGGGGAATGTCTTGTTCTATTGATTTAAAAAATTGCAATCCTGATGCAATAAGAGATAAGAAAAAAATTAAAGAATTTGTGGATAAATTGTGTAAATTGATTGATATGAAAAAATTTGGGGATACTTATGTTGTTAGATTTGGTGAAGATCTAAGAGTTAGTGGAATTTCTATGATTCAGTTAATTGAAACAAGTGCTATATGTGGACACTTTGCTGATTTAACCAATTCAGCGTATTTGGATATATTTAGCTGTAAGGAATATCCACCGTATAAAACAGCAGAATTCTGCAAAAATTTTTTTGGTGCTAAGGAAGTTAAGGTAGAAGTTATGTTTAGGTATTAAGTTTTTCTGCACAGGATAGTTATCCAGTTTGTTTTTTCTGATCCTTTTTCTATTTCTGATTTTATTATTGAGAATCCATTTTCGCTTAATAATTTTTCAATTTCAAGTTTATTATAATAAACAAATAAACGTGGTAAATCATTATATTTTTCTTTTCTTATTATTTTAGAGCCTTCGCCTTCTTTTACAGAAATGAATAACAAACCATTACCTTTTAAAAGTTTATTAAAATCTTGGAGAACATTAGGTAATTCTTTTCTTGTTATGTGATAAAGAGAGGCACAAGCCCAGATGGCATCGAAAGTATTTTCTTTGAATTTTAAATTTCTCATGTCCATCTTTTTAAAATCACCATTTGGGACTCTTGTTTTTGCTTCATTTATCATTTCGTGCGAGATATCAATACCAATTAGATTAAGATTATAATCCAAGAAATATTGAACATCCCTGCCACTGCCACAACCAACATCAAGAACTTTAGCATTTTTTGGTATAAGTGAAATGAGTTCATTTAAGTAATATTGAAGAACACGATTAAAGGTATAATCAGCGTATATTTTAGCTATTTGATTATATGTTTCAATTGTTTTTTTGATAATGTCTTTCATTATAATGTATTTAAAGGATAAAATTTAAAAAATTTATGATAATTGGACTCTTCTCTCTTTTGGTAAAAAATTTATTACTTTAAAATCTTTTTGCTTTGCACAGCCAATAAAATCGTCTTTATATTTTAGAATTACAGTGGTGTTGTTATTATTGTTAACTGTTATGTTTTTTCCTAACATATATTCTTTTAATTGTTCCTCGTTTAAATTTAGAATGTTTTTATCTGCTTTTTTTCCAAACATCTGTGTTGCTTCTATTGATAGTCTTAGTTCATTATTTTCTATGGTTGCGAAGTATAAACCTAATGAATTTATTCTTAGTTTTTTTTGGTCTATTTCAAATGCTTTATTATTAACAATAAAAAGCTTATTTTCATTATTTTTTATAAGAGTGTAGTTTAATTTTTCTTTTATACCAAATTGTTTTTCTAAAAGCTTTAGTATTGGTTTTTTATTTATTTTGTTTGGGTACATAAAAAACAATAAAGAAGAAAAGTTTAAAAGGTTTATTGTTGGTTTGCTAGATTTACTAATTGTTCTAGTGTATAATCGTTGTTTGCTGTGTCAACACTAAAAACAGCTCCATTAATTTCTCCAATTACTTTACAAACTGGTGCATCGTATGGTCCTTGAACTTTTTTAGTGCGTTTTAATATTTTTAAATGACCGTAAGGAGTTTGTACACTTATTCCTGGTGGTACTTCCTGCAGAATTGCATCTATCTCTATCATATTTGCTTTATCTAATATCTCTTGAGATGTTGGGTCATTTGCACTAGCCATAGTTAGGTAAGTTAAGACTTTGGTTAAATCATTGCTTACTCTTTTCCAGTCTGGATCGAGTACACTGTTTGGTTCTTTAGAATTTTTGTATGCTTTTTTTAAATAATCTTCTGCTTTTGAGATTAAAGTTTCTTGTGTTTCTCCTTGAATATCTTCAATAGAAACAACATAATTTGGTTTGTTCAATAGACTTTTACAAACTATACCAGAAGTAACTAAAGCAGTACTGATCACTGCTGCCAATCCTAGATTCCTTAGATTTAATCTAGGTTTTCCCCTATCAAACCCGTATGTTTTATTATCTAAATTGCTTATCATTTTTTTACCTCATATTTATTCACTACTCAGTAACTAATAATATATAAACTTTTTGGTTTTTAACAATAGGTTTATATATAAATTGGGGGTATTTAAGTATACAAACAGGGAAGTTAATGATTATGGAAAAAGAGATTTTAAAGCATACACTGAAAAATGCTATTGAGTATAAAGGAAAAGCTGATGAAAAAGCAGTAATCGGTAAAATATTCAAAGAGAATAAAAATTTGAATCTTAAAGAAGTATTAAAAGACATTAAAGATGCTGTTAAAAAGGTTAATTCTATGAGTTTAGATGAACAGAAAGAGGAATTAAAAACACTGGATTTTAAATTATTAAAAAAAGAGAAAATAAAAAAAGAATTTATATTGCCGGAGCTAAAAACTGATAAAAAAATTGTTATGAGATTTGCTCCAAATCCAAATGGGGCTATGAGTTTGGGTCATTCTAGGATTGCTTTATTAAATTGGTTTTACGTGGAATTATACAGAGGCAAATATATCTTAAGATTTGATGATACTGATCCAAAAAACAAGGTGCCTTTGAAAAAAGCATATAGGTGGTTTGTTAATGATATGAAATGGATGGGTATAAGGATTGACAAGAAAGTAATACAGTCAAAGAGACTAAAAAGATATTATAGATATGCTAAAAAATTAATAGATATGGGGAAGGCTTATGTTTGTACTTGTGATAAAGAGGGTAAAAAAGAGTCTCTTATGAAGAAAATGTCTTGCAATTGCAGGGATTTAAGTGTTAAAGAGGTTAATGATTGTTGGAAGAAGATGCTTAAAAAAGGTGGTTATAAGGAAGGCGAGGCTGTTTTAAGAATAAAAACAGATTTAGAGAATAAAAACCCTGCTGTGAGAGATTGGCCTGCATTTAGAGTTGTTGAAGAAAACAAACACCCATTTAATAAAAGAGCAAGAGTGTGGCCGTTATTAAATTTTGCTTCTGCAATTGATGATTACGAGTATAGTATTACACATATTATAAGGGGTGTTGATTTAAAAGTTAGTGATGACAGACAAAAGTATATTTATAACTATTTTAATTGGGAATATCCAAAAGTAATATTGGTGGGAAAATTGTATTTAAAGGGTATTGGGAGCACTACCCAAGCTAAAGAAATGATTGAAAATGGTGAGTTGAGTGGGTGGGATGATCCAAGGTTGGGAACAATAATAGCTTTGAAAAGGAGGGGTTTTCAAAGTGAGGCTATTTCTGAATTTATAAGAAGTTTGGGGTTAAATAAGAGTGATGTTGATGTTAGTATTAAGAATTTAATTGCTTTTAATAAGAAAATCTTAGAGAAAAAAGCTAATCGGTATTTTTTTATTGAAGATCCTAAGTTAGTTAAAGTTGAGGGTGTTGAGAAGATGGATGTTGATTTACCATTGCATCCTGATTTCTTGGAAAGAGGGGTTAGGAAATTTAAAAGTGGTGATGAGTTTTATGTTAGTGAGGAATTAAAGAAAAATATTGTTTATAGATTAATTGGTTTGTTTAATTTTAAGAATAATAAATTTTTAAGCAAGGAACACACTAATAATTTAAATGCTAAATTAATTGAGTGGCTGCCAAAAAGCAAGGATATAGTTAAAATTGAGGTAGTTATGGAAGACAATACAGTAAGAGAGGGTGTTGGTGAGGGAAGTTTAAGAAATTTAAAAGGTGATGATGTTGTACAATTTGTCAGATTTGGTTTTTGCAGATTTGATGAAAAGAAAAAAGGTGTTTATAAGTTTTATTTCTGTCATAAGTAGTTTTCTAAGTTTGTAAGTATTTGCTTGTTTTGCGTGTGCATTCCATCCCTGGAAAATTTCAGTAAATCTTATATAATGAATATTTTCTGAGTTAAATCTCTTTATTTCAAATAAAATTCTTCGGATATTTTTTTTCCTTAGTATTTTATAATAATAGAAGTTTTTGAAACCAAGAAAATTTATTCCATTGGCAAGAGGAATAATTCTTGATTTATCTTGGTGTAATTCCAATTTTAGCTCTTTTTTAAGGAATTTATTGATTCTTATTTTATATTTGATTAATTGCTTTTTAGATTTGTGGAGGATTACAAAATCATCTACATAACGAATATAATATTTTGCTTTTAATTTATGTTTGATAAAATAATCTAAATCGTTTAAATAAACATTAGCAAAGAATTGACTTGTTAAATTTCCTAAAGGCATACCTTTGGTTTTTGTGTCAAAATTATTTAGAATCTTATTTATGAGTTGGATTAAATTTTTGTCTCTTACTCTTCTATTTAATATTTTCAATAAAATCTTATGGTTTACAGTTTCAAAATAGTGTTTAATATCCGATTTTAGAGCATATCCTGTAATGGAATTATTTGTATGGGGATTTTTGATTAATCTTCCATTATTTGATACTTTTCTTATAAAATAGTATAACCTTTCTACTGCCTTGTGTGTTCCTTTGTTTTTTCTGCTTGCATAAGAGTCATAAATAAATATCTTTTCAAAGATTGGTTCTAAGATATTTACTATTGCATGATATATTACTCTGTCCCTGAAAGTCGATGCGTGTATTTTTCTTGTTTTTGGGTCTCTTATGATAAATCTCTTTAAAGATCTTGGTTTG
>CAYIWE010000035.1:0-1149 GCA_964367025.1 Candidatus Woesearchaeota archaeon
TTCTATTTGGTGCATTAACAATAACAGTAACAGAATCACTACCAGAATCACCATCCTGGTCAGTAACAACACAAGTTGCTACAAAATTACTTGCATAAGAGTAAACATGATCTACTTCTCCTAAATTTGAAGAAGTTACATCGCCAAAAAACCATTCATAACTTAAAACACCATTTCCACTATTTGCATTACAAACAAAATGGAAAGTGTCTCCAACTAATCCACTAGTTGGATTAACACTAACGCCAGTTATTTCAGGATTTGAATCGCTTTCACAAACACCATTTGAACAACCAAATAAACAATCTTGTCTTAACATTTGTTCATCTAAAGAAACACATTGAGAACTTGTAGTTCCAGGATTAACACAGGTATAAGTTCTAAAATCTCCATATACATCATTACTTGAACAATAATTATTAACAAAATTATTTGTACCACATTCTAAATTACTACTACAAACAATTGTACCAACACAATCAGGATCATTACTATCAATTAAACCATCACAATCATTATCTAGATCATCATTACAAATTTCATCAGCACCGGGGTTTATGTTTGTATTATTATCATTACAATCATTTCCACTAACACAGTTAACAGAGTCATAAGCATAATAACTATCACTATCTAAATCTTGACAAGTTGGTGGAATAATACAGTTCTCATCAGTAACATTATCACAATCATTATCAATAAGATCACAATACTCAATAGCATTTGGATGAACATTAGCATTATTATCATTACAATCATTACCTAAATTACAATTGATACCATAACCATCTCCATCATTGTCTTGACAAACCGGAATAATTATACACTCATCATCAGCTAAATCTACTTCACCATCACAATCATTATCCACATTATCATTACAAACTTCAGTAGCACCAGGATTTACATTTGTATTATTATCATTACAATCATTGCCTGTTATACAAGTAGAACTTATAGCATAATAACTATCATGATCATTATCTTCACAAGTTGGTGTTTCATTTACAGTAACAATACCTAAAACTAAACTGCTACGTCCAAGAGTGTCTACTGCTTTACCATAATAAGTATATACTCCAGCAGAATTCTCTTTAGTTACCCAAGTGTGTGAGCAAGATAACTGGTTATTACAATTATAATTAACAA
>CAYIWE010000035.1:1249-3132 GCA_964367025.1 Candidatus Woesearchaeota archaeon
TACCAGAGATAACTACAATATTGCCAAAAGTATCAACTGCTTTGGCATAATAAACCTTAGACCCATAAGAATCTTCCTTAGTTACCCAAGTGTGTGAGCAAGATAACTGGTTATTACAATTATAATTAACAAACCCATCACCTGTATCTACACTTATATACTTCAATCCTACATCGTCATTACCATTAACAGTTACTTGTATATCCTGGTTTACTCTTGCAGGATTAGGTGTTATTATAATATTAGCACTTGGTTCTAAGTCTTCTGGATTAACAAATAGATTACCAGAGATAACTACAATATTGCCAAAAGTATCAACTGCTTTGGCATAATAAACTTTATTCCCAACACTATCTTCAGTGACTGACCAAGTTTTACTGCAGCTTATCCTATTATTACAATTATAATTAACAAATCCATCACCCAAATCAATACTAATGTACTTTAAACCATCTGGGTCATTAGCACTAACAACTAAATCAAATCTCTGATTAACATAAACAGTATTAGGAGCATTTAAAGTTAAAGAAGGTTCAAATGCTAAACTTGTTCCTATAATTAAAAAGAATATAAAAAACCCTATAAAATTTATTTTTCTCATTTAAAAATCCTTGTTATAAATAAAAATAAAGGAAGTTTTATTCTGTTACTCTTCCTGCACCAATAAAATTGCTGATTCTTTGAGCATCAGTATCAGGTACTTCTAAAACTAGTAGTTCTAATCCAGCTTCATCAGCTCTAGTAATTAAATAATATTCATTATCTGTGCCTTGATCAAAAACAAAATCGCCTTGTGGTCCATTAGTACTATCATAAGGTCCGCCACCATTCCTCAAATAATTATTATCTATCAAGTACCTTACTAAATTAGAAGTTCCTTCTGACACTCCTGCATCACTCAACATACTTCCCATAGCAGGTTCTGTAACACTTGTATAGGGTTGATTCAAAGGAACCAATCCATCTTCACCAAATATATAATTAAAATCGTCTCTTGTAATTCCACCAGGTAAACCATCTCCATCACCACCACTACCATCATCCCCATCATCATTATCAATTGGTTCTTCGGGTTCTTCAGGTAAAGGAGATTGTTCTGAAGCATTAACAAATAAAGCATCATAAGCTTCTATTGCTTCTGGTTTAAACTTGATTACTATATAATTACCATTACCAGTACCAATATTATCATATACATCTCTTGGACTTACAACATTTTCTGGGGTAACAACAATCCTATAACCTAATTCATCAGTTCCTCTTCCATTATAAGATCCGCCATAAAATTCAGGTCCATTTGAATTATTGTAATTACCACCAATAACATCTGTTATTGCTATAAGAGCAGACATATTTTGTCCATCAACTTTAGCTTCTAAATCAGAAAGAACTCTTCTTCCAACACTCCTCATTCTTTGTTCAACATTCGTTTCTTCTGCAGCCCATTCAATATTTGCTTCTGGTAATATTTCTCTAACTCTTCCTGAAGAAACACCATAAGAAACAGATATTGAAGGTTCTCTTACCGGCAATCTAGCATCTTCATAACACCCATTACCAAAATATAAACCAGCACCAATAAGTCCACCTAAAGTATAATCTTTTACTTTTCCAATAAAACTTTTTTCCATTTTTAAACCCCCACTTATTATATATAGTATTAATTATTACCACACAATTACAATAAATATATAAACTTTATGGTAATAAAAATAAAAACATTAATAAACTACCTCAAATAATTATACTGAAATAAACAAAGTGTAATAACACATAATAACAAAATGTTAATAAAATTTACTAAAACAGCAGAAAATGCAAGAATTCTAAGGGGCGTATCTACAAAAGAAATAGAAGAAACAATACAAAACGGAATAAAAACA
>CAYIWE010000035.1:3232-6579 GCA_964367025.1 Candidatus Woesearchaeota archaeon
TTTCAAAAGTGGGCAATTCATTAGCAATAAGGATAAATAAAAAAACCGCATCATTCTTGAATTTAAAACCCGGACAAGAAGTTGTTCTTAGTCCAGAAAACAGAAAACAATTGATAATGAGTAAATTAGATTAATTATTTAAAAAATGGGAACGGAGGGATTTTCTTATAAGCCAAGAAGTTGATAAGAACCTTGGTTTTTATGTTCGAACCCCCATTAACCGGTGACTTCTTCATAGCATAGAGCTCAGTGCTCCAAAAACTGGAGCCGGTTGTAATGCCTGGTTATACTACGTTCCCTTAGGCTTAACAACTTAGAATTCCTTATTTAAATTTTACTAATATTTTCAATACTTTTTCATCTTTAAAATCTCATCTATCTCTTCAGTACTAATACTACAACCCCTTAATTTTAACCCCCATAACAAACCTTCCAACAAAGTCCTCTTTAGATCAACTTTAAAACCAACATCCACTTTTCCTTTTACATACTCATCCAATAAACCAGTATCATAAGCATAAACCATCAACTCAATAGATCTTATTATATCAACATTTCCTGCTTCTTTCCTAAATTCATCTAAGTTATTTTTATTAACATTAATTCTACTGTGTAATTTATTGAGCAATATACTTGTTAATTTTTTAGGATTTTCAACTAATAACCTTGTTGTTCTTTCATCAACAACATAAGCATTAGAACTTAAATATTTAACTAAAGCCAAAGATTGCACTTCACCCTTATGAATAACCTGTATATACTCGCCTTTTGTTTCAAAAATACTTCCAGATAAACTCATTAATTTATCTGCTGTTTCATTTATTTTTACATCTTCAACTAATTCTAAAACACCGTCTCTTAATAAATCTAAAATCATCACAGCCTCTAATCTAAATCTTTTGCCATTTATAGGAACATCGATTATTTCTTGTTTTACACTAGACCCAATGCAAAATTTTCCTTTAAATCTTTCTTTTAAAGGTTCTAAAACCCATAATAAATTATTTGTTGCTAAACTTATTATACTGCTTGAATCAAAAACCATACTTTTCATTTTTTAAACAACCTATTTACTAACTCCAATCTTTCTTTAACAGATTTACTAACAGCAAATTTACTATCATCTATCTTTGTTTTCCCAACATAACTCATTAATTCCCACTCACTAATACCCAGCATTTCAGCAACTCTTCCACTTGAAATTCCATGACTATAAACCTTGCTTCCCTTCTTTATTCTAGCACTTTGTAAAACTTCATCAACATACAAACCGAATTTCTTTTCTAAACCGTGTATTAATTTTAATAATTCCTTAATGCAACTATTATAACCATGTAAATTATCACTACCTAAAAATTCTCTAGCTTCACCTATACATCTCAAAACTTTTCTATAAAACTCACTCCACTCTTTTTTTTCCTTATACTCTTCTTTTTCAAATATTTTAGCTAAAGAATAAATAATAATCGCAATACTGCTGCTGTCTTCATCCTGATAAATACTCATACAATGTAAAGTATGGTCACTAGCTTCTTTTAATTTAGCAATATCATTACTTTCTATAGCCCTATAACTATCCTTTAAAATACCGAGAATATCAAATCTAACCTCTTTTTTCATTAAAATTAAAGAATAATGAATTAAATAAAAAGGTTTCGTTTAAGTGAATCAATATACTGCTTTAAACCCTCTTCCAAAGAAATTTCAGCCTTCCAAGCTAATTCCTTCCAGGCTAATCCTGCTTTCAAATAAATCTCTTGAACCTCTCCTTTCCTCTCATTAATATACTCTGGTTTAATATCTGATTTTAATATTTTTTTAATGAGATTGAATAACTCGTTAATACTTGTTATTTCCTCAGAACCAATATTAAAATATCTGTTTTCAGTGTCTTTATCCAAGGCTAAAACAACTGCTTTAGCAACATCTTTAACAAAAATAAAATCTCTTGTTTGTTTACCCTCGCCAGTTATATACGGTCTTTTATTATTTAATAAACAATTTACAAAAGCAGGGATAACTCTTCCACTTCCAACACTATCTCTTGTACCATAAACATTAGCAAATCTTAAACTTATAAAATCTAAACCATAATTAACATTATACATATACAAATACTTTTCAACAGTATATTTAGAAACACCATAAGCAGAAATTGGATCTATAGGGTGTTTTTCATCAGCAGGTAAATACCTTGGATTGCCATACAAAGCCCCGCCCGTACACAAATAAATTATCTTTTTAATTTTAAACTTTTTACAACACTCTAAAACATTAATACTTCCCAAGATATTAGTGCTTGCATCAAAAACAGGATCTTCCATAGACTTAACAACCTGTACCTGCGCAGCAGCATGCACTACTTTATCAGGTCTTTCTTTTTCAAAAACATCTTCCAATTGTTTAAAATTTTTAATGTCAACATTATAAAATCTTGCTCTTCTATTCACATTATCCATACTGCCAGAACTCAAATTATCTACTATAACAACAGAATCTTTCCTTTCTATAAGTAAATCAGCAACATTACTCCCTATAAAACCTGCACCGCCAGTAACTAATATCTTCATTTTCGTTATTTAATTAGAACACTTTTAAATGCTTTACTATTTTAAATTAAAATATTTACTCAATTAACAATCTCAATACATCTTTTCTAAGGTTCTCTATTCTCCTTATAACTTCCTTTGATTCTTGAATAGAGATATCCTTCCCATAATAATTAACAAAATTTCTTATTTTTCTGATTTCGTCAAATTCTTCACCTTTATTAGTTTCCTTTAATATTTCTTTTAAAAAAGCAGTATAACATTCATGATTATATATCTTATAACCATGTTTAATAGCCAATGCTTCAAGAAGTTCTCTTAAAGAATCATAAGCAAGAGAAAGTTTTGAAGCAGCAGTTATATCACTCATAGAAAGCTTATTCTCAGATTCCAATTTATTTTTACTTATATTAATTAAAGATTTAATAAGTTCATCATCCTTTTTAATTTCTTTTACAATTCTTTTATTACAGCACTCTTTCCAATCCATTAAAAGTTTAACCTCCCACTTAAAATATAACCATTAACAATATTATTCAAAAGTTCTTTACTCTTTACATCCTTCAATGAATCAAACCAAAATAATTGAATTTTTCTATTTAACTTCTTTTCAAAATTAATAAAGACTAATTGTTTCTTATGTGAAAAAACTGCCAAGTCTATATCCGAATCAGGAGTAACTTCTGCTTTAGCAAATGACCCAAACAAAATTATTAAAGGGTTATTTAAATTTTTTTTAATGAATAAAATAATTTCTTCTAATTTATAACTCCAATAAATTCTAGATAAATCAATAAA
>CAYIWE010000036.1:0-6266 GCA_964367025.1 Candidatus Woesearchaeota archaeon
CTGTTATTATATCCATCTTAATTTTTAGTGGCTCTTGTTTAGATGAAGTAAAACCTTCTACCATCACTTCTTTTTCCCCCTGCTGAATTTTAGAACCAAGGGAACCCATACCCTGGTAACAGGTAAAAATTAGTGTGTTTTTTGAATTTTCTGCTAAGTTTCTAAGGTATTCTACAGATGCACCACCAACTAACATACCAGAAGTTGCTACAATTACACATGGCTCTTTACTTTCTATTGCCTGCATTCTTTCTTTTTGACTCCCTATTCTTTTGAAAATTGGAGATAAAAATGGATTTTTATCCTTATGAAATATTGATTTTCTTATATTCCTATTCAAGAAATCAGGATAGGCAGTATGAATTGCTGTCATATCCCAAACCATTCCATCAATATAAACTGGTATTTCTGGCAACAGATTATTTTTTATTGCGTCTTCGATAACTAGCAATACTTCTTGTGATCTTCCTACTCCTAGAACAGGCATTAATACTTTGCCATTATTTTCAATGGTTTTTTTAATGCTATTAATAATTAATTCTTCTGATTCTTTTCTTGGGGGAAGCATATTATCTTTTCCACCATAAGTTGATTCTATAATCAGTGTTTCTAATCTTGGAAATTCTGTAGCTGCTGGCTCTAGTAATCTCGTTCTTATGAATTTTATATCTCCGGTATAAAGTAAATTATGTAAACCATTGCCAATGTGCAAATGAATCATTGCACTTCCAATAGTATGACCTGCTGGATAGAGAGTTAATCTAATATCTGGAGTTATATCAGTTACTTCTTCATAATCTAAGCAAATTGTGTGTTTTACCATTTCTTTTATATCATTTGATGAATACAGAGGATCTTTTCCTTCTTTTTGGGCTACTGAACTATAATCTAATTGTAATAATGCCATAACATCTCTTACAGGTGCTGTTGTATAAACCGGGCCTCTGAAACCCATTTTGAATAAATAAGGAACAAAACCTGCGTGATCTAAGTGTGAGTGACTTATTATAATAGCATCGAGTTGGCTAATATTAAATTCGGGTGAATCTAAGTATGGGTATGCTTCTTGTGGATTTGTCACTGCTACATTAACTCCGCAATCTAAAAGAACTCTTGATTCTGGTGTTTGCAAAAATAAACAAGACCTTCCCACTTGTCTTGCTCCACCCAAAAAACTTATTCTAACCCATTCATTTTGTTTATTTCTTGTCCATCCTTTGTAAACTCTTTCTCCTACTTTATTTAGGAATTTTTTTCTGTAATCATTATTTTCGTATAAAACTTTTCTTATATCCTCTACAATTTTTGAGCGTATTGCCGGTGTTCTTCTGACTAAAGGAACCCACAATGTTTTTTTTCTAATTTCTTTTAAAATCTCTCCTTGTTTTCCAATTGCTATTCCTGGTTTTTCTGCTTCAATAATTACCCGTGATCTTTGAGGATCAAATAATAAATGTAAAGTGCCTGCTTCTGCTGGAATTATTTTTCTTATGATGTCCTCTGCTTTTTCTTGATCCAAAGTTATTGATGGATCTGGTCTTAATTCTACTCTTTTCTTTATTTGATTTACAATATCTTTAATAGTACCGTTGTTATTTAAAAAGAATTCTTTATCTTTAGTGTAGAGCACTATATTTGCCCCTTCAAATTCCATATCACTAATTTTTTCTTTATTTGGAATTCTATTTAAAACTTCTTCTAATATTTCTATCATTTTAAGAATTATGCTTGGATCCTTGTATCAATTTCTTTTGTTAAAACTCTCTTTGTGCCATCTTTGGTTATTGTAACTACATCTATGCCTTCTCCAGAAGCGATGTCTCTTTGTACTGCGGCGTTTATTGATTTTACTGCTAATTTTATTCCTTCTTGCACTGGTAAATCTTTTTTGTAAAGTGTTTCTAAAACACCGTAAGCCATTACACTTCCTGAACCAGATGACACATAGTCTTGACATTCTGTTACAGAACCATCAGGGAATAGATCATAAATATGAAAACCGTGCTTATCTTTTCCACCTAAAATGAAGTGTGATAAACCGGGTATTGTTGAAAATTTTCTTATATTTGAATAAATCATTCTTCCTAACAAATTTGCTGCTTCTTTTACTGTTACTTCTTTATCTGATCTCATTGATTTTAAAGCTATTTCTGCTTTTATTAATTTGATTAAAAGTTGTATATCTGAAACTGTTCCTGCTGTTGTTAATGCCATATCTTTTGCTATAAGATGTATTTTTTCTGCGTGTTTGTCTACTATTAAATAACCTGCAGTTGCTTTTTTATCTGCAGCTAATACAATACCATCTTTGCAAATCATTGCTAAAGTTGTAGTTCCAGTTGTTACTTGATTACTTTCCATTTAAACTCCTTCTTAATTTAAGAATAAGAGACATCATTAAGTGTGTAATAATAAAGGTTATTTATAAATTTTTTGGTTTTGTTTTTTGTGAAACAAGTTTTTCTAGTCTAGATGGTTCTATTTTTGATGGGTCTTCTGATTTATTTAAATCTATTTCATAAGCCTTACAAATCATATCTTTACAATAATCATCCAGGGAATAAGGTCCTTTTTCTGATTCGTTTGTATGAGGATACATACTTAAACTTGTATCTGGCCATTGTTTATGTTTTACAGCGATCCATTCTTGTCTTTCTTTGATCCATATTAGGACTACATCTTCTGATCTTACTCCCACTCCGTTAAAAGATAAAGAACTGATAATATTGAAATTTACAGCTGGAATTGTATAATATCTAGATTCTCTTACATCTGTGTAATTAAGAAAATTATATTTCTGTGGATTTGCTTGATCTGGATTACGATATTTAATTTCGGTTATACATGGCAATTCTCCGCTTTCATGTATATCCATTTGTCTTCCTACCCATAATCTCATTTTAAGAAAATGTTTTGTAAACTCACTTACACCAAAATTTATTTTTACCATTTTATTAAAAAACCAATTAAAGATTATAAGTATTTCTTTACTTTAATATATAGAATTTATTTCTTTTTCTTTTGAAAAAATAGTAAATAAATTATTGGTAGAATACCTATTGTGTTAAATATTAAGATAAATACAAACCATGTTACTTGATTGTTTCTGCCACATTTCCACAAAGCAATTCCTTTCCAAATTGCTTCCCAAATCATTAAAATTAAGAATAAAGCCAACAATCCTGGTGGCAGTGTGGACATTGGAAATATGCCTTGTGATAACAATTGTCCAATCATATTAATATAGGATAGATTCTTGTTATTAAAGTTTTTGGTTTTTAATTTCTTTAAACAAAAGCTTTATTAATCTTAAGTATAGTGTTTTACTATGAAGATTGTAATGTTAGGTACGGGGGATTTAACAAAAATACCAAGATTTACAAAAATTTCAGAGGAAAAACTAAAGAAATTAATAATTGATTTGGGTAAATTAATTGCAAAAAAAGGACATGAATTGGTTATAATTCCTGACAGAGGAATTCCAACTGAAGTTGCTAAAGTGTATAAGGAAAAAGACGGTAAAAAAGTTTATGGTCTTGTTCCAACTAAAGACCAAGAGTATGGAGTAAGACATATAGAACCTTATTTCCATTTACTAGATGAGAAAATAGATGTTGATTCTTGGTATGATGCTGATGGTAAAATTGCTTCTTCTGGTGATGTTTGTATTGTTGTTGGAATGTCTCCTGGAATAATGAGAGAGGTAACTGTTTTGAAATATCACTATAAATATTTGGAATCAAAAACAAAAGTGATTTGGTTTAAAAATACTATATCTTCTAAAATACCTAAGGAAATAGAAGAAGAAATTCCTATTACTTATATTAGGTCTATAAGAGAATTGAAAAAACTTATTTAAATTCTTTAACTTCTTTAAATAATTCTTTTATTAATTGTTTTGCTCTTGTATATTTTCTTGGTATTTCTACAAAAAGTCTTGAGTTTTCTACATGAATTTTTGAATCCTTGTACTTATTAATGAAGGTTGTGCAGTGTTGATGCTCCCAGACTGGCGGACCAAAGTGTTTTTTTAATTTTGGCAGGGTATCTTTGTAAATTAAAAAATAAAACAGTGCTTTGTCTTTTTTATTCCAATACCATCCGTGTTTGTAAATTCTAAAATCATTTATTTGTATTTCGTTTTTTATATGCTCTAGTAATTTTATTAATTTTGAGCCAATAACATCTTGTTTTTTATCTGGTGTTTTTAAATTTAACACAAATAAATCTGTATTTGATTGTTTTGAGAGTTTTTTTATATTGATTAAGTTAAATGATTTTGCTTCGAATTGTTTTAAAGAGAAGCTTTGAGCGTAAGCAATAAATTTAGTGAATTTCTCTAAAGAGAGTGATGCTGCTGCGTTTCTGTCTTTTTGCACTGGGTCGATTATAATTAAAGGGGAGTATGTTTTTGATGGACTTAAATTTTTGAACAATTCTTCTTTTGATTTGTAGTATTTTTCTGTATCAATGACTTCTTTTAATTTCCATTTTTTTGCGTGGTCAATTACATTATGAAATGATTTATAATGAATAATTAGTATTTCTAAGACATAACCTGAGAAACCTTGGATATATGACTCGGCTCCATAGAGATTTAGGTTTTTTATATAATATTTTAATAGTCTAACTTGATCTGATAAATTTTCATTTAAATGTTTTTTTACCCATTGTACGTGCAATAGTGAAACATCTGTTATATTAATTGCTTGTGAAGAATTCTTTATTTCTAGTACTGGAATTAATTCAAAGGTGTAGAATTCTTTTTTTATTTGAAAATAATCTCTTGAACCGTGAAGTCTTTTAAAATCTATGGACAATTTTTGTAATTGTTTTTCCAAGATATTTGATAATTCTGAAGATTTATTTTTGTATTTTTTGTAATCAAAATTAATGAAAATATCTATATCATGTTGATTTTTTAACCAGGTGTTTTTTGCAACAGAACCGCCTATGATTGCTTGAGCATTAATTTTTATTAATTGTTTGTTTAATCTACTCAAGAAATTGTTTAGTTCTTCGTGTAAATGCTCGTGTTCTTGTTTAGAAGGTTTTATTTTCTTAAGTATACTATTCATTTGTATTTTAAAGTGTTTGCGGGTATAAAAATTTTTTGGAAATATAGAATGTTTAGATGTTATACTCTTCTTGTTCATGGGTGTGCTGTCCAGCTAGAACTGTTACAGTGTTATATTGAAATGACTTTATAGGGTCATACATATTGAAACAACCACTCTTTATTTCTAGATTTGTTATCTCACTTAGATTTCCATTACTTGAGGTTTTTAATTTGTCATATAATCTTTCAAATTCTTCAAGAAACCATACTCTTAGTTCTCGTTGATCTAATAAATAAGAGTTTATCTTTAGTTCTTTAAGTATCTGAATTAGTTCTCCTTGTGTTTCTATTTGTGGATTGCTCATTGTGGAACGTTTTATGTTGATTTAGTTCTTAAAACTTTTGGTTTGCTTAGTTTTGATAAATTGTTTCTTGGAAAGGTTTATATTTTAGTTTAACTGGTTATCTTTATGATAAGAGTGGGGCCAGCTGGAATTGGTGGTGTTAAAGAAGCTCCTAAAGTTTTAGAAGAGTATAATAAACAAGGGATAAAGGCTGCCGAGATTCCTTTTACTTATCAGGTTTGGATTAGTAATTCTCAGGCTAAAGAAATAGGCAAGATAGCTAAAAAATTTGATGTTAAATTGAGTATTCATGCCCCCTATTTTATTAATTTAAATTCTGAAGACAATAAAAAAATAGAAGCAAGCAAAAAAAGAGTTTTGGATAGTTGTGAGAGAGCACATTATTTAAATGCAGAATTAGTTGTTTTTCACCCTGGTTATTATGGAAAAAGTAGCAAGGAAGAGACTTACAAGAATATTAAAAAAGAGATTTTAGAAATGCAGGAAATTGTTAAGAAAAATAAGTGGGAGGTTAAATTAGCTCCTGAAACTACTGGAAAAGTAAATGTTTTTGGCAGTTTAGATGAAATTTTAAAATTAAGTAAAGAGACTAATTGTAGTTATTGTATTGATTTTGCACATTTAAAAGCGAGAAATAATGGTAAAATAAGTTATAAGGAGATTGTTAAAAGGTTGCCTAAGAAATTTCATGTTCATTTTTCTGGAATTGAATTTACAAGCAAAGGGGAAAGAAATCATATATTGACTAAAGAGAGTGAAATTAAAGAACTATTAAAAGCTTTGAATGGTAGGGATGTTACTATAATAAATGAGAGCCCTAATCCTTTGGGAGATAGTTTAAA
>CAYIWE010000037.1:0-3026 GCA_964367025.1 Candidatus Woesearchaeota archaeon
GATAAAGGCAATGAATGTGAATTAAATAAGGATTGTAATGATAGTGATGCATGTAGCAGTGATTTTTGTAATTTGACTTCTATTCCAAGGAGGTGCCTGCATTTTAGGGTTTTTGATTGTAGAAATGGTGATGGTTGTTGTCCGGTTGGTTGTGATAATAGTATTGATGATGATTGTGTTTTTGTTGAATGTAGGGAGAGTAGTGAGTGTAATGATTCTGATAAATGCACTGAGGATGTTTGTTTAAACAATACATGTAATTTTAATAAGATAGGAAATTGTGGAAATGATGAGATAGTAATTGAAGAAAAAACTAGTTTTAAAGAATATGTTACTAAACTTGATAAGGATTTTATTATTTTTTTAAGTGGTGTTATTCTTTTAATATTGTTTATTCTGATATATGTTGCTGTGAATAAGAGTTCAGAACGAAAAAAATGAATAAACGAGTTTTGTTTAGGATTTTTATTTTCTTGTATTTGTTTATATTTTCTATTGAACTCATTAAGAAACTTACAATGATTCTTAGTAAGGATTTAATTAGTTGGTTTAACTTTATTGATACACCTTTAAAATCCTTTAGTTTTGGCTGGTTGTTCACTTCAATTGTACAGAGTGGCGGTGGAATAATAATTATATTGGCTACTTTTACCGGATTAGGTGTAATAAATTTTGTTACTGGTTTTTATTCAATGTTGGGCACTAGAATTGGGATTACTATCACTCCTTTGTTGATGTCTTTATTTGTTAAAAATGTAAAGAGAAGAGATTTTAGACACGGGTTTGAAATCTCTTTAGTACATACATTTTATAATCTATCTTTAGTTATTTTATTCTTCTTTTTAGAGTATTTTTTTAGTGTATTTTCTAAGATTGGTTTAATTGTTAGTGATAGGATGAGTGATAGTTTTTTAGTGACCTCTTTTCCTAATTTAATAAATCTGTTCTTTGACTGGCTGGTTGATATATTCTTATTATTTGAGAATAAAATTTTATTGTTGATTTTTGCTTTAATTCTTTTATTGATTAGTTTGGAGTTTATTTCAAAATATTTATTAAAATTGTATGATGGAGAACAAAAAACAAGAAAAATTATTAATTCTTGTTTTAGATCTAAATCTGTTTGTTTTTTTACTGGTTTGATATCAACCTTTCTTCTTACAAGCACGAATATAACCATAACCCTATTAGTGCCTTTGGCTGTTAAAAGAGTGATAAATTTGAAAAAAGCAATACCTTTTATAATTGGTGCAAATGTTGGAACAGTTTTAGAGGTAGTTATTTTGACATTAATTGCTGGTAAGAGTTTGGCAATAGCACTCGTTTTTGTTTATGTATTATTTGCTCTTATTGGCGTTTTAATATGGCTGCCTAATACAAATTTATTATTTAAAATCACTAAATATTTTTCTAAGAGGATGATGCATGTTTCTAGAGAAAGAGCTTTGATGTATTTTGTGGTATTTATTTTAATTCCGTTTTTTATTTTAATTTTTAGTTAAGTTTTTATGCTAGTTCTTTTTATTAGAAGTATGAGGAATATGATGTTTAATGGGATCTTTTATGAGAATAATATCAATAATTTGAATAACCAGATAGAAGGGTGTTTTAATTCTAATTTGGGTCCTGGAGATTTACCTGTTAGTAAAAGAAGTAAAAAATTGTTTGGAATTATCAGTCCGCATGCTGGGTATGCTTATTCCGGGCCGTGTCAGGCTTGGGTTTATAAGGAAATTGCTGAGAGTGAATTTCCTGATGTTTATGTTATTTTAGGTACAAATCATAATGGTGTTGGGAAATTTAGTGCTTGTTTAAGCAATTTTGAATCTCCTTTTGGTGTTGTTAATGTGGATGAAGAATTTGGGAAAAATTTAATGAATGAATTTAAGTTATTAAAAGAACAACCAAGAGATCATTTAAAAGAGCATTCTATAGAGGTTCAATTGCCTTTTTTACAGTTTGTTAGTAAAAATAAATTAAGCGATTTAAAGATTTTGCCTATTTTGATAGGACATGCTGATTATGAGGATTTAAAAATTTTTGGTGAGGTTTTAGGGAGCGTTGATAAAAAAATAGTTGTTATTGCCAGTTCTGATTTTACACATTACGGGCCAAACTATGGTTATGTTCCTTTTGTTAATGATAAAAAAGAGAATTTGCATAAATTAGACAGTAAGATGATTGAATTTATTTTGAGTTTGGAGAGTAAGGATTTTTTGGAGTATAAAGATAAAATGGATGCAACTGTTTGCGGGGCTAATGCAATAATTGCTGCTATTGAAACTGTTAAAGTTTTGGGATGTAAAAAAGGACAATTGTTAAAGTATTATACTTCTGGTGATGTGATTAAAGATTATGAAAATGCTGTTGGTTACGGCAGTGTTGTGTTTAGATGAACCCTTTAGAAAAGCGTTCACGAAAAGAAGAAGTTTATGAAAATTTGTAAGAAGTGAAACCAATAAATATTGATTTTTGTGTATGGGCATTATAAAATGTCTTTAGCATACTGTAATAATTTATCAAAATATTCTTTTCCTTTGTCAGTAATAGAATAAAGTGCTTCATCGTCTTCATATTCTCTTTTTTCTATTCGTCTATTTACAAATTGTAAATCAGTAAGACTTAGTGCTTCTCCAAGAATACCCCTTTTTTTAAGGTACATAACATCATATTCATTAAAACTCTTTGCACTAGCGAAAAAAGCCAATGCTTCAATAACCTTTGAATCTATTGATTTTTTATCCATCAAAAGATAGATGTTTTGGTGCATTTATATGATTTATGTTACTTAATCAACATGACTTAGATAAATATTTTCTATAATATAAATCTTTATTAAGTTGATTTTTTAATATAATAAAATGGTTGTTGATAAAGTTAGGCTACATTTAAAACTTGATGATTTAGGTAGATCAGAATGGTTAGAGGGGTTTGATCCAAAGCTTGTTTTTGGCAATCTTGAGATGGCTTTGTTTGCTTCTGGTGCAGATCAAGTTTCTATTGATTCTCATGTTTACAAAAAGGTT
>CAYIWE010000037.1:3126-6152 GCA_964367025.1 Candidatus Woesearchaeota archaeon
GTGGTTTTAATAGAGGCATTGAAAATAAGATTAAATTGCTGAGGAAAGAAGGGGTTAAAGTTGTAGATGGGAAAGTTAGTAAAGATTGTTTTTGGAAATAGTTTGTTTACTAATGAGGAGTAGTTAGAAAAGTAATTAAGTAATTATATATCTTCTAGTTTAAATTGGGGGTTAAAAAAGTTAATAGAAAATTTTTATTAGTTTCATTAGTGATATTAATAATAGTATTACTATATTCCGTTGTTATTTTGGTTACTTATGTGTCCTGTAATTATAAACAGTCTTTACATAAAGAATTTTCTTATTGTCAATTTTCAATAATAAAAGGTTATGAGTATTATGAAAAGCTTAATCCTCCGATGAAAATTGTAGAAATAGAAAGAGGGACTTCTGTTATTTCTGCTCCATCAGAAGTGATAGAAAAAGCCGACCAGTATATAATATCTTTAATTGGAGAAAATTATTTTGAAGATAAATTTACTTTAAAAGAGAGTTTTTCATACCCTCTATCAGAAAAAGATAGGTCATCTTATAGTGTAATATATGATTATCTTCTTGGGAAAGTAATAGTACGACTTGATTTGGATAAGAATATAGTAAAGTATCAGGGTCCTACTAAACCTTATTCCTTTAGTATATCAAAAGAGGAAGCAATTAGAATAGCTAAATCTAATGGTTTACAAGAACCAATTACTGCTGAATTAGTATATGGTGGAAAGGGTTACGAATCTGATACTGGAACCATTACAGAAAGTTATATGTGGAATGTTTGGTCGGACAAACATTCTAAAGGAGATCCAGAAATTGTTTATATAGATATAGACACCGGTAATATATTGGGGGTTAAGACTTATTTAGAAGTACCGATACGAGAATATTAATCTTATTGAAAAATTTAAAGAAACAAACTTAAAAACAAAAATGGAAAAAATAAATAAAAATATTTATAAAATAATTAAAAAGTTTTTGTTGGTAAATTTTATATTTATATTTTTATTAGTAAATACGGTGGTAGGTGAAGAAACTTTATCTAATACTCATATTCAATCAGAAGATGATTTTGAATTGTCATCCCAACTATACAAAAGAAAAATACGAGACAAAGTATAGTATATTAGAATAAATAATTTTTTTCTTTTTTAATATGAATAAGTTAATTACTATTAGGAATATTGAAGTTCAAGAGTGCAAGAATTGGTTTTCTATTTTTAGGGGTTTGATGTTTTCTAAAAGAAAGAATTTGTTGTTTGTTTTTGATAAAGAAAGAAAAGTTAACATACATATGCTGTTTGTGTTTTTTAGTATTGATATTTATTGGTTAGATGAGGATTTTAAAATTATTGATTTAAAGAAAAAAGTTAAACCTTTTACTTTTGCTGGAAGTGATAAAAATGCTAAATATGTTTTAGAGATTTCTAATGGTAATTTTGATTTTAAATTAGGAGATAAGATTAAAACAAAAGATTTATATATTTAAGGTTATTTAATATGATTTAATATCATGCGGGGTGATTTGAAATGGTTTCAATGAGTATAAATGTAAATGAGTATACAAGTAAAGTTTTGGGTGTTATCAAAGAGAAATTTGGTTTAAAAGATAAAGCTCAAGCTTTGGATAAATTTGCTGAAATGTATGGAGAAGAATTTGTTGATAGGGAAGTAAAAGATGAAGTTATAGAAGAAATGATTAAAAGTTCTAGGGAATGGGAAAAGAGGTATAAATTTAAGAGAAAAATGACTTTGAAGGAATTAGATAAACTATGTGGTATTGAATAATGTTTGAATTTGATTTCTCAAACGAATTAAGGATACTACTAAGGAGACTTTCTAAAAAAGATAAACAAAAGAGCATTATTCTAACTAAGAAAATTAAAGAAATAATAAATAATGATACTGTTTCTATAGACAGGTACAAGAATTGTAAGTATGAATTAAAAGAGTATAAAAGAGTTCATATTGATAAAAGCTTTGTTTTATTATTTAAAGTGTATAAAGACAAAAATATAATATATTTTGATAAGTTAAAACATCATGACGAGGTGTATAAATAACAAAACCTTTAAATAATTCTAAGTTTAAAATTTTTATATGGATAAATTTGAGGTAGTGAAGAGGAATACTCAAGAAATTCTAACAGAAAAGGAATTAAAAGAACTTCTTAAAAAAAAGAGTGTGAGTTGTTATTATGGAACTGCACCTACCGGACCTTTCCATATGGGTTATTTAGTTCCTTTAAGCAAATTATTTGATTTTGACAGCGTTAGCATTAAAAATAAAATATTAATTGCTAATATCCATGCTGCCTTGGATGATTTAAAAACAGATTGGGAAGACATTGATAAAGTTGGGGAGTACTATAAAAAATGTATAGAGTTGAGTTTCCCCTGGGAGAAAAAAGTAGAGTTTGTTTATGGCAATAAATTTCAGCTAGATAAGAAGTATATGTTAGATATATTAAAAATCAGTGCTTTGAGCACTATTACAAGAGCAAAAAGAGCTGCTTCTGAGGTTACTAGAATGAAGGAACCTAAGGTTAGTGAGTTAATCTATCCAATTATGCAGAGTCTGGATGAACAGTATTTAGATATTGATATCCAATTAGGTGGAATTGATCAGAGACATATAATGGCTTTTGCAAGAGAGTATTTAGTTAAACTGGGTTATAAACAAAGAGTTGAAATCATGACACCTTTGGTTGTTAGTTTAAAAGGACCGGGTGTTAAAATGAGTGCTTCTATACCTGAGACAAGTATTAAAGTTTATGATGATGAGGAAACTATAAGAGCTAAAATAAGAAATGCTTATTGTTCTAATGATGTAGAAGATAACCCCGTGATTCAATTATTTAAGTATATTGTTTTTCCTGTTAGAAGTAAAATTGTTATAAAGAGGGATAAGAAGTATGGCGGGGATGTAAAATTTAATAGCTTTGATGAATTAAGAAAAAGTTTTGTTGAGAAAAAAGTACACCCAATGGATTTAAAGAATTGTTTAAGCGAGGAATTAATTGTTATTTTTAGCAAGGT
>CAYIWE010000038.1:0-3371 GCA_964367025.1 Candidatus Woesearchaeota archaeon
TGCTCATAGTGATGATGAAGTTATAGGTATGGGTGGCACAATAGCCAAATTAACAACAGAAGGAAAGAGAGTAATAACTATAATTTTTACATACGGAGAAAAATCTACCCCCCATTTAAAAGAAGAAGTTACCCTTAAACAAAGGCTTATTGAAACAAAGACAGTAGATAAATTACTTAAGAAAAAATCTATTTTCTTAGGTTTAAAAGAAGCCAACCTGGAAAAACAAATTAATGAATTAAAAATTAAAGAGAAAATTAAAATATTAATAAAGAAATTTAATCCAAAACAAATTTACACTCTCTCTTCTACAGATCCACATAAAGACCACAGGCTTGTAAATAAAATAATAATGGAAGTAGTTGAAGAATTAGATTATAAAAAAGATTTATTAATTTTTGAAGTTTGGAATGTTGTTAATGAACCGCATCCAAGAATCTATTCTGATATATCTCCTTATTTTAAAATAAAACTCAAGGCATTAAAGTTATTTAAAAGCCAAAGACATTATATATACCCCTTGTGGCTGTCAGTTTATTTCAAGGCAAGATTAAACGGATTTAAAAATAAAAATAAATATTCAGAAATGTTTTACAAACTAAGATGAAATTAATGTTTTTTATAACAGGAATTGGTTACGGTGATGCAATTAGGGAATATTCCGTAATCAAAGAGTTATCAAAAAAAACAGATATAGAAATTCTAATAGTTGCTTACAATAATTCATATCGTTATTTCAAGGACAAGTTTAATACCGTAAACATTATTGGTTATAACATATCAGATACAACTTTTGAATTTAAAGCTTTAAATCTCATCAAACAAAATATTTTACTGCCTATACTCTTCCCGATTAATTTATTAAAACTAATGCTAATCACAAAAAAATTTAACCCGGATCTTATAATAACAGATTTTGAACCAATCGGAGCCATTATAGCCAGATTAATGGAAAAAAAACTGATTACAACTTTTGGAGTGGAACCATCTACGCTCAAAAGAATAGAAACAAAATCAACATTTAGATTTCTACAAAAGAAATACCTAGAATTTATGTATTCGTTTAGCAATTATGCTTCTGCTACAATAATACCCTCATTGACAGGAGAGAAACAGCAAGAAGAAAAATTTTATTTTATCAATCCTATCACAAGAAAACAACCAAAAGAATTACCAAGCACTAAAAATTTAATGAAGAAATTAAAGTTGGATAGAAAACCAATTTTAATAATGCTTGGTGGGTCTCATTTTGGGTTTTTTATAGCTCATGAAATGATAAAAATACTAGATACAATAGATGAGGATTTTATAATTTTTGGTTATGATTATTTGTATACAAAAAAGAACATTAAATGTCTCCCATTTAGGGAGAATTTTCTAGAATATCTAAAGGTGTGTAAAGGAGTTATTACACTGGCTGGTCACTCAACTCTTTCTGAAACCTTAATCTATAAAAAACCGTGCCTAGTTTTTCCAATAAAGAATCACATTGAACAGGAAATTAATGCTCATATCCTGGAAAAAAACAATTTAGCAGTTGTAAAACACATAAAAGAAATAGACCAATATTTAATAAAAAGGCATATTCTCACTTTTATTAAAGAAATCCCACATCTTCAAAAACACTTAAATGATTTTAATCTAAATGGAGATGGAGCAAAAGATGCAGCAGAGATAATCCTCAAAACTCTAAAGAAATAAGATTTTACTACATTAAACCCCTTTATATAGGTTCATAAAGCAAAAACTTAAAATACTTTTCTAATTTCTTATCTAAAATACCTAGCTGAGTGTTAAAAAGTAGTGTACACAATAGCCAAAAGATATAAAAAAAAGAATAAAGAGGGTTAAAAATGAATAGAATAAATATGCATTTAAACGCACTTAGTAAAAAAGGAAAAAAAGAAGACGAAGATTATGAAGATGATGAAGATGATGAAGACGAAGATGACGATGATGACAAAACCGATGACGACGATGATGACGACGATGACGAAGACGATGAAGATGAATAAAAGTGTCTAAATTTTATAAATTTAGTTCTCACTTTTTCTTTTATTTTTAATACTAATAAATCGCTCCCGATGGGATTTTCTTATAATCCAAGGAGTTGATAAGAACCTCGGTTCTTATGTTTGAACCCACGGCCTATAGCTTTCTTCAATTTAACATTAGGAGGCTATCGCTCTATCCAAACTGAGCTACGGGAGCTTATAAGTAATAACAAGAAACCATATTTAAATCTTAAGGTAATTTCATAATTATACTGCCATTCTTAAAAACTTTTACTAAACCACCACTCTCACTAACCGCAACCGCTATACAACCAGTATTTTTAGTTAGAGCAGCACACGATCTGTGTCTTGTACCCATTCCCTTGAAATCAATACCAAATGTATCAACATCTAAATAAGCACCAGCAGAGACAATAATACCTCTCTCATCAATAATAAAAACCCCATCTAATTGTGAAAATTCTTTGATAGTCTCTCTAATTGTAGGATCTAAAATGCTTTTTTCTTCATTGCCAGCAAACGGATTAATTACTAATTGTTTGACAAATTGCATAATGTCTTTTTTATCACCAATTATAAATGCAGTACCAATTTTTTTTCCTTCTCTGCCCTCTCTCCCTATTTCTAAAGCTATATTTAGTATTGTTTCTATAACTTCTGGATCAATTTTCTCACTCAATTTATGAGTACTTATATTAAAGAACACTTTATCAACATCAAATACAAATATCAAAGCTTTAAAGCCAGTACCAACACTTTCATCTTCTATACAAACAACTCGGTCATCTTTTTCTATGTATTTTTTATTAATAGCCTCTCTTAGAACTTCCTTTATTGGAATAATACTCCCGGTAGTAACTTTATGTATTTGGGTATCATACTCTATCTTTTTGTATACACCCTGGTTAATTTTTTTAAAAATAACCACCTGGACATCCAGAAATTCATTCTCTTCATACTCCTCTTTTCTTTTCTTTTCAATAGCAATGATGCAATTAGCATCAACATCAGAAGCAATTTTAGTGGCAGCATTGCCAATTGTTTTTTCAATGGATGGTACTTTTACTCTGCTCTCTTCAACTCTCTCATCTTTATCCCGTATTTTCACTCCAATCTCTTCTAAACTTCTCTCTTTACTCTTTAATTCACCCTCTTCAATCATCCCCTCTTTTTCTGCAATAAAACTCATAATTTTCAAGTAATAAATCTAACTTATATATTTTTCTAAAGTTAATTAACCCTTAATTCTATTTCTTTTTTAAAATCAATAGCTTCTACAAGAGCTCTTCCAAGTTTACTTTTTTTGTGAACTCTAATTTCACCATTTTTAGAAGAAGTAGCACTAAACAGATAATT
>CAYIWE010000038.1:3471-5968 GCA_964367025.1 Candidatus Woesearchaeota archaeon
AAAATTTCTGCTCTAACATTTGTCCCGTATTTACTAAATGTTTGTTCAATTGTTGCACTAGCTAACCTTTTAGCAGCAGACATCTCTTGTTTTTTGACAGGAACAATTATTGTTTGCTCGCCATAACTATAAATTTCAAATTCTAGTTTATTAGTATTAAAATCCCTAACTTCAACAACCGGTCTTGCTAAATCCGCTTCAGTCATCCCACTGGGCACCTTAACGCTCATCTCTAAACTTAAAACTTTGTTAACTTTACCATCTTTAATAAAAATAACAGTATCAATTATTTGAGGTATAACACCCAATTCTAATCTACTCATAAATCTTTGTATAGAATCCACAGGATTAGTAGCATGAACAACACCCAAAAAACCAATACCCGCTAATCTCAAATCAGCAAACAACATAAAATCACTGGTATTCCTCATTTCATCGAATATAACATGATCCGGTCTTGATAACAACAAGATGTCATGGATTTCTTGAGAACTCCCGTAACTTATAGCGTATTGAGTTATATTGTCCCCTAATTGCAAATCCCTTGGAGCTTCAACAGTTTTAACAATCTTATTTTTTGAAGCGTAATTTTCTGCTAAAGCACTTGCAAATGTACTCTTCCCCATTCCAGGTGCACCAGCAATTAATACCCCATCGGCCCTTTCATTTAATCTATCTAATAATTTTTTATCTAATTTATAATCCTCTAATTTCAAAATTCTAATTGGCCTGACAGCAGTTATTTCCCATCCATCTGAAAATGGCGGCTTTGTAACAACAATTCTGTAATTGCCAAGCTGAATTATTGTGCTTCCTCTCCTGGAAATCTCTATAAACCCATCATTTCTTGATTTTGTTTCTTCAATAATCTCTTTGTTCATCTCTTCTATCTCTTCACGACTTAGTGCTTTTGTTCTTAAAGGTTTAAAATCCCATTTTCCAGGAACACCTATTTTAGCATACGGTTTACTATTTTCTCTTAAATGAACACTCATTGTATTCTTATCAAAAAAACTCTCTAGCTTAATTTTTTTCTTTACATCTGTTTTTTCTATCAGTAAAACCTTCATCCCTTTTGCTTCAGCAACTTTTTTCTGAACTTTATCAGCAGTAAATAATGTTGCTTCCTCTTCCCAAGCTAAATCTCTTATCAAACTATCAATCTCTCCCATTGAAGAGTATTTTATCTCAGCAGCATTGGGTCTTTTACCCATAAATCTAATTTGGAAACCAAATTCAGAAGAAAGTTTTTTTATTTCTGTTATTTCATCCAAACCAACATAACCAATTGCTTTTCCTAAATTTGCCTGGTGTTCTAATTCAGCTAAAACAGCCTCATGAATAATAACCTCATTTACTTTAATATCTTTTTTCTTAATTTTTTCAGAAATTAAACCCTCAATAATTACACTTGTATCCGGCAATAACCTATCTATTCTCTCAGTCATTTTAAAAAATATCAGTTTTAGTATATATTTAAATCTTTCTTAAAAAAACTAGAAAGGCAGTATGTCCCAACATTTGATTTTCAGGTCGTATCTTTTTATCATCAAAAATCCACTCTCTTTCTAAAAATTCACTTATCCTCTCAACCACATAATTCTTTTTTATATTACTCACTAATTCACTGATTTGGGTTATATTTGGTAAGTAACAAACTAGAAATCCGCCACTCTTCAGACTTTTATGACAAACATCCAAATACTCCCAAGGGTTACTTAAATCCAAAGTTATCAAATCAATATTTTTTTCTTTTAGGTTGATAATATCATCATTCTTTAAAATAACATTCTTAACATCTAAAAAACTAAGATTCTTTTTTGCTATATCATAAAAATCCATTCTTTTTTCATAACTGTAAACTTTTTTACAAATTTTTCCTAAAAAAGCGCTTAATAACCCACAACCACTTCCAGCATCCACACAAACACTTTTTTTATCAATACCAGTATAAACTATTATTGAACCAATATCTTTCAAATGAGTGACCGCAGGACCCCTTTTTATTTTATTTATCTTATCTATAAATTTACCGTCGGTAATTAAAAACTCAATCTCTTTATTGCTTTTAACGCTCCCATTTCTGATATCCCTCTCCCTAATAAAACCGTAATTACTATGGAAATCTCCACAATTCCAAAAAAACTTCCTTCCGTCGGCAAATAAAATCTTTCTCACCATTCTAAAATATATAATAGAAAAATATTTAAATTAGTTTTGTTTTTTATAAATAAAATAATCCTAAAAAGAGGTGAATTAAATGGCTAAGAAGAAAAAAGCAAAAAAGAAGAAGTAAGTTAATGATATAATTTCCAATTCTTTCTTTCTTTCTTTAATTCAAAAATAAAAAACTTTAAATAACTAGTTCCATTCTAAAAAATCACCTGCGGAGGTAGCGAAGTGGTCAAACCATAGGGGACCAAACGCGACAGTTATTTCAAAAAATAGTCGACCCTCAAGAGCTGTTCCCTCAGTGGGTTCGCAGGTTCGAATATAA
>CAYIWE010000039.1:0-5924 GCA_964367025.1 Candidatus Woesearchaeota archaeon
TCATTATATTTATTAATAATCTCTTTTGTTTTTAATTCTAATGCAATTTTTTCTTCTTGTACATCTGTTAAATCTTGTTCGAGTGTTTTTATTCTTGATTCCATAAGTACTTTGTGTAAGGCAAAAGTAGTTAAAACTAAAATCCCAAATAATGAAACAACCAAACTTAATAATCTTTGATTATCTTCTATGTAAAATATAAATAAAATTAACAATATCTGTTCTAAAGCATATAATAAAATAAATAAAATTTCAAATATTGTTCTATTATTAAAACAAAATCTTCTAAGGTTACACCAAAAATATTCTACTCCTCTGAATAAATAACCATGCCATGATAACATATAAATCCATTCATTTATTCTTATATAAAATTAATTATAGTAAAAAATATAGATTTTATCAAATTTTTTTATTGTTTTATAATTCCTGTATTCCTTCTTTTGTTAGCGCAACAATTCTTATACCTACTCCTAATTGTAATAAAGCAGATAATATAGCCATGTGTTCTTTTCCTGTTCCAGAGGCCATATTTAGGGCTACGTCTGTACACTTAATTTTATCTTTTAACCTTTCTTTTATTTCATCTCGTAATTCTATCATTGGTTTTCTTGAATCTACTACCATAAATTCACTTGGTTTTGTTGGTGAGAAGTTTTCTTTTCCAAAGTCGTTTGTTATTAGAAATATTTTTTCCCAGTCCTGATCTTGTATTAATCTAGAAACGTGACCCCATGTTCCTTTTCCTGTTGATAAACAAGCTATTAATTCTGTCATAAAGTTTTTTTATTGCTTTAGTATTTAAATCTTTTTAGTAAATTTTATAAAGTTGCGTTAATTATTTTCTTGATGATAACATATAATCCTATACCAATTTTATCAATTTTTGGTCTTAAGGTTTATACATGGGGCATTGTTTTTGCCTTAAGTTTTTTAATTTCTACTTTTTTGGCTTCTAATTATGCAAAAAAAACAGGAAAAAACCCAGAAGTTATTTATGGTGTTGCTTTTTACAGTTTAATAGGTGGTATTATTGGTGCAAGATTACTGTATGTTTTTTTACATCCGGATCAATTTAAGGGTTTTTTAGATGTTATTAATTTAATGCACGGCGGTTTAGTTTCTTATGGCGGGATATTTGGGGCTGTTGCTTTTTTGTATTTATATCTTAAGAGGAATAAATTAAATGTTCTGGAATATTTTAATTTATTAGCACCTTATGTTGCTTTGGGTTTTGCAATTGCTAGAGTTGGCTGTTTTTTGAATTGGGATGATTATGGTGTTGAAAGCAATTTGCCGTGGGCTGTTAAGGTTGATTTTGGGAGACACCCTACACAACTTTATCATACTTTTTTTGATTTGATTATATTTTTTGTTTTATTGAAATTGAGGAAGAATGAAAAATATAATAGGAATTTGTTCTTTATATTTTTAATATTATATGGTATTTTTAGGATTTTCGTTGATTTTTTTAGGGATTATGGAGAGGGCAATATAAGATTGTTATCACAAGGATTAAATGTTTTAATAATATTATTTTCTGTATATCTCATTAGGAAGAATAAAAAAGTAAATCTGTAGTGTATATAACAGTAAAGCTTTTATATCTTTACTTTTAATTTAGGTGATTATGGAAGAAAGCCATGATTCTAACAAATCTGAGAAAAAAGGTATGAAGATAGACAGTTGGAAAATTTCTACTGCTGTTTTGGCTGTTTTGTTGATTATTAGTGTGATTACTAGTGGATTCAAATTTTCTTTAGGTTCTAAGGGTTCAATAGATGACACTATTAATTTTATTAACAAGGAACTGTTGAGGGGCGGCAGTGAGGCTACTTTAGATAATTATGAAGATTTGGGTGGAGTGTATAAACTTAATCTTCTTATTAGTGCTGGTAATTTAAGCCAAAAAATTGAATCTTATGTTACCAAGGATGGAAAAGTTTTTTTTCCTTCTGGAATTGCTTTAGGAGAGTTAAAACCCGTTTTAAGCAATAAACCCAAGGTTGATTTGTTTGTTATGTCACAGTGTCCTTATGGTGTTTTAGCTGAACAAAGTTTTGAACCTGTTTTAAATTTATTAAAGGATAAAATAGATTTTAATTTGTATTTTATAGCTAATGAGGCTAGTGGTAAATTTAACAGCTTACACGGTCAACCAGAAGTTGATGAAGATATGAGACAGGTTTGTGCTATGAAATATTATCCTGACAAATATTATAATTATGTTTTGTGTGTTGATAAAGATTATAGAAATGCAGGAACAGTATGGGAAAAATGTGCTACTGATAATGGATTAGATAAAGAAAAAATTAAGGGATGTTGGCAGGGCAATGAAGGCAAGGAATTATTAAGGAAGAATATTGATGTTGGTAATAAATTAGGAGTTAGTGGAAGCCCTACAATTTATATGAATGATATTGCTTATAGTGGTGGCAGGGCTGCTAATGACTTCAAAGAAGGAATTTGTAATTCTTTTAAGAGTAAACCAAAGGAGTGTGAAGAAAACCTTAATACCGGGAGTGTAAGCAGTGCTCCTGCTGGTAGTTGTTTGTAATTAACCAAAATAATCCAATTCTTTTTGCTGTTTTTTGTTTATAACTGTTTTACTTTGCTGTAATATTGATTTTAATTTCTTTTCAAATTCTTCTGCTTTTTTTATTAATGGTTTGTAATCAACTTTTAATCCCAACATTTGATCTAGTGTTTCTATTAATTTTGCTGCTGCTCTGCTATCCGGCATTTCAGAATGAGTTTCTACAAATATTGAAGTATAAGGCACTTTTTTTGCATTGAGCATTAGAGCTGCTGTTACACCTATTGCAACACCTTCTTTTAATTGTTTAATGCGCTCTAGTTTTTCAAGTTGTTTTGTTCTTTTTGAATCGCTAGTATAATAATATGTTTGAGGTGTAGTTAATGGATTGTTTGAAGCTATACCTTCCAGGTTAATTATTTCCTTTGCACCAACTTTTTTAGCCAGATCTATTATTGCTTCTGAAAGATCCCATTCTACATCTTTTATATTGCTTAGAGCGTTTATTATTACTATGTTGTTTTTTTTATCATAATAAATCTCTAAAGGTTCTACTACTTTACCTTGGTGTATTGCAATAACTGGCTGTATTTTTTTACTATTCATTCTGCCTATAGATTTAGCATTCAAATGTTCTATAAGAAAACCTGCTGCAATTGTTCCGACGAGACCAACACCTGGAAAACCGCCAATTATTGTTGGACTTTTTGGAGTCTTTTCAAGTTCAATTTGCATAATTAAAAAATGATTGTTTAATTTATAAAGTTTATGGTTTAATTAAACACCAAAAAGATAATATGTTGTTGTAATATATGTTTTAAAACATATAAAAACCAAAAATATTTAAACATTACTTATTTTCTTTTGTATTTAATCTAAATAAAATGGCAAAAAAGACTATATCTAAAGATATCCCTTTGGCTGAACTTACATTAAGAAGGTATGAAAAGCCGTATAAAATGGGGAAGAGGGAATTAATGAAGAAGGTGTGTTTAAGTGTTGGTTTATTACAGCCAGGAGATTCCAGGGATGTAATTGTTGATATATTGTATGTTATGTATAATTCTAAAAAACCATTGGGCAGTGAGGAGATTAGAACTTTGGTTATAGATCACAGGAAAAAATCAAAATTGGAATTAAGGGGTGTTGCTAGTTCTAATGTTAGAAGGCAATTAAAGAGACTGAGAAACTTATTTTTAGTTGAGAAAGTAAAAAATGACTATAGAATTTCTGAAAATGAAAAATTATTGCGCATATTTGAAGAAAAAATTGAGAAATATTATTTGAACAGCATTGTTGATAGGGTTAAAGAGTATTTTGAAGCTGTTAAATAGAAAGGGTTGCACCCTTTTCAAACCCGGCTGAGCTTTCACACCCATTTGAACCTTTTCAAACCCGGTAAAACTCTTTTCAAGTTCTTAGAACCTTTTTAGGAAAAAGCTTCACCAAAAAATATCTTTAAATTTAGTTTAAAAAAATCATAAAATTTATAAATACTAATCTTTTATTTATATTAATGCGTAAATTAAGCATATTTTTAGTTGTATTTCTTTTTATGATTATAACAGTTAGTGCTGTTGATTTTAGCTTGAATTTAGGAGAGAAGGCAAATTATGAGGGAAGAGATATAAAATTTGTTAGTATTGGTACAAAGGGTTCTGCTGTTATAGAAGTGGATGATAGGGGTTTTGTTCTGGAAAAAAATTCTTTTATGAATGTTTATGGATTAAGAGTTAAATTGGTTGATTCTACTTATTTGTCAACTATTGAAGGAAGCAATATTGTAATCAATATTGAACCATTAAGCACAAGTTGTTTAGAAAGTAACAGATGTGAATCAAATAATGACTGTTATGATAAGGGAAGTGTAATTGATATTGATGGAGTGTTATCTTATTGCGATGTGATTTGGAAAAGCCAAAACGACTTAGGTGAAAAGTGCAGTGAAGATTATGAGTGTTTGAGTAATATTTGTGATGGTGTTTGCAAGAACAACAATAATGCTATAACTGGGGGAACTGTTGAAGATATTGGTGTTAAAGACAATAAGCTTGTTGGTTTGTTAATGATGTTGATTGTTATTTTTTTGCTTTATTATTTTTTGAAAAAGAAAGATTTTAAATAATTTATAGTTGTTCATTATAATTAATGAATAAAAACTTTTTTATTTGGCTGGTTGTTTTTGTTTTAATAGTATTTTCTGTTAATGCTATTGATATGTCTGTTGTTTTAGAGAAGGGCCAGAGTGTTCTTATTAAGGATAAAAATGTTAGTCTTGTTGACTCTTTGAATGATAAAAGTTTATTTTGTGTTAATGGGGAAAAAAAGATAATTGAAGAGGGTTTGAGCAAAAGAGTTAATGGTGTTTTAATTGAGGTTAAAAAAGCAAATTTTGAAGAAGTCAGCTTAAAATTAAGTTATAGGTGTGGGGATTGTTTATGTGATGATTGTTCTAATGAAGTTTGTTTTGTTGAGTGTAGGAGTGATGCAGATTGTGATGATGAGGATGAGAATAGTATTGATGTTTGTGAAGAGAAGAAATGTGTGCATAAAGTTTCTAATGAAAAAGGCGGTTTTGTTGTTTTAGAAAAGGAGTGTTTAATTGATAGCGAGTGCAGTGATGATAATGAAAGCACCAAGGATTTTTGTTTTAATGAAAAATGTTTTCATAGTACTACTGAGGAAATTAGTGAAAAAACAAAATATAGTTTTTTTGCATTAATTTTTGTTTTAATCTTGATTATTATTTTAATGATTGTTTATTCTAAAACAAAAAAGAGAAAACACCATCATTTTAGAAAGTATGATTAATTATGATTAATCCGGGTAATCCCTTGGTGGAGGACCCATTCTAATTCTTCTTCTCCTATATACCTCATCTCTATGTATTGCTATTCTTCCTTCTGTGAGATCTAATCTAATTTTTTTTAATCTTTCTTCTCTCTCATTTGAGTCTAAATCTCCTGAATGATCAGTTACTATGTTTTCTATTGTTTTATTTTTTATACTTATATCTTGTTCTCCTCTTCTCACATCAAATCTATTTGGTTCTGGATCTACGTGTAAGGGGATTTTTAGTGTATTGATAATTTGTGTTCCAATAGAATGTGCTACTTTTTGAAGTGTTGGATGGACAAACCGCGAGTCCCTAAGTTCTACCATATAAATGGTTGCGGGTAAATCTCCTGTAAATCGATTAGATGTATTATAACCCATTGGCAGGAAGTATTGTGTTTCTTCTTGTGAAACACCTAATTCTTTGATACTTTGATTTATTGATTCTAAATGTTCTGGTAATTTGTCTCTTATTTCTTTAGGAAAGTTTTCTGTGTACCATTGGTTAAACCCCAAATCATTTGTGAGTAAAGGCATTCTTTGATTTATTGCC
>CAYIWE010000040.1:0-2198 GCA_964367025.1 Candidatus Woesearchaeota archaeon
GAAGTTTATTTCTATGAAACATCTAAAGATAAAAAGTAAGGAAAAAAAATATACTGTTTATGAAAATCATCCGTATGTTAGCTTATCAAATAGGTTTATGAGGGATTCAGCGATATCTCTTTTAAATAAATTTCCTAAATTTTTCCAATCTTTTGAAACAAATTTAAAACAATCAGCAATTAAAATACTGTCAAAGTCTTACGTTTCAACAATGTTGTTTTCTTCTATTTTGATGTTTTTTCTTGTTTTTATTGTTAGTTTTCTACTTATGTTTAAAACTGATATTTATTTTGCCTTATTGAAGTCTTTTTTATTTTCTTTTTTAGGTTTTATTCTTGTATTTTTCTCTTTTTATTATTATCCGTCTATTGTTGTTAGTGGCATGAAACGAGGAATAAAAGCTAAATTACCATTTGCTATAATTCATATGTCTGCCATAGTTAGTTCAGGAGCACCACCCATAACAATGTTTGATTTGCTTTTAAAAAGTAAAGAGTATGGCAGTTTAGCTGGTGAAATCAAGAGGATTATGAATTATGTTAATTTATTTGGTTATGATTTAAATACTGCGTTGAAGGTTGTTGCAAAAACAACACCTTCAAAAGAATTTGCTGAACTTTTAAATGGAATTGTTGCTACTGTTGAATCTGGAGGAGATTTAAAAGAGTATTTAAAAGGAAAAGCTGATGATACAATGTCTGCTTATAAGCTTGAAAGAAGAAAATTTAACCAAGTTATAGAGACTTTATCTGATGTATATACTGGAGTTATGATAACTGCACCTTTATTATTTGTTATTGTATTAGCTTTGATAAATGCTGTTGGCGGTAATGTATATGGTGTTACTGCTGTTACTTTGGCAACTTTAGGAACTTATATTGTCATTCCAATGTTAAATATTATGTTTATTTTATTTGTTTCAGTAACACAACCTGAGCTATAAGGGTTGCACCCTTATCAACCTGCAAATAAAAAAAGAAAATGAAATTAAGATTTAAGCCGGAATATTGGATTGGTATAATTTTAGGTGTTTTAGTTATTGTTTTAGATTTTTATTTTTTATTTAAGCCAATGAGCAGATGGTTTAAACCGTTACTGCTATTTGGGGTGTTAATTGCATTCTTCCTTTTTTTCATTGATTTTTTAAAGGAGAATAAAAGACAAAAAGAGATAGAGATTAAATTTTTAGAATTTGTAAGAACGTTAGTTGAGACTGTTAAATCTGGAATTCCTTTGCCGCAGGCAATTTATAAAATGTCTGGCAGTGATTTTGGTTCACTGACACCATATATTAAAAAATTAGCTAATAGAACTGAGTGGGGAATACCTGCCAAAGAGGCATTGATTATGTTTGCAGATGATACTGGCAATGATGTGATTAAAAGATCTATTGAGGTTGTTGTTGTTGCTGAAAGAAGCGGTGGGAATATAGAGGATGTTTTAGAATCTGTTACTGATTCTGTTTTACAGGTTAAAAAATTGAAAGATGAAAGAAAGGAAAGTGTTTTTAATCAGATCATACAGGGTTATATTGTTTATTTTGTTTTTTTAGGTATTATGCTAATGTTACAAGTTAAGTTTTTACCAATGTTAGTTGATATGGCTGGAAATTTGGGCGGTGGTCTTTTGGGAAGTAGTGTTGTAAGCCAAGGGAAGATACAGGATTTTTCTTATATATTTTTAGCTTTAATTTTAATACAGGGTTTTTTTGCTGGTTTAGTTATTGGTAAATTTTCAGAGGGCGAGATTAAACAGGGAGTAAAACACTCTGTGATTTTAATGGTTATTGCTTATATGGTAATGAGCACTTTTGGTGGTTTTTGATGAAAGGACAAATTCATACAGAATGGGTTATAAGTTTAGGAATATTTTTGTTGTATCTTTTAGGTATGATTATTTTTATAAAGCCTGGTTATGTTTCGTATTATGGTGAAAAAGATTTAATTAATATAATTGAAGATGGTTTTAAAGAGAAATTTTATTGGACTGTTAAAAAAGTTCCTTTGTTTGTTGATGAATGTAATTGTCCTCCTGATGGAAGCGAGTGCAGTATTACTTTTTCTTTAAAAGCTAGTGGGTGGAATGTTAATGGAACTGGAATTTATGGTCCTGTTTTTGATGGGAATAAGGTTCCTCCCGATGGAACAGTTTTTTGGTTTGGTTTTTCTACTAGTGATAAAGATAAAGAATTTTTTATC
>CAYIWE010000040.1:2298-5861 GCA_964367025.1 Candidatus Woesearchaeota archaeon
AGAGATGGAAATAGGGAGAGTGTTAGGGTTAGTATAACTGTCTGGTAGAACCTTTTTGAGAAAAAGCTTCACCAAAAAGAAAAACTGTTTTAAAGAAAAATGAATAATAAAGGTTTTTTGAGGATATTGGAAGCGGTTATTGCAATAATAATTATATTCATGTTTACTTATTATATTATGCCGAAGAATGCAGAAAAAAATGATGTTGAAGGGGATAAAATAAGATTATTACAAAAAACTATTTTAGATGAAATTAGTCATAATGAGGGATTTAGGGATTGTATCTTGGATAAAGATAAAGATTTAAGAGTATGGGAGGATTGTAAGGTGGACATTATTACTTATGCTGGGGGTTTGGATAAAAGATACCAGAGTAAAATTGATATAGTTAAATGTAATATTAATAATATTAATGATGTGAATTGTAAACCGTGTGAAGTTGGTGGGGTCAATGTGTATGTAAGTGAAATTTTTGTAAGTGGATCTAGTTCAAAACAGAGGGTTACTGTTTGTATTGGTAAATAAGGGCAAGCCCTTATCAGCCCATTAAAATATTGAGAAAATGAAATTTAGAATTGTAGAGGATTTGACTTCAGATGTTATGTTTGAAGCGTATGGAAAAAATTTGAAAGAATTATTCGAGAATAGCGCTTTAGCTTTGTTTAGTATTATGTGTAAAGTTGATAGTGTTAAAAGTGAAAAAAGTAAAAATGTTAGTGTAAAGGGAAGCGATGTTGAAGATTTGATGATTAATTGGTTACAAGAATTAATTGGTTTGGTTGATACTGAGGAAATGTTTTTTTCTAAATTTAAAGTAGAGAAAATAACTGAGACAAATTTGAAAGCAAAAGTTTATGGTGAGGAAATTAGACCTGAAGTTGGTGAGGTTGTTGTTAAGGCTGTAACTTATTATGGTTTTAATTTTGAGAAAACCAAGGAAGGATATAAGGTTAAAGTGAGTTTAGATGTTTAAAAGGTTTTTATTTGTGTTTTTGATTATTTTATTTTTAAGTGGGTGTAGTAATTCTAAATTCGGCAAAGTTTGTTTCGAGAGTAATTGTTTTGATGTTGAGTTGGCAACTACTTTTGTTGAGAGGGAAAGGGGATTGATGTATAGAGACTCTTTAGATTTAGATGATGGAATGTTATTTGTTTTTGAAGAAGAAGGAATTTATAGTTTTTGGATGAAAGATACTTTAATTCCTTTAGATATTATTTGGATAGATTCCAATGGTGTTGTAGTTTTTATTGAAGAAGATGTAAGACCTTGTGTTGATGAATGCAGTATTTTTAAATCTGACAGAGAATCTAAATATGTTTTAGAAGTGAACAGTGGAATTGTTGAGAAGATTGGTTTAAAAGTTGGAGATAAATTAGAATTAGACATTTAACCTTTTAACACACCAATAGGAATTAATTTTACAACTTTTAAAGAAATATTTGCATTATGAACACTTTCAACTACATCTATTACATTTTTGTATGCATTTGGAGCTTCTTCTGCTAAAACTTGCGGACTAGTTGCTTTGCTTTCAATTCCTTTTTGCAATAATTCTTTTTGGATTTCTGTTCCCCTATATAATTTAATTGCCTGGTTTCTTGACATTGCTCTTCCTGCTCCGTGAACTGTTGAACCAAATGTTTTTTCCATTGCTGTTTGAGTACCTTTACATATAAATGATGCTGTTCCCATTGTTCCTGCAATTAACACAGGAATATCTGGAAAACTTCTTGTTGCTCCTTTTCGTGTTATATAAACTTCTTTTTCTTTATTTTCAATTTTGTGTTTTTCAAGTTTAGTAATATTATGAGCTATTGAATATATTGTTTGCATATCCATTTCTTGCCAAGTTTTTTTAAAAACTTCTTCAAATACTTCCCTTATCCAGTGAGTCATTATCAATCTGTTTGTAAAGGAATAATTAACTGCTGCTTTCATTGCTTTAAAGTAATTTTGTCCTTCTTCTGAATTTGCAGGAGCACCAACTAATTGTCTATCAGGCAACCAAATATTGTATTTTTTTATTGCTTTTTCATGAATTTTTAAATAATCAGAAGCAACTTGATGTCCTAAACCGCGAGAGCCACAGTGCAACATTATTAAAACTTGGTCTTTATTTTCTATTCCTAATCTTTGTGCATAAGTTTTATCAAAGATTTCACCGACTTTTTGAATTTCTAAAAAATGATTACCGGCACCTAAAGTTCCCAATTGTGGAATTCCACGTTTTTTTGCTAAGTCTGAAACTTTATTTGGGTCTGCACCTTTCATACAACCTTCTTCTTCTATATTTCTAATATCATCTTTTGTTCCGTAACCATTTTTAACAGCCCAGTTTACACCATTAACCAATACTTCATCTAATTCTGAATTTTTCAACCTTAATTTTCCTTTTGAACCAACACCGCAGGGTATTTTATTGAAGAGCTCATTTACCAATAATTTTAATTTATCTTTTACTTCACTATAAGTCAGATTAGTTCTTATAGAATTAACACCACAGTTTATATCAAAACCAGTACAACCACTGGAAATTATTCCATTTTCTTTATCAAATGCCATTACTGCTCCCATTGGCAATCCGTAACCAAAGTGCATATCACTCATACCAATAACTGGGTTTATTATCCCAGGTAAACATGCGACGTTAGTTAATTGTTCTATTGCTTCTGTTTCTAAATCATCCAGTATTTTTTTGTTTGCTATTATTTTAGCATCTACTTTCATCTCTTTTCTAGCTTCTTTTGGAATTAACCATTCATAGTCATTTAATTTTCTTATCTTATCTTTCATATTTCTAATAAAAGAGTTTGTGTTTAAATATTTTTACATGAATCTATACTTTATAATACCAAAACATTTATTAATAAAATGAACCTTTCTTTAAAAAGAATGTTTATGAAAGAAAACTTTTTTGTGAATATTTAGGCAAAAAGAGGCTTGATAATGTTAAAAACTTTTAAAAAACTTTTAAGGAATCTTTCTAATATTTTTAAAAATAAAAAAACTTTGAAATTGGGTTTATATGGGCCACCAAATGGTGGAAAAACCACTTTAGCTAATAAAATTTGTCAGGATTGGATTGGGGAGGATATGGGCGAAGTTTCTAAAATCCCCCATGAAACAAGATCAATTCAAGAAAAAGAAAGGATAGAGATAAAACATAAGAAAAAAAGTCTTGTTTTTAATTTAGTTGATACTCCTGGAATAGCTACGAAAATAGATTACGAAGATTTTATGAAACATAAAATGAATGAGAAAGAGGCTAAAAAAAGAGCCAGGGAAGCTACTAAGGGTGTTATAGAGGCTATAAAATGGTTAGATGATATGGATTGTGTTATTGTTGTTTTAGATAGTACTCAAAATCCATATAGCCAGGTTAATGTGACTATTATTGGAAATTTAGCTGCGAGGAATATACCTGTTTTGATTGTTGGGAATAAAATTGATTTGGGTAGGAGCAATATAAAAAGGATACAAAGTGCTTTTCCACAGTATGATGTTGTGGGTATAAGTGCTTTAAAAGGAAAAAATATAGGAGATTTTTATGAAAGTTTGTAAG
>CAYIWE010000041.1:0-5814 GCA_964367025.1 Candidatus Woesearchaeota archaeon
GCTCTTCCGATCTTTTTAGTTTTTCATCTATTTTCTGAATTATGTTATTCGCGGTTTCAGGGTCGGATTTACTGTTTGATAAGTGAGCAAAAGAGTGAAGAACGATTTTATCCGTTTCATTCTTCTTAGCTAACCATCGTAAATTTCCAACAGCCTTGTCTATAACCTCATCCCTTTTCATATCATTTTCTTCAACATGGATAAATGCAACAATAGCATCAGTTATGTTATCGCTCTTGGCATCTGTTAAATTGGTGTGTGGTTTGTACCAAAATTCCTTTGCATGAAACATTAACAATTTCATGGTTATTTTGAATTGTCAACAATTTCTTTAAGATCTTTTTCAACTTCTTCTGCTTCTTCTTGGTTAACTTCTGAAAAGAAATGGGATATTATAGTTGGTTTCATTCCAACGATTTCCACTTTTCCATTTTTTTCTAGAACATTTATTTTACAAGGCATGCAAAGTGATATCAATCTGTTTTTGTTTAAGAATTGGTTTGCATGTTTTGCTGAACAAATTTCAATAATTTTTAATGGTTTTTGGTTAAAACCTTTTGCAGCTAATCTTTCTTTTACATCATAAATCTGAAACAAGGCCCAACCCTTTTGTTCTACTGCTTTTAAAACTGAGACTACAGCATCATCAAAACTCTTGTTTGTTTCAACAATATATGCAAAATCATTTATCTTCATCTTATTTACCTCATTAATTCTTTTTTCATTTCTTTATACTGCTTTTTTGTGATTTTCCCAGAAGCATATCTCCTTTTTAAGATTGCTAATGAATCTGACTCATTTTTATCAGATTGGCCTGCATTAATTAGAGTAATTATCATCCAAATAATAAGCCCCCAGAAAAGCAACATAAAGATGAATCCAAAGCCCATGCCAAAACCCATCATACCATAACCACCCATTCCAAGACTACCTAGAAAAAAGAACATAATGATTACAGCAATGAGAATCCATATCCATGTGTTGTTATCTTTTTTCATGTTTTCACCATTACAATCCCATAATGATAGGGTTTAAGGTCGTAATTTATCGGATTGCTAAAACCAGAACTTATGGCCCACTCAATACATTGTTTTGGTTTTGGTCTAATTTCCATAGGCGGTCCTCTTGGTGTAGTTGAATTATAGTTCCAATGAATAATCCCTAATTTCCTATTAGGTTTCAATATTCTATAAACCTCATCTAATAATTTGCTTGGCTCTTCAGCATGCAAGATATTAAAAAGCATTACATAATCAACACTTTCATCATTAAGGCCAGAACCTTCTGAAACAAAATCACGTAGCACGGTTTCTACATTATCCAATCCGCTATCTCTGGCCTTTCTTTTTGTTGCTTCTATCATTTCAGGATCTATATCAATCGCATAAACTTTTCCACTAACTACTTTTGCTGTTGGGATAGTGAATGTTCCATAACCACAACCAAAATCGGCCACATCTTTAACTTGTTTATCAATTTCCATTGTTTTGAGAGTGTTATATAGATTAAAAAAATCTTCCCACATATTCTCTTCAGGCATACTGCTTTCTCTAACTTTCATTTTCTCTCCCATAACTTTCTAACAATTTTCTATTTTTCTTTAACCTTTCAGTTAAAACCTCTTTTATTATGTCAAATGCCTTGATAATTTTCGGATTTGTAAGTTTGTAATAAATATTCTTACCTTTTCTATTTGATGTAACGATCTCTTTAGACTTCATAATTGATAAGTGTTGAGAAATATTAGACTGTGTTAATTTTGTTTTTTTAATAAGCTCTGTCACAGACAGTTCTTTATCTCTTAAAAGATTCAAAATTTCCAGTCTAGTAGGATTTGATAATACCTTACACATCTCTGCATGGATCTTATATAATTCTTTCATAATATTATATTAGAATATTCTAATGTTTAAATAGTTTCCGGATAAATCATCTTGTGAAAAGCATTAACAGAAAATAACCTTTTTGAAAATAATAAATTTCTAACTTAATATCTTACTTATTGTGAATTTTGGCTCTAAAACTCCTGTTGATAGGATTGCTTGAATTTTTAAATCATTAAGAGATGCATTTAAAACGGGATTTCCTTCTGAAATTTCCTGATTTGTTCTTTCTGCTATTGATTCAATAAAAGATTCCAGTTCTTCTTTTGTTTTAAAGATTATATTTGTTTTTATTTTTTGATTTAGTGGTTTATACAAAACAGTTACTGGTTTATTAACCCCATCTGACTGAATAGAAACAATGCTCTTATCACAAAGCAATGGCTCTATTTTTCCTAAACCAATATAATTTCTGATTAAATAATACCTTATATTATAGATATCCTCTAAAGTATAATTTTCTCTTAGTTGTTTAAATGCCCGTATTATTTCGTTTTTAATAAATTTCTGATTTGTGACTAGGGAAGAATCTTTTTGTAATCTCTTATTTAAGTTCTGTTCGACTTTATCCAAAACTTCTAGATTAATTTCTGGCTCTTTTACTTTGTAAGTGTAAACTTCACCTTGCTTTTCTAAATTTCCCTCTGAAAGTTTACTTGAGAATTTTCTTGTTTCTGAATTTATTAAAGAAATTTCTTCTTGTGTTAGCGGACGTGTTTGAAGCTCTATTGGTTCTTTTGTTTTTAAATCTAAAGTTGGTGTTATAAGCGGTATTCCTGGTTTTGGTAGTTCCAATTTAGGAACTTGTTGTATTCCTAGTTTTGGTAGTTCTACTTTTTGTGTTGGTTGTGGTGCCTTTAGTGTTGGTGTTGGAGGAATTAGAACTTGTGTAATTTCTTTTTTTATTTCTCTTGGTTTAGATTCTTTTATTTTATTCTGTAATCTTTCTAATTTTTCAATGTGTATTGATCTAGGTTTAGTATACTCTTTTTGAAGATTTAAATATTTAGATAATAAAGTTTTACATAGAATGAATTGTCTTTTTTCTATTGATTGTTTATCTGTTTTCAATAAAATATAATCTTCCATAATTAGGATTAAAATTGCGGTCTTTTAGGCAATTGTCTTGGTGGCATTGGCGGCATGGGCCTCATTTGTGATGGCCTCATTGGCGGTTCTTTTTCAAAGTATTTTTCTAGTGAGAGAAGAGTATCTGCAATTGCTTTGTTTTGCTGATCTAAATCATTAACTTTTTTTATTAGCGGTTCCAGACCGGGCTGTGCTTTTCTTTTCAGGTCTTTTTCAGCTTCTTCAAAAACATTTGCTATTCTATTTAATTTTTCTGTCAAAGAATTCATAGAGATTAATAGTTCTGTTATTTTTGCTTGTAAAGCAATATTGTTTTTTAAATAAAGATTATTTATGTTTATTTGTTCTCTTTTTTTCATTAAGGTAAATAAGAATAAGTTATTTTTAAATGTTTTGGTTTATTCATATATTGGTATTATCTTCTTTTCACAAATACCGCTTTTTCTTTGTAATAGTTGTACAACAATAGATTCAAGAGTTCTATTTTGATCAAATTCAACTAAAGAAGAGAGTATTCCATTTGTTTTACCAGAAGCTATTACTAATCTTGGTTTTTCTGAATTTGGTCTTTTAACCCAGGCGTATTTTGGTTTTGATAATTTATCTAGACCACAAAGATGGATGGTTTCAAAATCTGATGGGACAAAAAAATCTATATAAGTAGTGCCGTGTCTTCTGTATCTATCAATTTCTGGTTCTTCTAGTGTGTAACATGTTCCTGACATTTTAATAATCCATTAGCATATATTTTTTAAATGCAATTTGCCTATAAAATCAGGTTCTATTCCAAAAATTTGATAAAATCTTGATTCATTTTTTGATTTAATATTCTTATATCCTTTTTCCCATCTGTAAATAGTTTGTGCACTTACTCCTACCATACTCTCCATTTCACTTCTTGTTAAATTACAAAAGGTTCTTACCATTGAAACCAATTCACCGAAAGTTGTTGCTTCTTGGTAAACTTCTTGAGGAACTGTTGTCACTGGGCATTTCCTATCTAAAAGATGTGGGATAATTTTAGATTGAGAATAATCACTCAATTCTTTGCCTAAACTCAATAATTCATCTAAATTGCTAGAATTTTCTATAACACCTTCTAATAGAGAAAGGTGTGATTTACATACACTTCTTGCTTTTTCAATTAAATCTTCTGACATTTTAATAATCCATTGGTGGCATTCCTTGAGGCATATGCGGCATTGACGGACCTCTATCCCTACTTGAGGTTACAATATCATCTATTCTTAAAATTAATTCTGTGACTTCTGAAGCTGATTTTATTGCTTGCGTTTTTATTTTTAATGGTTCAATAACACCGCATTCAAAAGAATTTACTACTTTTCCTTCGAATACGTCCAATCCTGCTTTTTCCATTCCTTCATCGTGTTTTGCTTTTAATTCTGTTAACATATCAATAGGATCTAAACCAGCATTTTCTGCTAGAGTTATTGGAATTATCTCTAAAGCATCTGCAAATTTTAGAACTGCTAATTGTTCTCTACCGGATAAAGAATTTGCAAAAAGTCTTAATCCTCTTGATACTTCTATTTCTGTAGAACCGCCACCTGCAACTACTTTTCCTATTTTTAGAGAAGCGTTCATATCTCCTAAAGCGTCTTTTACAGCTCTTTCTATTTCATCAACAACGTGTTTTGTACCACCTTTGATTAAAAATGTCAGTGCTTTTGGATTTTTACAGTTTGTAACATAAGTCATTTCTTCTTCGCCTATTTTCTTTTCTTCTACTAAACCTGCAAATCCAATATCTTCTTCTGTTAAATTATCAAGTTTTGTAATTATTCTTGCACCTGTTGCTTTTGCTAATTTTTCCATATCTGATTTTTTTATTCTTCTTGCTGCATAGATGTTTGCTTTTGCCAAGAAGTGCTGCACTAAATCGTCTATACCTTTTTGAGAGAAAACAACATTTACTTTTGATTTTATTATTTTATCTGCCATTCCCCTTAGTATTTTTTCTTCTTGGTCCAAGAACCCTTGCAGTTGATCGGGACTTGTTATTTGTATTTTTGCTTCTATTTCTGTTGATTTCATTTCTAAAGCAGAGTCTAAAAGCAAGATTTTTGCATCTTTTATAGTTTTAGGCATTGCTGAATGAACTTTTTCTTTGTCTAAAAGAATTCCTTCTATTAATTCTGAATCTTCTACACCATCACCAACTCTTTTTTCTATTTTTATATTATCTAAATCAATTTCTTCATCTGAAATTTGAATTATTGCTTTTACTGCTAATTCTGCTAGAACTTCTTTTGCAGTTTCTGCACCTTTTCCAGTCATTGCTGTCAGTGCGATTTTTTTTAATAAGTCTATGTTTTTCTTTGTGATTGGTTCTGCTATATTGTTTAGAATTTCCTGTGCTTTTTCAGAAGCCAAACGATAACCTTTTATGATATTTGTTGGATGAACGTTTTTGTCTAGTAAATCTTCTGCGTTTTTTAGTAATTCACCCACAATAACAACTGCAGTTGTAGTGCCGTCTCCAACTTCAGCCTCTTGGGTTTTTGCAACTTCAACAACCATTTTAGCTGCTGGATGTTCTATTTGCATTTCATTTAGGATTGTAACACCATCATTTGTAACTATAACATCACCTAAAGAATCAACAATCATCTTATCCATTCCTTTTGGACCTAGAGTTGTTCTAACTGTTTCTGCAACTGCTTTTGCAGCTGCTATATTGTTTCTTTGTGCGTCTTTTCCTAAAGTTCTTTGAGAACCCTCTTGTAGAATGAATATTGGTTGTGTGTTCATTTTTTATTACCTCTTAGAATCATTAAGAAAAAGGTTTGTAATTAGTTCTATATAAAGGTTTCGGTGCGGG
>CAYIWE010000042.1:0-5592 GCA_964367025.1 Candidatus Woesearchaeota archaeon
AAGGAAGTTTGAAAAAAGATTTTGAAACATTAAAAATGAATATTAGGTGTAAACCTACCTATGGTTGGGTTTCAATATTCCAACCGTATCCAGGCACAGAATTGAGTAGGATTGCTATTGAAAATAATTATTGCAGTGAGGAAGATCTAAAGAAAATAGGGGGGGGGTTTTTTGATTATAGTATTATGAATATAGAGAATAAAAATGAAGTTGAAAATTTACAAAAATTATTTGCTATTAGTGTTGAATATCCTTTTTTATATCATTTTGGTATTGTTAATATTTTGATAAAATTACCAAAGTCATTAACCAAAAATATATATTCTAAGATTTATAAATCCTTTAGGAATAAAAAAGATAATGAATTATATGGGGTGAGATTAAATTGATAATAAGAAGTAGGGCTCCGGTTAGATTAAGTTTTGCGGGTGGAGGGACAGATTTAAGTCCTTTTACAGAAAATAGTGGCGGTTGTGTTTTGAGTACAACTATTAACAAATACGTTTACGGTACTTTGATTCCAAGATATGATGAAAATATTAGTCTAATGTCTGCGGATTATAAAAAAAGCGCTGTTTTTTATGATTTAAATGGGATAGAATTTACTGGAGATTTAGATTTAATGAAAGCAGTTATTAGATTAATGAAGCCCAATCATGGTTTTGAGTTATTTTTAAGGGGGGATATTCCACCAAATACGGGTGTTGGTGGAAGTGGTGCTGTTGGTGTTGCTTTAGTTGGTTTGTTTAATCATTTAAAAGAAAAAAAAATGAATAAATATGAAATTGCTGAAACCGCATATAAAGCTGAAATTGAAGAATTGAAACATATAACTGGTAGACAGGATGCATATGCTGCTAGTTTTGGTGGTTTTAATTTTATTGAGTTTAAGGGCAATGATTTTGTTAGAGTTAATCCTGTTAGAATTAAAGAGGATTATTTATTAGAATTAGAGAAACATTTGATTTTAGCTTATATTGGTACAAGGGGAGAATCTGGAAAAGTACAAAAATTATTGGTTGAACAAAAAGAGGGTTATAAGGAAGAAGAAAAGATTAGAGTTTTAGAATCTAAAAAAGAATTGGTGCACGAGATGAAAATGGTATTGGAAAGAGGTGATGTTGAAGGTTTTGGTGAATTATTGGAAAAAGAATGGGAATGGAAAAAGAAATTGCATCCAGAAATGACTAATACTAGGGTTGATGAAATCCGTGATCTAGCTTTAAAAAATGGTGCTATTAGTGGGAAAACAACTGGTGCTGGAATAGGTGGTCATATGTTATTTTATTGCAAACCAAATAAAGAACATATAGTAGTTGAAGCTTTAGAAAAAGCTGGAATTAGGGTGGTTGATTTTAGTTTTGATAATACAGGTTTAAAAACATGGGAGATCAATAAAGAATGGAAAAAGTATTAATAACGGGTATTGCTGGTTTTATAGGAAGTCATTTATCTGATTTTTTATTAAATAAAAAATTTGATGTTTATGGTATTTATTATGAACCAAAAGTTAGTTTGAATTTTTTTGATGATAGAGTTAAAATTTATGAGTGTGACATAAGAGATAAAGGTAAATTAAGAAACATTATCAAAGATGTAAATCCAAGTATGATATTTCATTTAGCTGCTCAAAGCTATCCTGTTGTTTCCTGGGAAAAACCACAGGAAACTATAGAAGTAAATGTAATTGGTACTGTAAATTTATTTGAAATTATTAAAGAATTAAATATTGATCCTGTTGTTTTGGTTGCCTGTTCAAGTGCTGAATATGGTTTTGTTAATTCTGATGAAGTACCAATAAAAGAAAACAGAATTTTAAAACCACTACATCCGTATGGTGTTAGCAAAGTTGCTCAGGAACTATTAGGTTATCAGTATTTCAAGAATGATAGCATCAAAAGTATTATGGTTAGAATATTTAATACAACCGGTCCTAGAAAAGTAAATGATGTTTGTAGTGATTTCACTAAAAAGATTGTTGAAATTGAGGTGGGTAAAAGACATTTTTTGGATGTTGGAAATTTAGAAAGCAAAAGGGCTATAATGGATGTTAGGGATTTGGTTAATGGTTTATTTTTGCTAATTCAGAATGGTAATTTTGGTGAAGTTTATAATATAAGCTCGGATAAGGTTTATAGAATTGGAGATCTATTAGAAATCATGAAAAAAAAGAGTAAGAAAGATTTTGAAGTTAAACGGAACAGTGTATTAATGAGACCGACAGACGAGCCAATCATATTTGGTGACTCAAGCAAATTAAAAGAAATAACCGGTTGGGAACAAAGAATAGATATTGAGAAAACAATAGAGAATATGTTAGATTTTTGGAGAGAGTATGTTTAAAAATTATTGTGAAGATTATTTAAAAGAAATAAAAGATAGTATTGACAGTTTAGATAAAGGGGAAATGAGTGATATATTTGAAATTATTTATAATGCTTTTGAAAATGGTAAAAATGTTTTTTTATTTGGCAATGGTGGAAGTGGAAGCAATGCCGACCATATTGTAAATGATTTTAGTAAAGGTGTTTTGGTTCATGGTAAAAAAAAGTTTAAAGGCATAAGTTTGAGTAGTAATACTGCCTTATTAACTGCTTGGGCTAATGATTTAAGTTATGAGTATATTTTTTCTAAACAAATAGAGGTTATGGTAGAAAAAGGTGATGTTGTTATTGGTATTAGTGGAAGTGGCAATAGTAAAAATATTTTGAATGCTATTGAAGAAGGCAACAAAAAGGGAGCTATTTGTATTGGAGTAACTGGTTTTGGGGGTGGTAAATTAAAAGAAGTATGTCACAAATGTTTTGTTGTTCCTAGTAATCATATGGGAAGAATAGAGGATATTCATTTAATATTTTTACATATGTTGGCTTATTTTATGTATGAAAAGGTGAGAAATGAAGGTTCTGATTAATGTTGGTGGTAAAGGAACGAGGATGGGTGAAACAGGTATACCAAAGGCATTAATTGAAGTAAATGGTAAACCTATTTTAGAACATCAAATTTTACATTTAAAGAAATACGGTTTAAATGAAATTATTTTAGCTACTGGCTATTTGAGTGAAAAGATCGAGGAGTATTTTAAAGATGGTAAGAGATTTGGTGTTAAAATTATTTATTCTAAGGAGAACAAACCTTTGGGGACTGCTGGGCCTATGAAATTAGCTGAGAAATTTTTAGATGAAGAGTTTATGGTTTTACAAGGAGATTTATTTATTGATTTTGATGTTAAGAGGTTTGTCGATTTTCATAGAGAGAAAAAAGGTATTGGAACAATCTTTGTTCATGAATCTAGTCATCTGTATGATAGTGACCTTATAGAGTTGGATGAAAATAAAATAATAAAAAGGGTTTTTATGGCTAAAGAGGGTGAAAAGTTTGAAAATTTGACAAATGCCGGTATATTTATTTTTAATAAAAGGGTTTTAAAATATATTCCCAATAGTTTTTTTAATATGGAAAAAGATCTTTATCCTATGTTGCTGGAGAACAATGAAAAAATATATGGGTATCATAGTGAAGAATTTGTGAAAGATATTGGAACCTTAGAAAGATTAAACGAGGTTGAAGATTACTTGAAAAGACCTGGTGCTATTTTTTTAGATAGAGATGGTGTAATAAACGAGGATTTGCCTTATATTAACAAAATTGGAGATTTTAAATTTATTCCTAGAAGTATGGATGGTTTAAAGTTATTAAAAGGTAAAAAAACAATTATTATTACAAATCAGCCAGTAATAAGTAAGGGAATTATTACAGAAGATGAGTATTTAAGACTTCAGGGACAAATCTTAGAAAAAATTAAAAGAGAAAATGTCAAGATAGATGGAATTTATTATTGCCCACATCATCCAGAGAAAGGTATTGGTAAATATAAAATAGATTGTAATTGTAGAAAACCTAAAAGTGGGATGTTAAAAAAAGCTTCTAAAGAATTTGGTATTAATTTAAGTAAAAGTTGGGTGATTGGTGATAAGAGAAGTGATATTAAATGTGGGAAGGGTGTTGGCTGTAGAACAATTTTAGTTAAAACTGGTAGTGGAGGCAAGGGAGGAAATACTGATTTTGAGATTAAACCGGATTTTGTAGTTGATGATTTGTATGAGGCTGCTGAATTAATTTTAAAAGAAAATGGAAATAATTGAAAAGGCTTCTAAAGTTTATTGGGATAATTTTAATGGTGAAGTTTGGTTTGGAAGGTGTATTTTTTTAAGTTGGTATTGTGGTTTAGGTAGTTGTAAATTTTGTTATAGGGCTATCAATAAGGGCCATAATATCAATAGGGAGAAAGCTAGAAGAAGTTTGAATTCTATTTTGGCTGAAACAATATTATGTAAAAAACTAAATTGGAAATTGGAATTTTTAACTTCTGGTTATGATGCTTTAGACGCTGATGAATTATTAGAGATATGTAAAGAGGTTTCCAGAGTATATGGAAAGAAAATTTGGTTAAATGTCGGTGTTTTAAGTGAAGAAGAATTAAATAAATTAAAAAAATATGTTGAGGGTATTGTTGCTTCTATTGAAACTTGTAATAGAGAATTACACAAAAAAATATGTCCTGACAAGAAATTTGAAGAGTATGAAGAAATGTTAAATATTAAAGGTTTTAAGAAAAGTGCTACAATTGTTATTGGTTTAGGTGAGAAAAAAGATGATTTTCTAAAATTAAAAGAGTTTATTGAGGAATACAAATTAGATAAAATTACTTTTTATGCTTTAAAACCAATAAAAGAAGGTTTTTATAGTGAGGGGCCTGAAAGGAATTATTATGCATGGTGGATTGCTAATACCAGAATAAATTTTCCTAGATTAGAGATAATGGCTGGTGTTACTGTTAAAAGAGTTGAAGATGTTGATATTTTGTTAAAATCTGGAGCGAATGGGATAACTAAGTTTCCTATTACAAAATATTTTGGGGGTGAAAAAACAAAATTATTTGAGAAACTTGTTAAGGAAAGTGGTAGAAAATTGATTAGTAATTTAAATAGTTTAGATGGTATTGATTTTAGTGATGTAGGTGAAGATGTTAAAGAAAAATTAGAAGTTTATTTGAATAAAATGAGAAAGAGTTAAAAAGTTTTCTTTATTTTAATGGGCCTATGATCTCGATTATTATTACTTCGTATAAAGAACCTGAAACTATTAGTAGAGCAATTGATGCTTTTTTGAATCAAAAGATTTCTGAAAATTATGAAATTATTGGTGTTGCTCCTGATAAAGAAACGTCTGATGTTATAAAGAAATACGCTAAAAGGAATAAACATGTTAAATATTTAAAGGATCCTGGAAAAGGAAAGATGTATGCCTTGCATATGGTTTTTGAGAAGATTAAAGGGGACATTTTAATATTAACAGATGGTGATGTTTTTGTTGGGAATAATGTTGTAGAGGAAATTTTAAATGCTTTGGAAAATAAAGAAGTTGGATGCGTCGGCGGTCATCCCGTTCCTGTCAATTCTAGGAAAAGTATGTATGGTTATTGGTCTCATTTATTATGCTATGGTGCTAATTTAGCTAGGATAAAAAGAAGTAAGAAAGGGGAGTATTTTACTTGTTCTGGTTATTTGTTTGCTTTTAGAAATGGGATTT
>CAYIWE010000043.1:0-5527 GCA_964367025.1 Candidatus Woesearchaeota archaeon
CCCGTGATTATTTAGCGTGATGCCACGGTACTCAGACTCATCACTCAACAGCTATATCTACTTCCATTATACTATGTAGATCTGAAAGTACTTCAATATCCAAAAATAATTCTTGAAATTTTATGTTAAATTTAAGAACTCTATTTAATTTATCAATCTTTTCCTGAATTTTTCCGTAAATATTAAATCCTGTCATAAAATCCATGTAAAAATAAGACATACTTGTGTCACTCTTTATATAGGTATTAAGAATTTTTTCTGCAAGTTTAAAATCTTCTTCTGTAATTAGCCATAATTTCATTCTAAATAATCTATGCAACCATCGCGTATTATAATGTTTAACAAATTTTTTCAATCCCTTAATTCTATTTTGTTTTCTTATTGTAATAATATTACTTTGTACTTTATCAAGTAACTGTTGTAACTGACCATGAGTTATCTTTATATAACCAGTCATATTAGTTCCTATCTTTGAATTTCAAACAAATACTCAGTTACATTTTTATTAAAAGAATCAGATTTAAAAGATTTATACCTCTGTTTTGTATGTTGATGTATTATTATATTCGGGAACAAATTTTTAAAATCCTCTTTCTGCAATAATCCTTCTGAATTATAACTGATAAAAATTGATTTAGCAGTTGAACTTTTAACAATGGATTCAAATATCTGTAAACAATTTTCTTTTACGCAAAAATCACTATAACTCTCATTCTTCCAGTCTCGAAGTCCTGTTAATCCTTTTATTTGCGAATTATCATTCCTAACAAATGTCTCGTATAAATGATAATTAGGTCCATATTGTCTTTGATTATATGGAGGGTCCAAATATAAAATATCTTCTCGATAAGTTCTTCTGAATTCTGAATCGTTTAATAATGATAAAATATCTCTATTAAAAATACTAATACTTCCTTCAATAACATTCTCGTAATTTAACTTAAAAGGGTCTTTGGCTCGTTTTTGATATTTTTTAAGAAACGCACTTTGAGTGCCAGTAACATTACTAACTCTACTTATTGCTTTTAACCCACAATATAACAAGTAATCTTTAATTTTTAAGTCTTCAATAAGGTTAATTCGCTTATGAAATAAATCAATAAGTTGAGCATTTTTTGTTGTAAAATACAAACGAGGCGGTATTGATTCATCGCAAAAGTTATTATAAAAATAACCATTTATTCCATTATCAAAAGAGTTGAATTTATTAATTTTTTTTAGTGCTATATTATGTTGTTCTTTTGTAAGACCAATACTTCCATTAAGAATAACAGATGAAAACTTCATTAAATCATTTGAAATTACTTTATATCCTGAATTAACTGCGTATTTGCTAACAGAACCACACCCACTACACGCATCTAGGAAAACAGTATTTTCTGTGGATATATTCTGGTTAATAATACTGAATATCCATCTGTTTAGTTTATATTTTGAACCAATATAACGTATATTCATAGATATGCTTATTTTTTCTGAATTTCAAATAAATATTCAATTAATTTTTTATCATTATATGTACGAGTTTCAGATGTGTCGGATTTAAATCTACGTTGATCACGTTCATGAATTTTTACAGTTGGAAAATTTGTTTTAATTTCTTTTTCATGTAATATCCCATCTGAGTTATAACTAATAAAAATTAATTTAGCAGTCGAATTATCAATAATAGATTTAAGAAATTGTAAACAGTTTTTCTTTACACAAAAATTACTATAACTCTCATTTTTCCAGTTACGAAGTCCTGTTAACCCTTTTGTTTGTGGATTGTCATTTCTTACAAATGTTTCGTATAAGTGATAATTTGGACCATATTGTCTTTGATTATATGGAGGATCAATATATAAAATATCTTCTTGATATTTTGTTCTAAACTCTTTATCTTTTAATAAAGATAAAATATCTCTATTAAAAACACTAACACTTCCTTCAGTAATATTTTCATTAACTAACTTAAAAGTGTTTTTTGCTCTATCTTTATATTTTTTAAGGAATGCAGCCTGAACACCAGCGGTATTACTAACTCGACTTATTGCTTCTAGCCCGCAATATAATAAATAATCTCTAATTTTGAGGTCATTAGTAAAATCAATTTCTTTTCTAATTAAATCAATAAGACGAGCATTTTTTGCTGTAAAATAGAAGCGAGGAGGAGATGACTCGTCACAAAAATTAGTGTAAAAATATCCGTCTATTCCTTGATTAATAGAATTAAATTTGTTAATTTTTTCTAAGGCTGTATTATATTGAGTTTTTGTAAGTCCTACACTACCATTAATAATAGTAGACGAGAATTTCATTAAATCATTTGAAATTACTTGATACCCTGCTTTGATTGCATATTTACTAACAGAACCAGATCCGCTACACGCATCTAAAAAAAACATTTTTTCTGGGTGATCAATATGTTTATTTATAATCTCAAAAATCCAGTTATTTAATTTTAATTTTGAACCTATATAATCCATATTATATTATACATTGTTTTTATATAAATCCGGGTAGTTTTTAACGTTCTTTTTATGATTTTCTTTTTTCTCTAACTTTAATATTTCTTCTTTAACATTATTAACTTTATTTTGTTCTTTTTCTTTAACAAATAACAAATCTGAACACTTATTTTTATTTTTTGGTTCTAAATGGTTGAACCAAAAACATCCGGAACATGTTTCGGTATTTTCATTAAATGTCTTTCGATATGCTGATCTAAAAAGTTCAATAGATAGAGGTAATCGGATTTCCCCTCCCTTGAGACAAATTTTACATGCTTCTCGTTTCATACAATTTGTTTTATTACTAAGTATTTGAAAACTATCATGCCAAGTTCCATTAATAAGCGATTCTGTGGTTAAGTTAACAGGATTTATACCTTCATGTCTTCTAACTTCTTGAGGTATTCTATGATCAAACTGCCCATCTTTTGGATTATAACTAATGCCAAGAAAATCTTCATTAAATATTGATTTAACTATATGTTTCTCTTTAGTATTTAATTTGTTCCAGTTAGCATCAACTTCTTTAAAGGTTGGGTCGAATCCTATTATTTCACGAAAATCTTGTCCATTCATTCTAAATGTCCAATTATTACCTGTTTTACGTTGAGTAAATCCCTTCCTTCTTAAAATTTGTGCTTGTTTTGCTGCTTGTCCGCTTGAATCGTGTTCCGCTATTTCTTTATTTGTTCTAGGATGTTTCCACCATCCTATTAAACAAGAAATTGTTCTTGGTGCTGTAGGAAAATCTTTAAAATGCATTACATCATAAGTTGATAATAAGTCATAATTTCGTTCCCATCTAAATTTCTCTTCTATGGTAAAATATAATTTAAGATTATGATAAAGAATTTTATTTGAATTATCGTAATTGTATCTTTTACATATTTCAATAATAAATTGATTTTCTTTATTCATATAACTTCTCTATAATTGTTTTTATCACAGGAACTACCATAGAATTAGCTAACATTGCATATTGTCGTGTTATAGATACAGACTCAGGAAAAGTAAAATTTTCAGGGAATCCAAATAAACGACAACACTCATCAACTGTAGGTTTTCTTGTTTGGCCAACGGCATTATGTACCGCCGCGACATAACTAATATACTCTGAAGAACTCCCATTACGGCAAATAGTTTGGGTAATACAATTTATATAATCTTTTTTATAATTTTTTATCCTTTGAATTACTTTTTGTTTTGTAAGAAAACTTTTTGTTGCATAATATTTATTATCCACTTTTTTATCTAAAAAACTAGATAAAGGAGAGTGTGTAATTTTATGTTTAGAAAATTCAAAATCTTTATTTAAAGTTCCTACAATCCATAATCTTTTACGATTTTGAGGTATTCCATAATCAAGAGCATTTATAATAGAGTGTTTTACTTTGTACCCCATTCTACGTATTTTAGATAACAATAAACGAAGTGTTTTCCCTTTATCTCTAGTAATAAGTCCTTCTACGTTTTCTGCTATAAATGCTTTTGGTTTATTTTTGTTAATTATTTGAAGAGCTTTTAATATTAATTTACCTCGTTCATCTTTTAATCCTAGTCTTTTACCTGCAAAAGAAAATGGTTGACAAGGGAATCCGAAAACTAACAAATCAACGCTAGGAAGATTTGTAATATCATTAATATTATTATAAAAATATTTACACTTATGATTTTGTAAATACGTTTCTTTAACAAAGATGTCATTATCACAAGCAAACTCAATTGAATGTGATATTTTTGATTCTTTTAAAGCAAATTCAGGAGCACCAATTCCAGAAAACAGCGTTCCAACTTTCATTTTCAAATCCTTGTTTCATCAGTTGAACAACTTCAATACGCTACAATCAAGTACTCAGAACTTTGTGAAGACCTTCCTTGTTTCTTTCGATACAAATACCTATAGTTAGATGCCAGAACTTCTTTAATTACCGTTTTTTTATACTGTTTGATAATATCTACAATATAATCTATTCCATTCCAAGAAGAATCGTTATAGGAAAATAACCATAAGGGAATATTTTTTGCAGAGTTTAACATTTCTAAAAAATGTTCTTCATAATTATTCTTTTTTGCAAATTTTTGAGAGTTTTGAATATGTGGAAGATTTTCAAGTTCTTCAGAATAAATATATTCTTCTAAAAATCTATACATAGTTGCATAATCTGAACTTCCTGTTTCTCCATATGGCGCATCAAAATATGCACAATCTACTTTGCAAAAATCACTTTTCAATAAATCAATAATATCCATATTTACAGCAAGACAATTTCCAGGTGTTTCTATTTCTGTAAAATTCCACCATTTAATTCCTTCTCCAGGTCTTCTTTGATTCCCTAATTGACTATGAAAATTCATTTCAGAAGAACCGTTATTAATAAAATTCTTTTTAAGTTGGTTTTTTTGATGGTCTAATCTAGGATTTAATTCTGCTAAAACTTGACCATTATTCATTCTCCCACCAACAAAACAATCTCTAAGAACGTGTTGTTGTAAATTCGCAAAAAAATTAGCTCTTTTAATTTTTGGTTCTAAATTTATTACTTCTGGTACAGCATTGATAAAATTATTAGCATATTTTGAGAACCATTTTTCAAATCTTAAATTATATTCATTATCATAATAAATCCCTATTCGTCTATCTTTTTTATCTGAATTTTTACCATAGTGTGTTTCTTGTTTTATGCGGTGTTTTAATATATCTATACTTTGGTCTATATTCCCAAACGGCAATCTTAAAACAACAGCAGCATTAGCAATCAATCCTGTACTTTGAAGATATTTGTTACATAAATCATCTATGTTGGCTCTGAAATTATCTAAGTGTTGACATTCTTTTAGTGTAAATTTATTAAAACGACAAATTTGATTAGGTTTTCTAAATTCAGAACCTAAATAATTATCTTCTACAAAAGTCCCTTTATTGGTATTTTGATTGTTTAATAAGTAATCTTTATCTTCTTGAGAGAGTTTTATTCCTGGGTTTTCTACAAATGCTACTGCATTCATATAACTAGATGTTAATAAATCATTGGCTA
>CAYIWE010000044.1:0-1966 GCA_964367025.1 Candidatus Woesearchaeota archaeon
AAAAGTATTACCAAGTCATACTATAAATACTATTTAAATACTTCTATACTGTAAAATATATATTATAAAAAATATAAAACTTTATAAATAACATAAACTTGATCTTCTCCATGAAAAAAGAAAAAATAGCAATTTCAATTGATAATTCTCTACTCTCTTTAATAGACTCTCAAATAGATAACACCACAATTTTATCAAGATCACAGGCAATAGAGTACCTAATAAAAAAAGCACTTAAACAGCAACCATTAGATACAGCAATAATTTTAATACACAAAGACCATCAAAATCATCTGATTAAGAAATTTAGAAATATCCCCTTAATTCAGCATCATTTAAACTTTTTAATAAAAAACAAAATAAAAACCATATATATAATAACACAAAAAACAGATTTTGTTGAAGATCTAATAAAACAACTTTCCAAAAGATTAAACACAATTCTAATAGACGAAAAAGAACCAAAAGGAACAGCTTCTGCTTTACTCTTGTTAAAAAAACAACTAAAAGCTAACTTTCTTGTAATCAACGGAGATACTTTTAATGATTTTAACTTACAAAAAATGTTTAATGAACATCTAAATTCAAACAAATTGGTCACAATGGGTTTAATCAGTAGTTCAACACCACACCAAAGAGGGTCAGTAATCTTAGACGGAAACACAGTAATAAACTTCAAAGAAAAACAGATTACAGAATCAAATATAATCAATGCAGGAATCTATATTATTAAATCAGAGATTTTTAATTTCTACTCCAAAAAAACCAAAAGCTTAGAAAAAGATTTGTTTCCTTTGTTAGCATCAAAAAATCAAATTCAGGGGTTTTTCACATTTGGAGACTTTGTACATATACCCGAGAATTAATTTAATTTTCTCCGCAAAACTTCTTCATAAACTTTTTTTGTTCTCTCCAAAATTTTATCCCAAGTATACTCTTTTGATTTTTCAATATTATTCTTTTTAAATTTCTCACTTAGTTTTTTATTATCTAATACCCCAAGGATTCTTTCCTTTAACCCATTAATATCCCCGTAATTAACAAAAAAACCATTAACCCCATCTTTCATTTCATAAGCAACCCCATTTACAGGACTAGCAATAACAGGCAAACCAGAAGCATAAGCCTCAAATAAAGTTAAAGGTAAACCCTCCCTATAACTAGGTAAAACATAAACATCAGCACTCTGGTAAGCCTCAGCTAATTTTTCTTTTCCCCTCAAAGCACCCAATATGTGTATCTTTTCAATACCCTCACTTATCTTCTTCACAGTTTCCATCATTCCTTCATCAGGACCAATAAAAACAAAATCAATATCTCTCCTCTCTTTCAAAATTTCTTTAGCAGCTAAAACCAATTTATCAGGACCCTTAGTAATATTTAATCTTCCTAAAAACAAAACTAATTTTTCTTTAATATTCAATCTCTTTTTAAATTCATTATTTTTAACTTTATTATAAAATATATCATCCATCCCATTAGGTATAACAATTATTTTATTTTCTTTTCCACCATATTTTTTAATAAAATCAACTTCCCAGGGAGTTATTGCAATTATTTTATCACTCCACTTAAAAGTCAATATCAAAAAACTTTTGTAACTAACCCACAAAAATATTCTAGCTAATAATGGTCTAAATCCCTCTGTCCACGGACAATGGGTAGTATGAATATGTTTTATTCTTTTTAATTTGCAAACCAAAGCAGCAAAAAAACTATGTGCATGTCCAGAAACATGACTGTGTACTATGTCAAAATCTTCTTTCCATAATTTCCAAAATACAGAAGGCCATACATAAGCAAACCTACTAACCTTAAACCAATATCTGCATCTATGTACTTTAACACCATTTATAACAACCTCTTTTTCCCGTATCCTTCCTTCCTTATCACTATCTGAAACATAAACATGAACATCATGACCTTCCTTAACCAATCGTTCTGCTAATTCCTGTACTACTTGTTT
>CAYIWE010000044.1:2066-5397 GCA_964367025.1 Candidatus Woesearchaeota archaeon
CCAAATTCTTCATATATCTTGGCTTTAGGAACCACCTTTAACTTATAACTTTTTTTTCTTATTCTTAAACACAAATCAGCATCACCATCACCCAAAAAAAATCTTTCGTCAAAATAACCTACTTCATCTAAAATTTTTTTCTTAACCAAAAAATTCCCACTTCCTATACACATCACATCAACAACATCATCAAATTTCTCACAATCTTTTTTATTATAATTCAACATTTCAACTTTTCCATTTAACAGATTAACTTCAAAACCCATATTTTTTATAACCTCTTTATTATTTAAGTCATACAGTTTACAACCAACTCCACCAACCTCTTCTTTTTTTAAAACATCCAATAAAACATTTAAAACATTTTTATCAACAATAATATGGCTTCCTAAGAAAAATAAATAATCGCCTTTAGCTTCTTTAATTCCAAAATTATAAGCAGGAATCCCGTAATTTTTTCCTAATTCTATTACTTTTACTTTAGGAAATTTCTTTACTATTTTCAAGGAATCATCAACACTTCCATTATCAACAACAATAATTTCATAATCTCTATAATTTAATTTACTAATTGCTTCTAAGCAAGTCTTAATGTATTTTCCATCATTAAAATTTATTATTAATATTGAAATCATTTTAGAAAATTAATTTAACATTAATTTTATTCCACTTTTTATATCTATCCTGGGTGAAAACTTTAACTTTTCTTTCATCTTCTTAGTATCAGCACAAAAAATACTCCTTTCATTATTTTTAAATCTAATATTCTTTTTTACTCCAAGATATTCATATATCATTGAAGCAACATCAACTAAACCAACACTACCCCCAGTTCCAACATTTATTACCCCATTAACATCCACTTCCAAAGCCTTAACAACTGCATCAGCAACATCCTCAACATAAATAAAATCGCGGGTTGTTTTTTTATTGCTTATTTCAACTGGTAAATTATTTCTTACTCTATCAATAAACAAATTAATAACACTATGTCCGCCTTTGCCGTAAACATTAAAAAATCTTAAACTTACAGTATTCAAATTATAATACTTATTAAATGAATTACAATACAACTCTCCCATTTGTTTACATATAGTATAAGATGTTTTTGGTTTAACAAAATCACTCTCTTTATTTGGTATTTTATTTAAACCCTCATAAATACTAGATGTAGAAGCATAAACAAACCTCTTTACTTTATTATTTACTGAAGCAGTCAACAAATTTAAAGTCCCAACCACATTAACCATAAAATCTTCTAAATTATCATCACTTATACTAACAGCCAAATGTACAACTGCATCATATTTTTTTAAAACTTTATTTACACTTTTAAAATCTCTCAAATCAATTTTGTGACTTTTTACATCATTTAATTCTAAAATATCCAATATCCCAACTTCATAACCCTTCATTAACAAATTTCTAACTACATACTTTCCTATAAATCCACTTCCCCCAGTAACTAAAACTCTCATTTTCAGAACTTAACTTAATCTATTTACAACTTCAACTATCTTATTTAATTCTTCTTTTGTTAAATCAGGTAAAACAGGTAATGAAAATACCCGATTACAAACTTCTTCAACTTTTTTTAGTTTATCATTATACCCTAAATCCATGTATATTTTTTGTTTATATACGGGCAAGGGATAATAAACTCCAGCATCAATTTCTTCTTTCTTTATTCCTTCAACGATTTTATCCCTATCCTTCTCAGTTTTAACAGTATAAACACTATAAACATGTTTATAATTCTTCTCAACTTTCGGAATTTTTAAGTTTTCTAAATTTTTAGATAAATATTCGGCATTTTTAATTCGTTTTTCAATGAACCCGTCTAATTTTCTTAATTGTTCTATACCGATAGCAGCCTCGATATCAGTCATTCTAAAATTATAACCAAGAATTTCATGTTTATATACTTCTCTTGAACCGTGATGTCTTATCATCCGTGCCCTTTCATTTATTTTTTCATCATTAGTGCTAATCATCCCACCCTCTGCAGTTGTCATATTCTTTGTAGGGTAAAAACTAAAACAACCAATTCCAAAAGAACCAACTTTTTTTCCATTAATAGCTGCACCGTGACTCTGACAACTATCTTCTATAACAATTAAATTTTTATCTTCTGCAATTTCCATTATTGCTTTCATATCACACGGATAACCAAATAAATGAACAGGCATTATTGCCTTGGTTTTACTATTAATCTTCTCTTTTAAACTTTCAATATCCATATTATACGTTTCTTCGTCAATATCTGTAAAAACCGGTCTTGCTCCGCAAGCTAAGATGGAATTAGCACTCGCAATAAAAGTAAAACTGCTTGTAATAACTTCACCACTATTAATCCCATTTGCCATTAAAGCTGTTACTAAAGCAGAAGTTCCAGAACTAACAGCAACACAATGTTTAACCCCACAATACTCTGCAAACTTTTCTTCAAATTCTTTAACTTTTGGTCCCTGAGCAATATGTCCGCTTCTTAAAACTTCTAAAACAGCCTCTTCTTCCTCTTTCCCGAGAATAGGTTTGGCAATTCTTATCATCTTACCCCATCATAAATATTCTTATCAATAGTATACTCTTCTTCACATTTATTACATACCATAGTAATTTTATTTTTCTCTTCATTTATTTTTTCTAATTTATTTCCACATTTACAAACAAAACCCTTTATTTTAGCAGGATGTCCATAAACTAAAGCATGATCAGGAACATCTTTTGTTACAACAGAACCAGCACCAATCAAAGCCCATTCGCCTATTGTTATACCAGGTAATATTGTTGAATTAGCACCAATAGAAGCACCCCTTTTAACACTTGTTTTCAATGCTTCCCAATCATCACCAGATTTTATACTTCCATCGGGATTAATAGACCTTGGCACTTTATCATTTGTGAAACACACATGTGGCGCTATAAAAACCCCATCCTCTATAAATGCTTCATTATATATAGAAACATTATTTTGGATTTTTACATTATTGCCAATTTTAACACTATGATCAATATAAACATTTTTTCCAATAATGCAATTATCCCCGATTACAGCATTCTCTCTTACTTGAACAAAATGCCACACTTTACTGTTTTCACCAATTTTAGCCTTTTCAGAAATCTGAGCAGTTGGATGTATATTCATTTAGATCACCTAATCACCAAATAAAGGCAAATTATTTAAATATTTCTTAAAATGTTATTTATTAAATTCATAAAAATTTATTATTGATTATCATCTATTATAGATACTGTTTTCCTATTTTACATCCCTCTACAATAGTAACAAACCAAAACCTTTAAATACATCACCAATTTCAACAATAAC
>CAYIWE010000045.1:0-5243 GCA_964367025.1 Candidatus Woesearchaeota archaeon
TCTTCCGATCTCAATTCTTTAAATAAAATATCTTCTTCTTTTGCATGATGAAATTTGTCAGCATAATTCCGTATAAAATCAATTGCTTTTTCAAAGAAATCACTATCAATCTCTTTTTTCTTTTCCATAACCTCACATTTCTTTAAAAGAGCGTCTATAAATTTTAAAATATTTTCATGTTCCAACGAAAGAATCTCTGTTGCTGTTTTCATTTTTTCTTTTTATAATTTTTAATAGCCTCCCTAAGTGCACTCTCACCCAAAACACTACAGTGTACTTTTAATACAGGAACATCTTTTCCGCCCATTAACTCTAAAATATCCTTGCTCTTAATTTTCAAAGCCTCATCAATAGTTTTTCCTTCGACTAGTTCACACATTGCATCAGACGCTGCAATTGCCATACCACAACCAAAAGTATTAAATCTTATTTTTTTAATAACATTTTTCTTATCTACTTTAAGATAAACCCTCATCAAATCGCCACAATTCGGATTACCCACTTCACCAACAGCATCTGGATCTTTTATTTTTCCAGCATACTTGGGTTTCAAAAATCTTTTCATAACTTTTTTATTATACATCTTAACTCCTTAAAGGACTTATTTTTCTTAATTTACCAACATGTTTTACTAAATTTTCTAAAACATAATCAATATCATCTTTTGTAGTGAATCTACTCAGTGTAAATCTCAAAGAACCATTGGCTAATTCTTTGTTTAATCCAATAGCTATTAGTACATGACTAGGTTTTAATTCCAAAGATGAACAAGCAGAACCGCTTGAAACACAAATTCCATTAACATCCAAATAAGCACCTAAACCCTCTCCTTCAACATGCCTAAAACAAAGATTTGCATTATTACACAGCCTTTCTTTTCTAGGACCATTTAATAAAACATTATCAATATCTTTTAAAACACTATCAATCAAATAATCTCTTAATCTTTTCATGTGTTCAACATGTCCAGATTTACAAAGACTAACAGCTTTTGCAAAACCAACAATACTACTTATATTCTCAGTACCCGGCCTTATCCCCCTCTCGTGTGCTCCGCCCTGATACAAAGGTTTAATTTTTAAACCCTCTCTTAAAAATAAAGCACCAACCCCCTTGGGACCGTGAATTTTATGTGCTGAAAAAGACAATAAATCAACACCAACTTTCCTTACATCAAGAGAAGTTTTAGTAAAACTTTGTATTGTATCACTATGAAACAATACATTATTCTTTCTACAAATTTTTCCAATTTTTTCAATATCTTGTATTGTCCCAATCTCATTATTTCCTTGTATAATACTAACTAATGCTGTTTTATTTGTTATGTTCTTTTCTAATTGTTCTAAGTCAATAAAACCCCCTTTATCTACATCCAAATAAGTAACTTTAAACCCCTCTTTTTCTAATTCTTTGCAAGTATTCAAAACAGCATGATGTTCTATACTGCTCGTTATAATATGGTTCTTATCTTTATTATTGTAAACAATACCTTTTATTGCTAGATTATCTGATTCAGTTCCGCCAGAAGTAAAAATAATCTCGCTTGGTTTTGCTCTTATACTTTTAGCAACTGTCTCTCTTGATTCCTCCAAAACTCTTTTTGCTTCTTGTCCTTTTCCATGCACTGAAGAAGCATTTCCAAATTTTTCAGTAAAATACGGTAACATAGTCTTAACAACTTCGGGGTCTACCATCGTTGTTGCTCCATTATCCATATAAACAAACCTTCTCATTTTCTCAAACACCTTTTACAATACTTTTTTTCATGTTTTTCAATAAGTTTCAAAATAGGTGAAATAGTTTCCTTATTTAACGAATAAACTATTCTTTTACCATACCTCTTATTTGTAACAATACTGCAAATTCTTAAACTTCTTAATGCATGAGACAATTTACTTTGTTCAACTTTAAGTTTCTCGCCTAACTCTTTAACAGACATATCCCTCTCTGATAAAGAAACAACTATTCTCATTTTCAAGGGATTAGCCAGATTAGTGAAAAATATGTAATTTACATTCATATGAACACAAATTCATATGTTATATATAAAGATTTCTATATTAAAACAAAACTTTTAATAAATACAATAACTTAAATCAACAAAATGAACTTTTATTCAAAAATAGCCAAATCTTACAATGAACTTCACAAAGAAGAACAAGAACAAAAACTAAGAATAATAAAAAAACATCTTAAAATAAACAAAAACACAACATTATTAGACGTAGGTTGCGGAACTGGTTTATCTCAAAAACCTTTCATAAACAAATGCAAATGTTTAGGAATAGACCCAAATAAAGAACTCCTAAAATTAAATCCATACCCTCACTTAAAAGCAAAAGCAGAAAAATTACCATTCAAAAACAAATCCTTTGACATAGTAATCTCAGTAACCTCCTTGCACCATTGCAATTTAAAAAAAGCAATAAAAGAAATAGAAAGAGTAGCAAAGAAACAAATAACAATCAGTTTTCTAAAAAAATCAAAAAAACTAGAACAAGTAAAACAATTACTAAAAAATTACAAACAAATAGAGCAGGAAAAAGATATTATCTTTATAAAAACTATTTAACTTGGCTCAATTTTTTTCTAATTATTCCAGCAGCGCCTCTAACAGCCAAATAAGTTCCACCAACAACTAGAACAGGACCAGCTCCAAGTAAAGCAGCAGAAGCACCAGCAGCAGCTAATAAAGCAGTATCATTATCAGTTATAAACCTGGTAATTTTATGTTTAACTCTTATTGAAGTTTCAGCAGCAGGGTCCATCTCTAAAATAAGTCTTCCATTTTTAAAAACTTTAATCCAGTTTACTTCTTCACTAACTAAAATTGCAGTAGAATTTTTAATAGCATTAGTAATACCAGATGCAGCAGCGTGTCTTGTTCCAAAACCCTTAACAGCTTTTGAGAATTTTAATCTTACACCATAAGCAACAACTTTTCCATCACTAGAAACCAAAGTAGCTCCATCCAATGTAGCTAATTTTTCAATAATAGCACCAATACCTTTTTTATCAATACTATAAGGTATATGAACTTGTGGAAATAATTGTTCATATACTCCTTTAAACTTATTTCTCGAGGTTACTACAAACAAAGCTCCCTTACGCTGTTTAGCTATTCTTTTTCCAATTTCCAATAAAATTTCACAGGTTCTTTCTTCTTTCATTTTATTATATATATTATTTCTTGATTAATGCAATATATATAATGATTTCTTTTTATTTATAAATTTTTTCATTTATTTAAATTCTTAATTTAATCTTAAAATTAAAAAAGAAAACTAAACACCATACATCTTTTGCAAGCCACTTACATCTGGTTGCTCAAGTGTTCTCTTCTGTATTTCACCATAATTAGAATAACCATACATTGTTACTGCTGAACATGTTGTACTATAAATATCAGCAAGTCCTACACTATGTCCAAGTTCGTGTGTTGCTATATTTTGTAAATCCATTACTCCCGAACTATTTGTTGCATCTCCCCAAACAAACCTTGTATTAAATAACATATCAAATTCAACTATCTTTTTACCAACCCTTGTGTACCACACACTTGTAACTGCTATTACATTATTACTTGGGTAATCACCAAAAGCAATTGCATTTTGAAAGTTTTGTACACCATATTGAGCATTATAATCTATAATATACACATCATTAAATAATTCACTAGATGTTGCCATATCCCACATTTCTGCAGATGTTGATATAGCTCCATTAACAAACTCATCTGACAAACCTTGTGGATTCAAGGGATTTATTCTATAATTAACCGGTAAAGTATTCCATTTAACACCAAGTAATTTATAGCAAGTCTCAGTCTTTATTGGCTTTCCAGAAGTTTCTGGTTTTAAATAATGTATAAAATCTACTCTCTCTAAATCCCAATTCTCTCCTATTACTGGTGAGTTTTCTGGAGCTTTTGCATTCTCTTTTGCTTTATCATTTGCTGGAATCAACATAGAAGCCATAACACTTACTGACAAAACTACCATTGCTAAAACCAAAATAGACAAATATTTTATCCTCATTTTCAATCTTATTAAGATAAGGAGTAAACATATTTAAATATTTGCTTTTAGGAATATATAAAACACATATTCAGTTAATTTTATATACTTTTAATAACAATTAAAACTTATGACAGAAGAAAAATTAAGACACTCAACAGCGCATATATTGGCATATGCAATCAAATTATTGTATCCAAAAGTTAAACTAGGAATAGGTCCATCAATAGAAGATGGTTTTTATTATGATTTTGATAATTTGAAAATTACTCCTTCTGATTTAAATAAAATAGAAGATAAAATGAGAGAATTAATCAAACAAAACTTAGAATTTAAAAAAACAAAAGTGACAACAGAAAAAGCAAAACAAATCTTAAAAGATGAACCCTATAAATTAGATCTTTTAAAAGAAATAAAAGAACCTATTTTTTATAAATGTGGGGATTTCACAGATCTATGTGCTGGTCCGCATATAACATCAACAAAAGAGATTAAAGCATTCAAACTAACAAAAATAGCAGGTGCTTACTGGAAGGGTGATTCTAAAAATAAAATGCTAACTAGAATTTATGGTATAGTATTTAAAACAGAAAAAGAACTAAAAGATTACTTATTTTTATTAGAAGAAGCAGAAAAAAGAAACCATATAAAACTAGGAAAACAATTAGATTTATTCTCTTTTCATCAAGAAGCTCCTGGTTTTCCATTCTGGCACCCAAAAGGCCTTATTATCTGGAATGAATTAATGAAATACTGGAGAGAAGAGCACAAAAAAGATTACGTAGAAATACGAACCCCAATAATACTAAACAAAATCCTATGGGAACAATCCGGTCACTGGGATCACTATAAAGAAAACATGTACTTCACAAAAATAGACAACCAAGATTTCGCTGTTAAACCAATGAACTGTCCCGGTGGTATTTTAATTTACAAAGAACAATTGCACTCGTATAAAGAATTGCCATTAAGAATGGCTGAAGTCGGCTTAGTTCATAGACACGAATTATCTGGTGTATTAAACGGTTTATTTAGAGTAAGAGCCTTTTTCCAGGATGATGCCCATGTTTACTGCACAGAAGAACAAATAAAAAACGAAGTCATCAAAATAATAAAACTTGTCCAAAAAATTTACAAAACATTTAATCTTGAATACCACATAGAATTATCAACAAAACCTAGTAAAGCAATAGGAACAAAAGATATGTGGGATACAGCAGAAAAAGC
>CAYIWE010000046.1:0-4826 GCA_964367025.1 Candidatus Woesearchaeota archaeon
TCTTATAAAACTTATCTATAAATTCTTGAAATTTTTCTATTTGTTCAGAAGCGTTTACAGGCATTTTAAAGATTTACCAAAAAATTATTTTTTATTTATTTTTGTGAGGATTTTTTATTCATTTTTGTAAGGATATCTACTAACTTATCAACTGCTTCATGAAGTTCTTCTTCACTTTTTGTACCTGTACAAACTATTTTTCCATTACTGAATAACAAGAATGTAGCCCTAGTACCTAGTTTATAGACTAATCCTGGGAATTGTTCTGGTTCATATTCTGTGTTTTCTAGTTTTATTGCTAATTCATTCAAATTTAGATCTAAACCAGTACTTCCAGAAGCAACTATATTTTGTACTTTTATTTGTGGTTCTATTTTTATTTTTATTTTTATTTTTTCTATATTCTCTATTATTTTTTTAATGGATTCCTTTACTTTTGCCATTGACCTTGCACCAGTGCAAACTATCTTTCCAGAACTAAAAATTAAAGCAGAAGTTTTTGGTTCTTTGATACGCATAACTAAACCTGGAAATTGTTCTGGATTGTATTCTGTGTTTGGCAAAGTTTCTGCTAATTTGATTAAAGGTATGTCGTGCTCTAAAGAGGTTGAAGCAACAATATTAACAACTTTTATTTCTGTAGTCATTTTAAGGGTTCTCCTAACTTATAAATAAAAGTATAGAAAACTATATAAAGGTATTTAAACAAATTTTCAAGTAGTAAAAATAGATCTTATGAAAAAACCAATTTTTGTGAGAATTTTAATAAACAAATTCTCTTGTTTTGGTTCTTCATTAATCGTTACTATTTCTTTTATTGTTTTTAAACATGTCCCATCACTTTGACATTCTGAGTCCTGAGGACAGCCACAATTATTACAATTATCTATTAAAACACCATTGAGGCATATTTTTGGTTTTGTTATTGAACACTGATTGTTTTGTGTATCATCTATACAATCCGGAAAACCAATAAAAAAGCAATCTTCTGAATTAGTATTACATCTATAATTAACTGGACAACCACATTCACTACATTTCTTAGTTAATGTTCCTGCACTACATAGATATGGCTGGTCTGTTGAACACCTGTAATAATCTGTACCATCTGAACATCTTTTTTCTTTTATATAAACAGAGAATTTGTTTATATCTGACCAAGCACTCCAGTCCTTTCCATCATTTACTTTAATACGCATATAATAATCTTTTTTATCTTCTAATGGTTTATTTAAATAAGAAGAAGTAGAACTTCCGGATGCCCAATTTGGTAAGGGTTTGGTAAATTGTGCGTCTGTACTTATTTCTATAAAAGCCAATTGTTGTATGTCGTTATCTTCATCGTAATATCTCCAACTTATTGAGGGGTTATTTGTGCTTATCACTTCTTTATCTTGTGGTAAAATACTATCCACATTTGGGGGATTGTTTATTATTTTTTGTATAGCTTGTGTAGTTACTATTGATTGAAATGATGAAAAAGCCCCTGTTGAAGAAAGGAATATAACAAAGATAAACAATGTAATTAGGATTAAGATATGCCTATTATTCTCCATAACAATTTTAAATAATTTACTATATTTAAATATTTTGATTAAAATATATTTTAAAGTTTATATTTCTTATTTTCTCTATTGAAGAATAGTTATATTCTTCTGTTATTTTATCAACTATTTTGATTGTTTTGGCGCCAACCTTTTCTTTAATCTCTTTTTTCCAAGAACCCAATTCATACTCTGTAATGACTATAAGATTGATTTTGTTTTCTTTTTTTAGATTGGCTTTTTTTCTTAGTGTCTGTATCCTTCTTGTTAATTCTCTTGCAAATCCCTCTTGTTCTAATTCTTTGGTCAGTTGTGTATTTAATTGTACTTTTAATTTTCCTTTTTTTAGTATAATAATTTTAATATTTGTTTGTTTTTTTATTATTTTTATAAGTGGTTTAATTTTTTGTGGATTTTCTGTATGGATTTCTGCTCTTTTTAATGGCCATCTAACATTAATTTTTGCTTTTTCCCTTTGTGCTAATAATTCTTGAGTTATTTCCTTTACTAATTTTATTCCTCCTTCTAATTTTTCATCAATTAATTTTTCATTTGCTTTTGGCCAATTAATCAAATGTATACTTTGTTCTTTTAATTTGAACTCTTTTTTTAGATTTTGGTAGATTTTTTCTGTTGTAAACGGTATTATTGGTGAGAATAATTTTAAAATATTAATTAAAACTTCATATATTGTTGAAATTATTATTTGTTTCTCTTCTTTTGTTCCAATTGAGAGTCTGTCTCTTATTAATTGGATATAAGTTCTGCTCAATTCTAAAAATAAGTCTTCTATTAAATTTGGAGTTTCACTTAATTGGTAGTCTTCAAAAAGTTTTGTTACTTTTTTTATTGTAGAGTTCAGTTTTGATAGAATATATTTTTCTTCTATTGATAATTTAGTTGGTTTTTTTAATTTTATATTTTTTGAGTAATCAATAAGGTATAAATGTAGATTCCATAAAACCCTTAAATTTCTTGCTTTTATATCCATATCTTTAAAATTATAATTTAAATCAACCCCAGGATTAGAAGCTCCAACCATATAATAACGCATAGTGTCTGCTCCGTATTTTCCTAAAACTTCTTCTGGAAGTATGTAATTCCCTAAAGACTTAGACATTTTTCTTCCTAATGCATCTTGAATAAATCCGTGCATATAAACTGCTTTAAACGCTGGTTTTTGCATAGAAACCATTGAAGCTACGAATAAAAGATTGAACCACCCCCTTATTTGATCTTTTCCTTCTAAAATAAAATCTGGCGGGTATAGTTTTGTGAATAATTCTTTTTTTTGTGGAAAATTTAGACATGCCCAGGAAGCAACTCCTGCATCAACCCATACATCTAAAACATCTGGTATTCTTGTTTGTTCTCCGCCACACCTACATTTTATTTTTACCTCATCGATATATGGTTTATGAAGATCTTTTGGCAAAGTAGTTAGTTTTTTTAATTCTTCTATTGAACCAATGACAGTATAATTATTACAGGTTTTACATCTCCATACAGGTAGCGGGGTTCCCCAGTATCTTTGTTTTGTTATACTATTATCTCTTAGATTATCTAACCATGAATGAAATTGTCTTGAACCAGCCCAATCAGGAACCCATTTTATTTGCTTGTTTAATTCCTTCATGTTCTCTTTTAAGTCTTCAATTTTAAAGAACCATTGAAGGGTTGTTCTAAAAATAATTGGGTTGTGACAGCGCCAACAAAAAGGGTATTCGTGTTCTATTTTTGTTTCTTTTATCAAAGATTCTTGTTTTTTCAATTCTTCTATGAATTTTTGATCATCTCTTTTTGCAATAAAACTATGAAATTTTCCCATTGATTTTGGGAATACTCCTTTTTGATCTAAGGTGTTGTAAGGTGGAAGATTATATTTATAACCAACTTCATAATCTTCTGGTCCACAACCAGGAGCGCAGTGAACTAATCCAGAACCAGAAGAAGTGTTAACATACTCTTCTGATAAAACAACTGTATGGACTTTTTTGTTTGTTTTTTCTAATTCAGAATAATAAGATATTATATCTTTAAATGGGTGTTCGTATTTTAATCCTTCTATATCTTTTCCTTTAAATTCTTCTAGAATTTTGAATTTTTTATTTAATATGGTTGTGATAAATGACGATGCTAGTGCTTTTGCTATAATCCATATTTCTTCATCTACCTTTACTTTTAAATAAGATAATTCTGGATTTGCCATAACTGCTAGATTAAATGGTATTGTCCAGGGTGTTGTTGTCCAGATTATTAGGTATTCGTTTTTTGTTCCCAAAATCTTAAATTTTAAGAATATTGAATTTTCTTTTATTGTTTCGTATTCTAATTCGTGTTTAGCTAGAGCAGTTTCACAGTGCGGACACCAAGGCATTGTTTTTTTACTTTCGTATAACCTTTTATTTTCATGTGCTTTTTTTATTAACCACCATTCTGCATCTATGTATTCGTCTTTTATTGTTTGATATGCATTTTCAAAATCCATCCAAATGCCTAATCTTTTGAAGTCTTCTGTCATTAAATTCATATTTTCTATTGAAAATTTTTTGCATTCTTCTATGAATTTTTTTACTCCGTATTTTTCAACTTGGTCTTTATCTTTTATTCCTAGTTTTCTTAAAACTGCGTGTTCTGTTGGCAATCCGTGCATATCATAACCTGCTCTGTCCCATACATCAATTTTATTCATGCGTTTATATCTTAAAAAAGAATCTTTTAGGATTTTGTTCCATGCAGTACCAATATGGACTTTTCCAGAAGTGTATGGTGGACCATCTAAGAAATAGAATTGTTTTTTACCTTTATTTTTTGATTTTTGGTAGATTTTATTCTTTTCCCAAAAGTCCAGCATTTCCTTTTCTAATTCAATAGGATTATAATCCATTTTATAAATTAGATTGGGTTAGTTTTTAAATAGTTTATTATTTTAAGAGAATTAAGGTGTATTTTTAATAATCATTTAACTTATTAAGAAGTGAGTTTGTTAATCCTGGAAATCCCAAATCTACTAGTGCTTCTGTAATATTATTTTTTGAATATAATCTTTCTTGAGGTGAGTCTAAAGTGGTTGAATCTTTGGAAAAAATTTGCGAGACGCGTACCCCAAGGGCAGGACTCGAGTAGCCAGGAACCCCGTCGCAATAGAGGAAAGCCCCGTCTGAACTGGCACCGAACCCCGCGACAGACCCATTTCTTGGGGCCCAATAGTATAAATCTCCATTTGGTATATCGGCAGGAGGCAATCCGTGTGGAGTTGGATTGTTTAACCATGCTTCTAGG
>CAYIWE010000047.1:0-4655 GCA_964367025.1 Candidatus Woesearchaeota archaeon
CACCTAAGTTGTTATTTTGAGCTATTCCTTCTATAAGTTTTAATTCTTTATACTTTTTGGTATCATAACTATATTTGTCATAAACTTTGGCATAACCATTTTGGACTAAATATGAATTAATCAATAAATCATTGAAATAAATATATCTAAGTAATCTATTATATTTATCTCTATTGGTAATATCTTTTTCTAAATAAACCTCTTTGTTTAAAACCATGGTTTCTAATTGGCTTTTAGCTTCTTGATAATAACACTCTCCTGTTTCGGGTGTATTTATTCCACTTAATCTGACTCGTTCAGAGTTATTTAAATCGAGAGTGTCTCCATCTACAATATTTGTAACTTTAAATGGACCTTCTTTTACATTTTCATAAACAACGTTTCCAGTAGCACAACCACTAATAAAAACGAGTAATAATAGACAAATAAGTTTTATTTTAACCATTATTTGGGGTTATAGTCCTATTATTTTAAAACCTTTTGTGTGTTATACAAGAACAAGAGGAAATTGTAAAATTAAATAGATATAAATGTTAAAAGATACATCAAAAAGGTCCCAAATATGAATGCAATAAAGTTTAATAGGGATTTTTTATTATCTACCTCTTTCTTGAGTTCTGGGATTAAGTCTGATGCTGCAATATAAATAAAACCGCCTGCTGTAAAGGGGATCAGAAGTTCTATAAATGTTCGTGTACTGCTTGAGAGATAAAATCCAATAAGCCCCCCGAAAATTGCTGTTAATGCAACAAGAAAGTTTAAAAATAATGCTTTAGTCTTTTCAAAACCTCCGTGGACTAAAACACCAAAATCTCCAATCTCCTGTGGTATTTCGTGCAGTGCAATTGCAATTGTTGTTGCAATACCTAAAGGAGTATTAATGATAAAGCTCGCAGCAATTATTAAACCATCTATAAAATTATGAACTGATTCTCCGATTAAATTTATATAAGCAAAAGTGTGTACAGGGCATTTACCATCGTGGCAGTGGCGCCAGTGCAATATTTTTTCTATTAAAAAAAAAGTGATAAAACCTACCAAAATATATAAGAAGATATATTTATTTGATAATCCTATTGCTTCTGGTATTAGGTGAAGAAATGCGTCTCCCATTAAAGCGCCTGCAGATAGTGCTATCAGCAAAAATATTATTTTCTTGAGTAATTTCTCTTTAATTGCTAGTGCAAGAATCCCTATGAATGCTATTAAACTTACTAAAAATGTACTTAATAATATCCAAAATAGAGTTATATTCATTTTAAAATTTGTTTGGTTTCTAAGTACCAGAGATATAAATCTAATTCTCCCAAGGTTAAATTTGATTTATCTGCCAGTTCTTTAAGTCTATTTTCTATTTCTATGTATTTATTCTTTGTTAGAGTCTTTGGTTTTATTATTAATTTGTTTTTTATTAAAAGGTCAATAATATGAAAATCTATAATTGCCAGATTTTTATAACCTATGTTTCTTAAAAAATGGCTTGCTTCTTTGTAACCCAAACCTTTTATGTTTTTTATTAACCATTCTCTTAGTTCATATTCATTATTGGTATTGTTGAAGATTTTTTTTAAAGAGTGTTTATGTTTTCTTGCCTCAAGAATATATTCTGCTCTTGTGTTGGGGTAACGATGCCCGAGTTCTTTTAATTTTTTTGATAATTTTGGTCTTGAGAGTGTTAAAAAACCATTTTTGATATTATTCTGAATTTTTATAGCTCCTTTTGCATTATAATTTGCTGTTAAAATACAAAAACAGAGCTCCTCAAATATTTTATTGGCTGGTTTTTTACGTATACTCTTAAATTTTTTAATTTTATTATCAATTATTTTTTTTACTTTACTCTCTTTTAAATTATTTATAGATTCCAGAAGGTCTTTCATTTTGTGTGATGTCAAATTATTTTTAAACCCATTGCAATGAACATTCCAATTCCTAAAAGCAAAATTATTATTCCAGCTATTAGATGTAATACTCTTAACTTCCTTGTTCTCCATAATTCTGCTTTTTCTGTTGTTGTAAAACCAAATGAAATTGCTATAGTTATCAGTAACATAGGCAATATAAAAACTAAGTTATAGAGCAATAATAACAGTATGGCATAATTTTTTGTTGCTGTTTTTGCCAATAATCCCAATATTGCAATATACGGTCCTGACGTACATGGAAGTAAAAACAGACTTACAATAAAACCAACTAAAAAGGCTCCGGGAACAGAAGTAACTTTTTTTACAATGGATTTCATTTTTGGTCTCCAACTCATTGGGACTTCCATAGTAAACCATTTACCGTACCATAAATAATCTTTTAAGTTAAATAAACCGATTATTATTGCTAGAATTGCAACAATTGTGTAAAAGATGTGTGTTAAGCCAGACACTTTTATTACGGAATACAAACCAAGCCCCATTAAGAAATAAGAAATATAAATAGATAAAGCAAAGGCGAGTCCTGCATAAAGTGCTTTTCTTTTGCCTCCTGAAGCGAGTATTGTTGTTAATAGGATGATTAATATCGCAAATTCGCAGGGGTTTATTGCGTCAACTGCAGCAGCAGATATTACAACGGGAATTGTTAATTTTTTTGTGAGTTCTGCTTTTTCTGTATCTTTATTTGGGCTATTTTTTTCAATTATTTTTAATGTATTTTCTGAAATTTCACCGCTCTTCTTTAATTTTTCGATAGGAGAGGTACATGTTTGGGTTGTACACTTTTCTATTTCTTGTTCAATAGAAGTTGCTATTGAATTACTAAATCCAATTATCACTTTATCATTTATGAATAGGGTTGGGACCCCTTGGATTTCAGCATTATATAATTTGGCCATTTCTCCGAATAATTGTCTATTCTCGTCATTAAAATAAACTTCATAGCTGGTTATACTCAATCCTGGGTATTTATCTTTGATTTGGTCAAGGAATACTTCCAATTGTTCACAATGTGGACATCCTTTTCCGTAAAAGAATACCAAGTCGATTTTTTCTTGTGAAGAAACAAGAAAAGGTACTAATAAAAAGAGCAATAAGACCGAGGGTATTATCCATTTAAGTTTTGAATTTTTTATATTGTTCATTTTATCTTCTATTCTTTTTGTTAATCATTTAAAAAGTTTTCTATAACTATTTTGCGCGTTGTGATTTTATTTTTGTGAATGTATTTTTCTCTTTTTTTGAGAAAATAGATACTAATATCACAATAAGCAATGTACTAAATAGAACAGAAGGTGCAAATAGTGTTAAAGGTATGTTTGTAATAAAAATACCGAGTTGTAATGCAATCATTAAAATAACCAAACTTTCTACATCTACGGAGAGCATTGAAGAACTTATTAAATTAGGCATTTTTAATTTATTTTTCTTCATATACGTATATGTTACTGTAAATCTGATTGTAATATATGTGAAAAATATTAATAGGGCTAATATGATGTTCTTCCATATTTCTCCAAGATTTATTTCAAGTCCAAACCATACAAAAAATAATGGTATAAATAAACCGAAAGATAATGATTTTATTTTATATGAAAAACTCATTGTTTCTGAAAATGGCATTTTTGCAATTAGAACACCTGCAATAAATGCCCCAAGAATACTTGAAAATCCAATAACTTCTGTAAAATAAGCTAAGGCTAATATAAGTACAAATGCAAGAGAGAATTCTGCTTCTTCAATTGGAATCCTTGTAATAAACTTTGATATTTTTGAAAGGGAGTATAACAAAATAAATGCTGATATAAAGAAACCGAAAATCCCAAGAAGTTTTATTAAAAAAACGCTTAAATTCAAATGTGTGGTTGTAGTTATTAATGTAAACAAGAATAACCCCATCAAAATATTTATTATTGCTGAACGTACAGTTACTCTTCCAATGTGTGTGTTTATTAAATCTTTTGAAATCAATATTTTTGCTGGTAATCCAACATCGACTATTGAAAAAGCGAGTCCTAAAACAAGAGATTGAATTAAAGTAAATTTAATTCCAAAGTATTGTGGAATAAAATAGAAGAATAAAGTCATTATTACCAAAGTTATAATAAGTAGAGAGATTCCTAAACTTATGGCAAGTTTATCCTTATAGATCTCTTTTATGTTCTGTTGTTTTATGCCCGCAATAAACAAGATTAATACCGAACCAATAATTGCAAAGGATTTGATACTCTCTGGGGATATTAAATTTAAAAAAGAAGATCCAAATATTATTCCAGTGAGAATTTCTCCAACTGCACTATCCAAACCAAATTTTTCAAAAATACTACCAATAACTTTAGCTGAGAGTAAAAGCAATAAGAGTATAAGTAAAATGTTTTCAATCATTTTACTCTTAAATACCTCAGTATTGTCCCTTGGTCAATAACACCCACAACTTGTTCTTTTTCATTTAATACCGGCATTTCGTTAATTTCAACGCGTGCAAAGTTTAGAGCCACATCAATTATTTCATCATCCTGTTTGCAAGTAGTATCATGTTTTCTCATCACTTGTTTAGCAGTTTTTGCAAAGAATTTTTTCTCTAGATCAAATGCTAAGTCAATGCCAATATCTTCATAGGATTCATTTGGGATAAGCATATAGAATAAATCGTTTTCATGGATATCACCAATAAACTTTTTATTTTTATCTGTAATTATAAATATTTTTGTATTTGGGTGCTTTTTTGCT
>CAYIWE010000048.1:0-4600 GCA_964367025.1 Candidatus Woesearchaeota archaeon
TGGAGTTCAGACGTGTGCTCTTCCGATCTTTCATTACTTCATTCAACATTTTTGCAACTGTTTCCCGTACTAGGATTATTTTTTGCTTTTTTTTAGGAGAGAGAGGATGGCTTATAATTATTGTTTTAGCATACTCTTTAATATTCACTAATTTTTCCTTGTTTTTTTCTACTTTTATGTTTTTTAATAAATAATCGTCAGAGTAGTATTCCAATATATTCACTCCTTTTTTAAAAATATTTTGCATTACCAATCATAATTAAATTCTTTCCATTTAAGTTGATTGTTATATCTCCACCCATATTTTCAACTTTCATAGGAAATTTACAACCTTTAACTTTATAAGAAATGTATGCAGAAGCAGTTGACCCAGTTCCACAAGCTCGAGTTATATCTTCAACACCAACTTCGTAAGTCAGTATTTTTATTTTATTTTGAGATTCTAATCTAACAAAATTAACACTAACTCCATTTGGGTAACCCAAAATGTCACATAAAGACTGGTTATATCTAGTGTCTCTTCCCACTTTTCGTGCTTTTTCCAAGTCTAGTTCTTGACTAAAATATATAAGGTGTGGTATTCCCATAAATATAGAATATTGATTCTCGTCTAATTCTCTAAAATTACGGGGTATTCCCATATTAACAGAAATTAATCCATCATCTGGTATTTCAACTTTTTTTATTCCATCTCCTGTAAGAATTTCTGCTGTTTCATCTATGTAACATAAGTCATAAGCGTATCTAGCAAAACATCTTATGCCATTCCCGCACATTGTTTCTTCTGTTCCATCCCTATCAAAGATTTTCATTTCTAGATTATTGTTTAATCTGTTTAAGAATAAAACTCCATCAACATTTTCTTTTTGTGCAATTTCAATAGTATAGTCTCTTTTGTTTTGAATTGTTCCATTTTTAAGTTCATCAAAAAGAACAAAAGTGTTTCCACAACCTTGTAATTTTGTAATATTTGACATTTTAAATTTTATCTATTCATCATTTAACTGTTTAATAATTTTATATTCTTTATTGCAAGCCACCAGGGTATCAACTCTTAACTTCTTATAAGCTAGATTAACCATTTCTACAATTCCTTCAACTTTATCGTCAGTAAACACATTTGTATATCTTTTATCATTTCTGTTTCTTTTTATGGCTTCCCACAGAATCATGTTCATCATTTCTTCGTGGGTTAAACCTGCGTGTTTAGCCATAATAGTTAAGTCTGCTTCATCTGGGTTAAGGCCAGGTATTGTATTTATTTCAAGGAAGTAAGGTATTCTATTTTTTTCACGCCAATCTACTCTACAATAATCATTACAAGAAAGTGCTTCAAAAACTATTGCTGTTTGTCTTGCTAAATCCAAGTAACCTTCTTCATCATAAGGCATTACAGTCATAAAAGGGGTCTCTATGTTTTTGACTTGTGGATCTCTTACTACAGGGTTATCTGGTAAATCATCAAAAGGTATTTTTAAGATAGGAAGTATGTAATCACCAATAATTCCAATGGTGTATTCATCACCATCAACAAATTCTTCTATCAAAGCTGGTTGTTGGTATCTTTCTGTAATTTTCTTTACTTGCGTTACAAGTTCCTTATGGTTGTCTACTTTTGACTCTTGAGTAAGTCCGATACTTGAACCTTCTCCAATTGGTTTTACAATTAGTGGAAATTGTAATTTTCCATTTAATGTATCATTAGGAGTTTTTATTATTTGGAAATTTGGTGTTAAGATGTTGTAATTAGTTACAATCTCTTTTGTAGTTGCTTTGTTCATAGCATTTATTATTGCTTGAGGACCTGAACCGCAATAAGGGATATTAAGATATTCACAAAACATTGGTACAAATGCTTGCCTTAGAGTTGGGATATTCCTTACTTCTTCAACTCTATTAAAAACAATATCAATTTCTATTTTGTATTTTTTAAGTTGTTTGTAAATATCAGATTTATTTGGGTTGGCGTCTATTAAAATTACCTTGTTTCCTGTTTTTTCAAATGCTTTGATAATTCCTTCTAATGATTCTGGGCTTTCCCACTCATCAAATTCCGGGTTATCTAACATAGACTCAGTTTTTTTATTTGTAGTATAACCTATTGTTAACCTTTTGTGTTTATACATTTTTAATTACCTAAGTTATTTTAATGATCAAAAAGAATATAATTAATGTTTATATCGTATTTAACTTACCTTGACTAATCTGTATGAAGTACTATTTTTTCCATTATCATTAGCTGATATTTTTTCTCCATAAAAAGATAATTTTCCTTTTGCTTTTACTGCTAGATCTCTTACGCCTACAACCTTGTCTTCACTAAATCTGTCACTATATCTTTCATCATTTCTATTTCTCTTGATAGCTTCCCATAAAATCAAGTTCATCATTTCTTCGTGAGTTAAACCTGCATGTCTTGCCATATTTGTTAAATCGGCTTCTACTGGATGGACGCCGGGTAATGGGTTCATTTCAAGGAAATAAAACTTACCATCTTTTCCTTTTCTAAAATCCATTCTACAATAATCATTACAAGAAAGTGCTTCAAAAGATATTGCGGTTTGTCTTGCTAGGTCTAAATAACCTTCTTCATCATAAGACATCACAGTCATAAAAGGAGTTTCTATATCTTTAACGTGGGGGTCTCTTATTACTGGGTTATCTGGTAAATCACCAAAGGGTACTTTTAAAATAGGAAATATATAATCACCAATAATTCCAACAGTGTATTCATCACCATCAACAAATTCTTCTATCAAAGCTGGTTGTCTGTAACTGCTTATAACACTTCTGACTGCTTTTACTAAATCTTCATTGTTTTCTACTTTTGATTTTTGTGTTATTCCTATACTTGTTCCTTCACTTATTGGTTTTACCATCAGTGGAAATTGTAATTTTTCTTCTAATCTGTCAGCATAATGATCCATTTCTTGAAATAATGGGGTATTGATACCGTAATATGCTAAGATTTCTTTTGTTGTTGGTTTATCAAGAGCATTAGCTAGTGTATCTGGTCCTGAACCCGAATAAGGAATATCTAAAAAGTCACAAAAGAAAGGAACTATTGATTCTCTAATTTTTACTTCTTCTAATCCTTCCGCATTATTAAAAATGATATCAAGTTCTTTGTTATACCTCAATAGTTTATGATAAACATCTTTATCAACATCGATAAGAATTACCTTATTCCCTGTTTTTTCAAATGCAGTGGTAATAGCTTCTATTGTTTCATGGCTTTCCCATTCACCATATTTTGGATCTCCATCTAATTCTGGTGGTCTTACATTACATGTATATCCTATTGTTAAGTTTTTTGTCATTTTTTATTGATAATTAATTTCTAAATTATGAGTTTTTGAACTAGTATTTATATTTTACGATTAATTAGGAGTAAAAACTGCCCCGTCCGGGACTTTCTCACAAAGATTGCAGGTTGATAAGGATGCAACCCTTATATTTGAACCCGGGTCACGGCCTTTCTCTAATCTTTTTGGTGAAAGCTTTTTGCTTGCAAAAAGGTTCCGAAAGGGCCGTATGATTGGCCGGACTACACCAACGGGGCGTATATTTTTTAATTAAACTTTTAAGAGTTTAATGTGGGCCCGAAGGGATTTTCTCAAAAGATTGCATGTTGATAAGGATGCAATCCTTATATTTGAACCCTCGATCCCTGGCTGTCTTAGAATTGTACCAAGGTTAGCCATATAAGACTTACACGTCTGAAGTTTAAAGCTTCTGAACTCAGTGCTTTAGCCAGACTAAGCTACGGGCCCTTAAGGTTTTAAAGTTTTTGGTGAATATTTAAATATTTTGGAATTTTCTTTATTAAAATGTTAATTGGAATTGTTGGAAGAACCAATACTGGAAAAAGCACCTTGTTTAAAGCTCTAACTTTGGCAGAAGTTGAAATAGAGAACAGACCGTTTGTAACTTTAAAACCCAATCATGGGGTTGGATATGTTAAAATTAATTGTGTTGATAAGGATTTTAATTTAAAATGCAATGCTAAAGAGGGTTACTGTTTGAGTAATTATAGGTTTGTTCCTGTTGAATTGTTGGATGTTGCCGGTTTGATAAAAGATGCGCATAAGGGTGCGGGTTTGGGTTTAGAATTCTTAAATGATTTAAGCCAGGCAGATTGTTTAATTGAAGTTATAGATATTTCAGGTGGAACTAATGACAAAGGCGAAGAAGTAAGTGATTATAGTTATGACCCTAGAGAAGATATTCTGATGTTAGAGGGTGAAATCGATCAGTGGTTTTTTAAAATTTTAAAAAAAGATTGGAGTAATTTTATAAAAAAAGTTGAACAAGAAAAGAAGAATTTGATAAAAGAGATTAGTATTAAATTTTCTGGTTTAAAGATAAAAGAAGAGGATGTTAAAGAAGTTTTGAGTGGAGTTGATATAAAAAAATGGGATGATGGAAATTTGTTGAGGTTTTCTTCTGAATTAAGAAGAAAAAGCAAACCTTTGATAATTGCCTGCAACAAGATTGATAGTGGTAGTGGATTAGAGAATTTTAAAAGATTAAAAGAAGAGTTTAAAGACCATACTTTAATACCGTGCAGTGCTGAAAGTGAATTGGCTTTGAGAGAGGC
>CAYIWE010000049.1:0-4498 GCA_964367025.1 Candidatus Woesearchaeota archaeon
TTAATCCACACTTCTTAAAAAAATTAAACATAGAAAAAATCCTCCACCTAACCCTATTCAAAAAATGGTTTGATAAAATCAAATGCGGAAAAAAGAAGTTTGAATATAGAGATATAAAGCCATATTGGACTAAAAGATTATTTGATAATAAAGGCAAGCCAAAGCATTATGATTTTATTATCTTTAGAAACGGATATTCTAAAAATGCTCCAAAAATGAAAGTTAAGTTTTTAGGAGTTAAGGTTGATAAGAAAAATAAGAGATATGTTGTGGGGTTGGGAAGAGTTAACTAGAATAATTTTATAAAGCCCCTTACCATCCCGGGATTTATGGTAAATGTATTACAAAAGTTTAAGGAAGATTTTGAAAGGGTCAGAGCTATGGGTTTTGTAGAGTCCCATAGAACCAATAATACAGGAATAGGAAAAACATTTGAAGACCTAGTGAATGTAAAAGAGAATAACTTGCAAGAAGTAGATTATCTAAAAGAATTAGAATTAAAGTCTTCAAGGGAATTGTCTTCAAGTATGGTAACTTTATTTACACAAGCACCATCATACCCAATGGAAGCTAATACTTTCTTAAGATTAAAATTTGGAAAAGAAGAAGGAGGATTACAAGTCTTGCATACAACAGTCTCTGGGGATAAATTTAATACCTTCTTAGGTAAATATGGGTTTAAGCTAGAGATTAATGATGAAGAGGAAAAAATCCATATAAGAGTTAAAGAATTAAAAACAGGAATTTTATTAGATATTGATTGCTATTATACATTTGAAGCGTTGAGACCTATTATAGAAAAAAAGTGTAAGAACATAGCATTCATTACTGCAAAACACAAAGAAGAAAATGGAAGAGAATTCTTTCATTTTGAAAGAGCAGTATTATTAACAGGCTTAAGCTTTAATAAATTTTTAGAAGGAATAAAAAATGGATGGATACTTTATGATATAAGAATAGGGGTTTATAGAATCGGAGAAAAGAAAGGTAAAACCCATGACCATGGTTCTGGATTTAGAATTAGAAAGAATAGGATAAGAGAAGTTTTTAATATCGCCGAGATTTAAAAAATTTAGTCTCTAAGTGGTTTCCAAAAATCTAAAATATATTCAAAGGTTGTTCCAAGGGTTATATAGTTGCTTGGCCATCCAAATATTCCAGCACCATTTACTAAATTTCTTCTATCCCAAATTATAGTATTTCTTAATTCATATCCTGCTTTCTCCATAGCCTCAATAACATAGATATGAAGGGGGAATCTTTTATTTTCCCACCATAAATCAGTAATATTAATAACACAATGAGCTTTCGGTTTTAATAGAGGTAATATTCTTTCGTATATTTTTCCCAACTCTTCTGCAAATTTTTTAGGCTCCATTGTTCCTAAATCTCTTTGATTATTTGAATATTGTTGAATTTTTTTATAATGAGAATTATACCTTGATTTCCCAATTAAACTTTTATTTAGTCTGGGTCTGTTTAACATATTAGCATAAGGCGGCGAAGTAATACACAATGAAACTGTGTTTTCATATAAATAGTTAGGAATATTTATAGAATCATCACAAATCATTATTTGTTTTGTATCTTCTTTTATTTTTTGTTGAGACAACCTTTTTTTAGAAGAGTCTACATACTCTTTATTCAAATCAAAACCTACAGCATTTCGACCAGAATCTTTTGCTGCTATAAGTGTGGTTCCAACACCTGCAAAAGGATCTAAAACTAATTCACCTTTGTGTGTAAACAATTCTATGCATCTTTTTGGTAATGCTATAGGGAATACCGCGGGGTGTATGTCTCTATCCCTAATATCTCTGCTTTCATAATAAAATTCCCAAAGAGCAACCTGGTTTTTTAACCATTCCTTGGCTGTTAAACAATTAATATGGGTGCCCCCACAATCACAAGTTCTTTCGAAAGGGATATTTAATTTTTTAGACATTATCACTTCTTTTTCCATTTTATATTACTAATATACTTCTTTTTAAGTGTTTTTATCTTTTACTATACTCCAGATTATCTCCACCCAAACATAAAATAGCCCTGCTATAAATACCACTAATCCAAACATTTCTTTATGATAACAAGATTGCATATATTTAGTAGGCGTCTATTATTTATAAACCTTTCGGCGTCTAAATATTTATAAAGAAGTGGTAATTACTCTTATTATATGAAATTACAGAAACATAAGAGCAGAAAAGCCAAAAATGGAGATGATTATTTCAAATGGGAGATAATAATACCTAAAGAATTAGTTAAAAAAGCAGGCTTTAAAGATGGTCAAGAGCTAAAAGGTTATGCTAAAAAAAATAAGATTGAGTTAAGGGGAAGATGAGAAAAAAAGTTAACTTTATAGCAAGGAGGCCAGTCAAAAGGTTGGTTTGTTTTAGAGCAAGAGGCAAAAAAGTATGTTTTAAAGCAAAAGTTCCCAAAAGAGTTAAGATAACCTTTTATTCAGAAAAAAGATGAAAAATAAAAATTCCATTCTAGCATTCTTTTTATTTTTATTGGGTGCAATAATAACATTATTGGCTATATTAATTCCACGTTGGACATCAGCAATACTTTTAGTTATAATAATCATAGTTGCATGGATAATTTATGATAGATTTATAGTATATAGCATGGGATGGGAATTAATATGGTGGTCGCCCCATATAAAGAGATTAAATTTAGATTCATTTGTAAAAGAATATTTTGAGCCAGAAATGGTTATTGTCAGTTATTTTTTACAAAACGAATTCAAAAGGTATCAAAGAATTCCATTAAAAGAAGGATTTATTTTAGCAGGAAGAAAAAAGAAATTAAGATTAGTGGCGAGATACACTAAAGAACATTTAGAAGTAAGATTTTTTCCTATGTTTTCAAAAAAAAGTATAGATTTAATGGAAAATTTTAAAAAATTTGTTTCTAATATAAGAATAACAAAAGCTTAATTTATTCTTGCGCAGTTTCTTCTTCCCCCTCCAACTTCGCCAAATCACTTACTTTAACTTCGCTACCCCCAACTTCTTCACCCACTCAACTCCCCCAGCTGAATCGAACAATCGGATTAACATTAATAAAACTCAGCCCCCTCATCTCTTACAACCAGATACCAAACTTTTCTAAAATCCTTTTTACTCTCTAAAATACTATACGATACCATCGTAAAGTCTACTCATTAACTATACGATACCATCGTAAAGTTTATAAAGTCCAAAAACCTCTATTTTTTATGGATATAGAAGCAGAACTATTCAAGCAAAACCCCTGGTGGGATGGGAAATTTAAAGAACAAAGCTATCCTAGAGAAAAGTATCTAAAACAAATTTCTAGCAGTTTAAAATCAAAAGAAATCTTATTTTTAACAGGGCTAAGAAGAGTAGGCAAAACAACAATACTTAAACAGACAATAAGATATTTATTAGAGAACAAGATTAAACCTGAAGATATTTTCTTTGTAAGCTTAGATTCATTTAACTTACTGGAATTTAGCATACACACCCTAATAGAAGAGTACAGAAAGATTCATAAAAAATCTGCATCTGATTTTTTCTATTTATTTTTAGATGAAATATCAACAAGAGAGAATTTTGAGCAAGAGCTTAAGAGCATTTATGATAATGAAAATATTAAAGTTATATGCTCATCATCAGTTGCTACTTTAATGAGAGATAAAAGAGCAAGCCTAACTGGGAGGACTAAAACTATTGAAATCATGCCACTTGATTTTCATGAATTCCTAATATTTAAAGAAGCGAAAATCTCAAAATCAGATACAGCTAAATTAGAAAGCTACTTCAAAGACTATCTAAAAATCGGGGGGATACCTTATTATGTGATTACAGAAGATAAAGATTATCTTAATGAGCTAGTAGAAAGCATAATTTACAAAGATATAATTGCTTATCACAAGATAACAGCTGAAAAAACAATTAAAGAGCTTTTTGTTCTTTTATGCCAGAGGGTAGGCAAACCCATGAGTTATAATAAAATAGCAGAGATTCTTAAAATCTCAGTTGATAGTGTAAAAAGGTATGTGGGCTATTTTGAAAAGGCATATTTATTTTATATTGTTGATAGATATGCGAACTCATTAAATGAAAAAATAACTTCCCCTAAGAAAATTTATATAGGAGATGTTGGCATAAAAAATGTTGTAACTGGATTTAAAGATTTAGGCGCAAGCTACGAAAATCTTGTTTTTTTGAATATTAAAGATGAAAATCCTTCGTATTATCTTGAAAATTCTATAGAAATTGATTTTATAACAAAAGATAAATTAATTGAAGCAAAATATAATAAAGATATAGAGGAAAAGCAGAAAAAAGTTTTTGATTCGATTAAGATAAAAACAAAGCTTATTGCACAAGGTTATAAATTCTTCTTAGAATAACTTATTTCCCAGTTTCTTCTACAGCTTCGCCTTCCTCCTCACCCTCCAGCTTCGCCCCATCACTCACTCTAACTTCTCACCCCCACACTAACTGCTTGAATTAAATGAACGGAT
>CAYIWE010000050.1:0-4483 GCA_964367025.1 Candidatus Woesearchaeota archaeon
AATTTGAAAACTTCGTTTTCTTCTTTTGATTCATTTACCATTTTAGTTAAGAAACGTATACTAAATTTTATATTTATTCCTATTTTAAAAATGAAATAATAATCATTTTTAAGATTATAAAAGTTTTAATTTTTGCTTAAAGGTTTTTGTTGTATGTTTTTGATCTATTATTGTAGTTTTCTCTGTTTTAATTCATCTAAAGAATAAAAAGTTGGGATGTTATTTTCTTTGCATATACTTAATTCAAGTAAACTTCCCTTACTATTCTCCCAACCCTTTAGAGTAATTGCTAAATCTGACCTTTTAAGAAATTCAATTCCTGCTTCTAGAAATTGTTGTTCTGGAACAAGACCACTAAGAAAAGCTGAGTTACTATGTGGACAGAAAGGTGCAAACCCCAATCTCCATAACTCCTCAGCCATTATTTGTGCACTTCTAATATTTTGTAATATACCTAAGTTGTATCGCTCCTATATGGTCCGATTATATAAACTACTTCCATTAAAAAATGCAAATTAATTAAAAATTTAAATATTTGTATGTTTTAAAATACATACTTTGTGGTTGGTCTTAGAAAGATTTAAATGTAAGTTTGTTTTTTGAAATAGTATGTTTTGGGTATTTAAAAAAAGAGACGATCATAAGTGGAAAACACTTCATAAATCATTAAAGAATTCTTTTGAAAATATTAAAGGTGATATAGCTGAAATTAGTGATGGATTTCATGAAAGACATGGTCATCATGAAAAAAGATTGAGAGAAATTGAAGAAAAATTGGGGTATATTGCGGATATTGTTGAAAATAGTGAAAAAATTAATAAAAAATATGGCGTCGATGAATCAGCGATTGAACACGTTCAATCGTTCAATCGTTCAAATCAATCGTTCAATCGTTCAAATCAATCGATTGTGGGTGTTAAATTATTTGAAAAATTGACTCCTGCACAAAAAGAAGTGATTACTTTATTAGTTTATATGAATAAACCGTTGGGATATGAGGATATTGCAAAGAGTTTAGGTTTGAATATTGTAACTGTTAGGAGACATGTGAATGATATTTTTAAAATTGGTTTACCAATAAAAGAAAAAGTAGATGTTAGGAATAGAAGAAAATTGTTTTATTTAGATGGAGAGACTAAAAATAAGGTGATTGAAATAGAAAAAATAAGAGTAAAAAGAAGATAAAAAAGGCCTAAGACCAGTTATTTATAAACAAATTGTCAAAAGTGAGAGTTTTTAAAATTTAAATAATGTTGTTTGAGAATTGTCAAATTCTTTATATTTTAATAATTTTGAGGCTAAATTGAGGTTTTTGAACTCTTGGGGGATAGAAAGTGAGACTTTACGGTTCCTGGTTGTTGTTTTAGATACGGGAATTTTCCTTAAAATTAATTCTCGCACAATACCTCGGATAAAACTTTGTGAAAGACCTGTTTTTTGTGAGAGTTCATCATAAGTAATTGGTCGTTTTAGGTCTTCTTCTAGTTGATAAATTGTAAGAAAAACTTTGAATTCGAGGTTAGTGAGTGATAGAAATTTTTTTTCTATGTCTGATTTTAGGGGTTCTATTAGGGGTTTTAGATCAAAAAGTGTGTTTGTTTGTTGTTTGTTTGTTGTTTGTTTGTTGTTTGTTTGTTGTTTGTTTGTTGTAAGTACCCCATCATTTCCTGTGGAACTTTGAGTAAAATAGTCTTTTTTATCTCTTATTTGCCTTAATTCGTCTTTTATTTGGTCTATTTTTTTGTTTAGGTTTGTTATTTGGCTTATGTTCTTAGAAATGAGTTCTCTATGCAATTTTAATTCGTTTTCTAGTCTATTTATGTGTTCTTTTACCTTTGAAAAGGATAATTTTACGTTTTCTTTGAATTCTAGGTCATTTTCTTTCATTTTTGTTTGTTGTAAGGAGAAGATAAGTGAGTATTTAAATTTTTATTGAGTATTTGATATATTTTTGAGGTATGGTGTTGTAAGCAGGGTTTTTTGTGTGTTTGTTTGTTGTTTGTTTGTTGTAAGTTTGTTAAACTAGCTTTCTATAGGCAGAATAAGCTTCTTGGGTTAATTTCCATTTTATTCTTTTTAGGTAATTAGAACCTTCCTTAGATTTTTTTACTTCTTCTACTAAATTTTTAGATCTTAATTCGAGAAGTAATTTCTTTGTAAATTCATTATCACGTATTATCTCTTCGGCGATTTGAATTGTAAATAAAGACCTTGGAGAGGATTCATAAAGTAATGAAAGAATTTCTTCTTTAATTTTCTCTTTTTTTTGTGAAGATATTTTTGACATAGTTACATACAAAATGGAGTTGTATTTAAAGTTTATTGGTTATGCGGTATAAAGTAAATTAGGTTTCGCTCCATTTTGAGAAATAAACTATAAACATTACACAAACCATAGTAATTATAATTGCGGTAATAAGTTTTAAGATATAAGTTTCTTCAGTTAAGCCTAATATTAATGTAATCTTCTTTATTACTTCATCTACGGCATCTCTCCATATAAGGGCTGCAGTAAGACCAAAGGCTGCTGCAAGAGAGGCACCTATTGTTTTTTTTGTTTGTTTTCTTATTTTTTGTGAGGTTTCCTTAACTGTAATTGCTGCTTTTTTTACATCTTTTATTGTTTGTTTTCTTATTTTTGGTATAGCTTTTTTGATGTTTCTTTTTAATTTAACCATATAGTTAAAGTTATTTGAAATGGTTTATATATTTTATTCATAAACTTTAAATACGACAAAATTAAAATTGAATTAATGCAAAGAGAACCATTTCAATTTATTCATTTTGCTTTAAATAAAGAATTAGTTGAGATGTATATTTCTATGGGATTAAGAAGTTTGGCTTTGGCTATGGTTGGTGTTTTTATCCCTTTGTATTTGTTTGAGGAATTAAATTATGGAATTGAAACTATACTCTTGTTTTATTTGATTATTTATGGGGTTATGGCTTTATTGACTCCTGTCTGTGGGGTAATAAGTAGTAAAATTGGATTAAAGCGTTCTATCTTGTTGAGTATACCTTTTTCTGTATCTTTTATATATTTACTAAACTCCTTGAAGTATGGGTTAATACACTATTCTATTGCTGCTGTTGTTGAGGGTGTTGGTTTGAGTCTATTTTGGATTGCCTTTCACATTGATTTTGCTAAATGCAGTGATAAAAAGAATAGGGGAAAGGAAGTGAGTATATGGTTTGTTTCTTCTTTAATTTTGAGTATAATTGGCCCCATAGCTGGCGGTATTTTATTGGGTGTTTATGGTTTTAATTGGTTATTTATTATTGCTGGTTCTTTATTGTTTGCGTCTGTAATACCCCTCTTTTTTTCTAATGAAAATCATGTAAAATATAAATTTAGGTTAAAAGATGTTTTTTTAAAAAAGCACACTAGTGAAATGATCAATTTGTGGGGTTATGGTATTGAAGGAATCGGTATTAGTATTTTTTGGCCTTTGTTTGTTTTTTTAATATTAAAAGAGTATTTGGTTTTAGGTATTATATCTAGTATGATGGGGATTATAAGTGCCCTTTTTATCCCAATTGTTGGTAATTTAAATGACAGGTTTGGGAATAAACCTCTAATAAAACTTGGTGGAGTATTTAGTTTTTTTAGTTGGATGGTTGTTTCTTTTGTTAAAACTTTTTGGCAAATTGTTTTTATTACTGGTTTTAGTAGATTGGCTTTTATTATGATTGATTTGCCATTTAGTTCTCTTGTTTATGATAAAGCAAATAAAGTTAAGAGTAAGATGGTAGAGTATTTAGTTTTTAGAGAGATTATGTTGTTTATAGGAAGAGCAATAATTCTATTGGGTGTAATCATATTTATTAAATTGTTTAATCTTAATGTTAAAGAAGGGTTAATGTTGGGTTTTTTTATTATTGGTTTAAGTAGTTTAATACATTTAAAAATTTAAAAAATAAAGTATTTTTTATAGGTTTTTAGATGAAATGTCTAATATCCTTTGTGTTTTTTGTGACATTCTATACAACGAACGTCTTTACCGGGTGTTGGTTCAAATGGAACTTCACATTCCTTGCCACAATCTGTACAAATTGCTTTATACTTCTTTTGAGGTCCAAAGTTTCTTTTGAAACCACCCCTATTAAAATCTTTCATAGTTTTTTCTCCTACACAAGAACTTAAGGTTCTTGTTATTTAAATAAGAAAATTTTTCAACTTCCTTATATATCGTGATAATTTGGTGTTAGTTTATAAACCTTTGTGTAAATATATGTAATATTAAAAGAACAAGTAGAAAGTTTTAACCTATATATTCATTATTTTCTGGTTTTAATGGTGTTAATTTTGGGAGGGGTATTTGTGGTGGTAGATTCAATTCTTCTGATAAAGTTAATGCTTTTATACTACTTCGCCTAATTATTATATTTAGAAGTTGTTGCATTAATTCCTGTGGTATTTTTTTATCTTTTTTCCAGGATTTCAATATTTCTTTTATTTTTTTGGTGTCATCTAAATAAAGAA
>CAYIWE010000051.1:0-4410 GCA_964367025.1 Candidatus Woesearchaeota archaeon
TATATCGGCAGGAGGCAATCCGTGTGGAGTTGGATTGTTTAACCATGCTTCTAGGTCAATTCCTGGTGTTTTGTTTTGCATTAAACAATCTTCAAGTGGTTCTGTGTTTTGTGGTTGTAATTGTCCATCTACAAGTTGGTGATTGTAGTTTATATGTGAGACACCATCAATTTGTTTGAAATAAGCATCTAAGAGTTCTGCTCTGTAAGGAGGTCTTGGTGTTAAAATATCATGAAGGATTGAGTCAATTCTTTTTTGACTTACTTCTTTGCCTAGACCGTTGTGAACATTTCCTGACTTTAATAAATTTAGAAAATCAACAAATTCTCTGATTGGCAGCATAAGCTTATTATCTGATTGCAGGTGTTCGTGTGTATTATACCAATCTTTACCGTTTTTGTAATAGGTTCTGTTCATAGATACTAGTAGATCTGGGTAACTATAGTTATCGTGTTCTTGTCCTGGCAGAATTATAGATGATTCTGGTTTCATTTTAGTTGGGTTAAAGAAAAGGGATATTTAAAGGTTTTGGTTTGTTACTATTTTAGAATACTAAATATTAAATAGAAATTATAACTTTTTTACCTTGGTTTGTTAAAATTAAAGAGATTTTGTTTTCTATATCAAAACATTGAGTTGTTCCGATTAGTTCTGAGAAAGAAGACCTTTCTTTTAATTTAGCATCAGAAAAAATAAATAGGTTCTTTCCTGTAGAAAGTTTTATGTAATTTTTTTGATTGGAGTCTATATTATTAATTGGGCCCAAATCAGTTGGAGTTTCTAGAAAACAGATTTTGTTTACAGATGATGGGAAGGAGTATGCAAATTTTTCTGAACTTTGATAACTTAATTGATAAACTCTTTGTAAATCTGATTCAATTTCTTTTAATTCTCTTACAACCTTGGTTTCTTCACCCAAAACTTTTAATTTGTAAACATATTTGATGCCTAGTGTTAGGGTTAGAATGGCAACAATTGCTATAAAGATAAAGATTATGGGTTGGCCCATTATTTGTGCTTTTTTCATTAATTTAATTTTTGGATTATTAGAATAAATAGTTTTTGGTTTTATCGGTCAATCACACAAATATTTATAAAGTAGTTCTTCCTAATTTATTGAATGGTCGAGGCTATAAATGGATACAAGAATACTATTTGTGAAAGTTTTGGTAGATTAAAATATCTACAGTGTGTTATTAAAAAGGAAGGTTTTGTTGAAGGAGATAGTGGTAATTTAGAAGATTTTCTTGAAGAGTATCTCTTTTTGAAATGTGTGGGTTATCTTGCTTCAGATTTAAATGGTTTTACTGATATGATTGAAGAATCAAATAAAATTTTTCAAGATTTGTTTAATCATTTTGATTTATCATTAGAAAATCTTCCAAAGTCAAACAAATTTTGTCCAGAATATGGCAGGTGGTTAAATGGAAAATTTGGATTGGAAATGGGATCTTTTTTATTTGAATACGGAGAATACCTAATTGGGAGTGAGTATAGTAAATTAATGCAAAAACTTCTTGAGTTTCAAGCAGATTATTTCCTTCAAAACGTTGGAAGTTCCGAAGAATTTAGATTTTAGTTGAGTAACTAGTATATCTTATACACAAGAGTTATAAACATTAAAATACAAATTTATTTAAAGATTTTTAGGTTTTTTTATAAGATGAGCAAGATATGGGTTGAGAAGTATAGGCCTCAAAATTTTGAGGAAATAAAAGGACAGGACAAGATAGTTGGCAGAATAAAGGGTTTTGTTGAAAAAAAGAATTTACCACATTTATTATTTGCTGGACCTGCCGGTGTTGGAAAAACAACCTTGTCTTTAGTTATAGCAAAAGAATTGTTTGGCAATGAATGGAAGAATTGTTTTTTGGAGTTAAATGCCAGTGATGAACGTGGAATTGATGTTATAAGGAATAAGGTTAAGGATTTTGCCAGAACAAAAGCTATGAGTAATGTTCCATTTAAAATAATCTATTTGGATGAGTGCGATTCTTTAACAAGAGATGCACAACAAGCATTAAGAAGAACCATGGAAACTTACAGTGATGGAACTAGGTTTATTTTAAGTTGTAATTATTCTTCTAAAATATTAGACCCAATCCAAAGCAGATGTAGTGTGTTTAGATTTAAACCATTAGAAAAAGAAGCTATAGAAAAGATAATAAAAGTTATTTGTGAACAAGAAAAATTAAAAATCAATAAAAAAGGCTTGGAAGCAATATATGAAGTGAGTGGTGGTGATTGTAGAAAAGCCAAAAATGTTTTACAGAGTTGTGCATCTGTTAGTAATGAAATAACAGAAGAATTAATTTATGAAGTAATCAGTGCTGCAAAACCAAAAGAGGTAATTGATGTTTTAAGATTGGCTGTAAATAAGGATTTTATAAAAGCGAGGGACAAGTTACTTGATGTGATGTTAAAACACGGTTTAAGTGGATTAGACGTAATAAAACAAATACAAAAAGAAATTTGGAATTTAGATATTCCTGATGAAAGAAAAGTAAAATTAATAGAGAAGTGTGGTGAAGTGGAATTTAGAATGGTTGAAGGAAGTAATGAATTCTTGCAACTTGAATCGTTGTTAGCTGGTTTTGTTCTAATTTAAAATGTTAATCAATAAGTATAAACCAAGAAAATTAAATGAAATTGTTGGTAATAAAATTGCTTTGGATAGGTTAAAGGATTTTGTTTCAGATTTCAATAATAAAAAGAAGAAAGCAGTTATTTTATATGGTGGTTATGGAAAAACTTCTAGTGTTTATGCTCTTGCTAATGAATTAAATTATGAAGTTGTAGAAACTAATGCATCCGATGTTAGAAATAAAGATAATATAAGTGATGTGATAAATAATTCAATGAAGCAAAGAAGTTTATTCAAAAATGGTAAAATAATTTTAATAGAAGAAGTTGATCAATTTAGTGGGTTAAAAGATAGGGGTGGGGTTACTTTGCTTAATTCGTTGATAGAAACGAGTTGTTTTCCAATAATTATGGTAGCTGATAACCCGTGGGATAAAAAAATAAGTAATTTAAGGGGTAAGAGTGAATTAATAGAATTCAAGGAGTTAACTTTTTATGAAATCTTTATGTTTTTAAAAAAAATAAAAGATAAAGAAAGTTTTAAAGTTGAGGATTCAGTTATAAAAGAAATTGCAATAAAGAATAGGGGAGATATAAGGGGTGCAATAAATGATTTGGATGTTTTAAGAGATGGTGATTTAAGTTTATTAAGTGATAGAGATAAAAAAGAAGACATTTTCCATATTTTAAAAATAATATTCCAAAGTAAAAATGTTGATAAGATTTTTGGGGTGATGGATAATATAAATTTAGAAGAATTTGAATTATGGTTAGATGAAAATTTACCTTTAGAATACAAAGGTGAAGAGTTGGTTAATGCTTATGATATGATGAGTAAAGCAGATATATTCAAGGGAAGAATAAGAAGAATGCAGTATTGGAGATTTTTAGTTTATGTTAACACATTCTTAAGTGTTGGTGTTGCTTTGAGTAAAAAAGAGGTAAGGAATGATTTTGTGAGATATAAAAAAAGTGAAAGAATCTTAAAATTGTGGAGAGCCAAGATGAGTAATTCCAAGAGAGATTCTATTGCAGAAAAAATAAGCAAGAAAACACACACTTCCAAGAAAAAAGTTTTACACGAATTTACTTATTTTAAAATAATGCTTAAGAATGATAAAGAACTTTGTGAAGAGTTTGGTTTTGATGAAGAAGAAATTAAGTGGGTATTGAAATAAATTCTTGTTTTTATCAAAAAATTGTAATAAACTTTAAATACTACTTATCAAAAACCAGTGGTATGGAAATTAATAAACTAAAAGTTGGGCAAACAAAGGTTGATATAGAAGCACAGATTGTGAGTATAGAAGAACCAAGAGAATTCGAGAAGTTTGGCAATAGAGGAAGAGTAGCAAACGCGATGATTAAAGATAAAAGCGGTGAAATAAAATTAACTTTATGGAATGATGAAATAGATAAAGTTAAAGTTGGTGACAAAGTTAAAATAACTAATGGTTTTGTAAAAGAATTCCAGGGTGAAAAACAATTAACTGCTGGAAAATTTGGGAAAATAGAAATTATCTAAACTTTCATTGCTTTTAGTCTTTTTATTCTTTCTTGAATTGGTGGGTGTGTTGAGAACAAACCCAAAATTGATTTTCCTGAAAAAGGATTTACAATAAACATATGCGCTGTTGCTGGATTTCCTGACTTTAGAGGTTTTGTTTTTACAGAACTATCAAGTTTTTCTAATGCTGAGGCTAGGGATGTCGGGTGTTTTGATATTTTTGCCCCCATTGAATCTGCTAAATATTCCCTTGATCTTGAAATTGCTAATTGAATTATCATTGCTATTATCGGTGCTAAAATTCCTAATAGTATTAGGGA
>CAYIWE010000052.1:0-4400 GCA_964367025.1 Candidatus Woesearchaeota archaeon
AAGAATTCGAGAAAACAATCTTAGCTTTATTTGACGGATTGGATTTTGTTAAATTATCTATTTTAACAGGATTGTCAGAGACGAAGTTGGTAGAATTATTTAATAATCCTTTTAGATTTAAATTGAGCGCTTCTCAAGCGATTGATTTTTCTTTAAAATTAAAAATCCCTTTACACCCAAGATACACTTATTTTTGGAGAACAATCAATAACAGACAGTTAAAAGTTCTTTACAAGTGGTTTTTGATGGGGAATATCACGGAAACCAAAATAATTCTGCCTCTCTTGTATGATATAGAACGGGATTTAGATGGAGAGGACGCAAAACGAATTTTAGAATTAATTGGTGTCCCACATAAAGTTGTTAATAAAGAGTATGTTGTCATAGACGGACAAGATGCAAAAATTTTAAATTTTATATTTAAATTGAATGGAGAAGAAAATTTGATTGAAATTTTAAATAAAAATATTGAAGAAAATAAAAGTGTTTTATGTATACTTAATGAGATTGGTGGGATAAAGATAAGGGATAAATGTGGGACTTTTATTGGTGCACGAATGGGAAGACCGGAAAAAGCTAAAATTAGAAAAATGACGGGAAGCCCACATGTTTTGTTTCCTGTAGGTGATGAGGGTGGAAGATTAAGGTGTTTTGAAGAAGCTGTTGGAAAAGGAAAGATTACGGGACATATTGTTGTTTATGGATGTAATAAGTGCGGTAATGAAACCGTTTTTTCTGTTTGTGAAGAGTGCGGAGAAAAAACACAAATTAAATTTTATTGTGATGTTTGTAATGTTTATTATAATACACCTAAATGTGAATTTCATGGTGATTTGTTGAAGCATAGGAAAAATTATGAAATTGATATTTGTAAATATTATGATAATGTTTTAAAGAAATTTAACTTAAATGAAATCTCTTTGGTTAAGGGAGTCAGAGGCATGTCCAATAAAGATCACATTTCTGAGTATTTAGGCAAGGGAATTTTAAGAGCTTTACATAATATTTATGTTAATAAAGATGGTACAGTGAGATATGATATGACAGAGATGGCTATTACTCATTTTAAACCAAAAGAAATTCACGTAAGTGTTGAAGAATTAAAAAAATTAGGTTATTTATCTGATTATAAAGGCAAGGAACTTATTGGTGAAGACCAATTATTAGAAATAAAACCTCAAGATGTTATATTACCAAATTGTTTTGAAGCTTCTGAAAGGGGTGCCGATCAAATTTTGTTTAATGTAGCAAATTTTGTTGATGATGAATTAGAAAAAATTTATGGATTGGAAAAATTTTATAATTTTAAAGATAAAAAAGAGTTAATTGGTCAATTAATTGTTGGTTTGGCACCACATACTTCTGCAGGGATTATTGGTAGAATTATCGGTTTTAGTGATACTCAAGTATGTTTTGCACATCCGATGTGGCACGCCGCTATGCGAAGAGATTGTGACGGTGATGAGTGTGCAGTTATATTGTTGATGGATGCACTTTTAAATTTTTCAAGGCAGTATTTACCTGATAAAATAGGGGGCAGAAGCATGGATAGTCCTTTGGTTTTAAGTTCTAGGTTGATTCCAAGTGAGGTTGATGACATGGTTCATGGAATGGATGTTGTTTCTGAATATCCTTTAGAATTATATGAAGCTTCTTTGGAATACAAAAAACCAAGTGATGTTAAAATTAAACAACTAAATAAAAGATTAAACACAAAAAAACAATACGAGGATTTTGGATTTACTCATGATACTGATAATTTTAATAATGGTGTTTCTTGTAGTGCCTACAAATTTTTACCAACAATGGAAGAGAAAGTTAAAGGCCAAATGATTGTTGCTGAAAAAATAAGGGCAGTTAATGAAGCTGATGTTGCTAAATTAATCATTGAAAAACATTTTATTAGAGATATTAAGGGCAACTTAAGAAAATTTTCTATGCAACAGTTTAGGTGTAGTAAATGTAATGAAAAATATAGGCGACCTCCTTTAAAAGGATCGTGTTTAAAATGTAACGGTAACCTTATTTTTACTATTTCTGAAGGTAGTATTGTTAAGTATTTAGAACCTGCTATAAGTTTAAGTGAGAAGTATACGTTACCTCCTTATTTAGTTCAGAGTTTGGAATTGATTAAGAGTAGGATTGAGAGTGTTTTTGGCAGAGAAGAAGAAAAACAAGTTGGATTGGGCAAATGGTTTTAAAAAATAAAGAAAATATAATAAGTTACTAACATTCCTATCAAAAAACCAACTATCACTTCAGGTATTGTATGACCTATATCATCTCTTAATCTTGTTTGTTTGATCTCAAATTTATCCAATAAATAATTTAAAGCATGAACTATTTTTTGAATTGATAAAAAACCTAAAACTTCATCCATTATTACTAAAGTTATTATTAGTGTTACTATAAATAAATTACTTATACCCTCCAGCAAATAAATTGAATAGGTTAGTGCTACAAAGATTGCAGTATGAGAACTTGGCATTCCTGAACCTGTAATGTAATAATCCAATCTTAATTTTTTCTTTTTTACTGACATAATTAGAACTTTTATTGTTTGTGAAATAAACCAGGCTAGGATTATAGAAATAAGTATTTTATTTGTAAATAATTCTTGAAAAAAAGAGTAAATTGACATTTTTAGAAGTATGTTTTGTGTTATTTATATATCTTTTGTCTTATATTTTATAACAATTGTTTTTTTTACAATAATTTATTTATATCCTTCTAAGTACACTTATTAAAAATTGATGGAGGTTATAAAAAATGTTGAAAAAACGTAATTTGTTAGTTTTAGGATTTGCTTTAGTAGTAATATTAGGTGCTATTTGGGTATATGCAGAAAGCATAACGATTACTGATACTGATGGTGGTTTTAATATTTTTCAAAGTGGTAGATGTACTGAAGTACACGTTTTTGATGATGGTACTATGGAACTTAAGAGTTACACAGATTATTGCAGTAATGATGATCTTTTAGTAGAATATTACCCTGTTACTGGCGGCACTCAACCTGGGTTGCCATTAGAAAGATGTGAATATTATGGTTGGCTTCAAAATACACTAACTCCAGGATATAGTTGTAGTTTAGGTAGTAATTTTATGTTAAAATGTAGTAATGGTGCTTGTGTACCTAGATTTTAAAAATATTTTTTTCTTTTTTCTTTTGTTGATTATTATTTTTGTAGTTATCAATTAGTATGATAAAAAGAATATTATGACTGGTAAAATTAAGCAACCCATTAAATGATTTCTTCCTGTATTTGTTAATTGAGGAATTAAACCAATCATTGTTGAAATGAATAGTACAAATAACCCAAGAGGACCAGAGAAAATTAATACTAAAGTAGTTATTAGTGAGATTATTATTAAACACAACTTTTGATAATTTATTCTTGTTATTATTTTTGAAAATATTTTTCCAAATTGTAAGACTAATAGTGTTGCAATGGCCCCTGCTATTAAAGAAGAACCAAGAAATATTAAAAGATAATCAAAGTTAAATATCCCTATCATTTGAGATATTGTAACAATTGCTCCATTTCTTGCTCTATCTAAAGTATAAAGAGTTACAAAACTTATTATAATATCCACTATACTCAAGCTACCAATTAAAATTAAAAACCCTTTCTCTTTAATTCTCCCTAAAATTTGTGAACCTAAAATTGCTGCTTGTGCTGGACCCAACCCCGGCATGAAAGAACAAATTGAACCTGCTATTATTGAGGAAATTAATGATTTTGCAATTGTTTTTTTCTTTAGGTTAGTTTGTGTTATTTCTTGTTTGGGTATTTTTGTTTTTTGTGAATAACTTAATAAAAGTGCACTAGTTCCAAATAATCCGGAAAGTAATGGAAAAAGTGGTTGTTTTAGCATAACTAGTTTTAATACACTTACTCCTAATACGCCTGCCATTAGGAAAGTGACTAATGCCCAATATTTTTGTTTATCTTTTATTATAAGGAAGACTGATGTAAAGATTAGTAGGTAAGCAATATACTCCCTTATCATTGAATAAATCTTTCCAAGTGTTATTAAAAAGAAGGGTACTAAACTTATTGTTATGATAAGGCCACATAAACTTCCAATAACTGTTAATTTTATTGCTTCATACGCTTTTCCTTCTAAAAGGAGTTTGTGTCCTGGAAGTATAGATAATGCAGTTTCTGCTTCTGGAGCACCCAAAAAAATAGATGGAATAAAATCCAAGAAGGAATGAGTTATTGCCATTGAAATTATGAATGTGGCCACTATGATTGGATCGATATAATTTAGAAGAAACGGTGCTATTGTTAATGTGCTTATTGCTACTAAATTTATATGTATTCCAGGTATTAAGCCTGTAAAAATCCCAACAATTATACCTAGAATTATTGCTATTAAAAGTTCAACAAACA
>CAYIWE010000053.1:0-4116 GCA_964367025.1 Candidatus Woesearchaeota archaeon
ATACAAATTTGTTTTTTTCTCTGAACAGATTCTATTTCAGCAATCTTGGTTCTAACGCTACGCCCGTATCTTGCTCCAAATCTTCCTGCTGCTCTAACTTTTTTTGTTTTTGTCATTGATTAATATAATTGTAATATTAGATTAATTCAATTAGAAAAAAGAGGTTTTTAAAGTTGTTGGGTGAAAGATTTTATATTATTTTCTTAAAAAGTATATTAATAAAAGAATTATAAACATTAAAAAAATAAATATTGATATAATTATAAAAATATTAGTATATTCACTAATTCCTATTGCAGCTCCGATTATTGAATTTGTTTTAGGGGATTTTAAAACGATATTATTTCCTGTAGGATTAGATAGCTGAATAGTAACAATTGGTGGATTTTCTTTAACTGGCTGATTAGTATCTGTATTGTCATTTCTATTAATTACAGTTGCATAACCACTGGTATAATGATGAGATGAAGAGCAATCTGTGGATTCAGAAGGTTTTCCTGAATTTGTTCCACAATTATTTAAATCTGTACATGTTCTCTCTTTAGAACCACCTGAGCAAGAATTCCAATTTGAACAATGCCAGTTTGATGTACAAATGTTTGAACAAGTTTGAGATATCGAGGGTTTTCCAGTGAAATTATTACAATTATTTAAATCATTACAAGTTCTTGTTTGTTGATTATTTACACAATTTGACCATCCATTGCAAGACCAAGAAGGAACACACTGAGTTGAACAAGTTTGCGTTTCAACAGGTTTATTTGTTGAAACATTACAGATATTTAGGTCTGTGCAAGTTCTGGTTTGTTGGTTATTTGAACAATTGCTCCAAGAAGTACATTGCCAGTTCGGATTACATCCATTTCCACTAACGCTAATTGTTAATGAACTAAAACTTGTTACAGGATCAGTTCCAAATTTATAATCTCCTGTAAAAGTACAACTGCCAGAATTTGGCGCAGTTATAATTATTGATTTTGTATTGCCATCTTCACTAAGCATTACACTTTGATATGTTGTTTGACCAGAAGGAAAAGTACAACCTCCAGAAATTGAATCTTGTATACTTGCTCCCCATGTACCTGTAGAAATTGCTGTATAAATTATTGTAAAGGTTGAATTTGGATTAACTGTTGTTGGTCCTGTTCTTGTCATAGTTCCAGCACTTACAAAGTTTAATAAAAATATTGTACATATTAATATCAATATTTGTTTCTTCATTTTAACTTTGGCTCCAAGATTGTATATCTACTCCTAATTGACTTCTACTAACAGAACCTTGAATCCAACCTGTTATAGCAGCTCCTAATTCTGTTCTGCTTATTTTGCCATCACAATCTGTATCATCGCTGTTTAGACAATTCGCGATATTAACTACACTATTCGGCATATTAACAACTGGCAAAGTTCCAAATTGATAACTTCCTGAAAAAGTACATAATGTACCTGAACTAGGAGCAGTTATTGTTATTGATTTTGTGTTACCATCTTCACTAAGCATTACTGATTTATATTGCGTTGAGCCACTAGAAAAACTACAACCACCTATTACATTATCTTCTATGCTATTACCCCAAGTTCCAGATGCTCCAGTTACTGTATAATTTAATGTGAATGTTGAATTTGGATTAACTGTTGTTGAGGAAGGTGTTCGTGTTAAGGTTGGTTGGGTAGAATTATAGCATTGACCATCAGAGCAACTTTGTCCTGAACTACAAGTTTGTTTTAATTGAAGATTAGTTGTACTAAGGCAAGATGCAGAGCATGTTCCCGGATTATTGCAAGTATGAGTTATATAATTTTGGAAAACATTTCCATTCTGACAAACAGGATTTCCAACAAAACTATTTGTACCACAATTAGAGTTTGAAGCACAAGTTATTTGGCAATCATTACATTTATTAGTTTCTAAATTGCAACCAGCAGTTCCACATGATTGTTTTTTGTCTCTCCTAATACCACAACTATCAAACCAATAAACATCCCCTCCAAAACATTGAGAATAAAAATTATTTAAACAAGTACAAGTTCCAACACCATCACAAACTTTTCCTCCATTGTCACAAGAAGTTCCGGTAGAATAATAATTACATGTCAATTTATTATCTGAACAATAATTACAGGGACCACAAGTAGCTACAGTAGTTTCTTTAGAATTTTTATACGTATGAATACCATCACAATAATAATCAACTGTCTTTATATAACTTGTCCCCAAAGGTTGAGTATTTCCAGAACAAAAACCATCAGTGTCGTCAGTATAACCTGTAGGCTGGCTACCATATGATTTGGGATTATGTGTTGTTAAGTCATAACATTCGCTATCAATAAAAGAGACTTGTTTTAAATTGGTTACACAATATCCATCAGAATATCTTACTAAATCTCTTACAATATAACCTTCAAATTGAGCACCTCCTAATAAATCTTCGTATCTTGATAGAGGTACATTTTTAGCGATGGTGGTAATATCCATATAATTATTTTTACAATTAACAGAAGTGAGAGAAAAACTCATAGGATTAAAGGAAGCTTCACTAACAAAATCGTCAAAAAATAGATCATATTCCCAAAGTTGAACATTAAAATTTAATAAAGCATTTAAACAATTTCCACTATTAAAAGCATCTTCTTTGTTTAATCTATATCTAGCCTGAATTGTAACATCATATCTTTGTCCTCGTACAACTTCTGAAGGAATACCAGAAAGAGAACATGAAATAAATTCTGTTGTAGGAGTAGGTATTGCTGATACAAAACTACAAAGAAATAATACTGAAAAAAATAATAAAAATAAAACTAATATCCCTTTTTTCATAAAAACTTTAAAGATAAGTTCTATATAAAACTTTCTCAGAAGATGTTGTAAGTTTGAATAGTAAAAACTTTTTCAAGAAAAATTTAAATGAAGACATTCAATTTCTGATAAGACTACTTCAATAATTACAAATAGCGTTTGTTAAAAAAGTCATTTTAATCAAGTCTTTTTAATTTAACTCCTTTTTCTAATTCAATTTTTCTTAGAGACTGGTCAATATCATGTTTATCCCAACATTCACTGCATAAAATAGTATCTTTGTTTTCTCTATTTAAGTCTCCGTTAGTAGTAATATAACCTCCTGTATTTCCATAAATTTCCTTACTACAAAAATCACATTTTCTTTTTGTTCCTCTAAAATGAGCTATTGATTTTTCTGTTGTCTGCCAAGCTTCTACCATTTTATTATATATTTTTTATCACCTAAATTTTTTTCTTTATATAAATGGGGATGCCCAGATTTGAACTGGGGTTGCGAAGTCCCAAACCTCGAATACTAACCAGGCTATATTACATCCCCTTGATGTTTCTAAAATAAGGAGATTTATAAAGATTATTAATGCTAAATTACAAACAGTTAAATACTAAATTCTATTAATTTTCATAGGTGAAATAAAATGGGTTTAATGTTTATTGTAGGATATATTTTAATTATAACAGCATTTATTTTGTATTTTATAAAAAAACTTCCAATATTAAAAAGAAAGGACATATTTCTTACATCCTTAGTTGTTTCTTTAACTATTGTTGGAATTTATTATATAGCTGTTGCTATAAGTCAAGGAGATCCTTATATAACTTTATTATGGTTATTAGGGGTAATATTAGCAGTTCTTCTTACAGGACTTGGAAATGATATTTATTCTTATATAAAAACAGGTGGAAAAGTTAGAGATTATTACTCTTCTCTTAAAGAAAATAGAAATCATGAATCTTTTAAATTTGAAGAAAAAGACTTTCGAAAAAAATTAAAAGAAAGTTGCCCTATACTTAACCCGAATATTTTTAAGAAAAAGTAATTTTTTATTTTTTCTTAGTTTTTTTCTTTGCTTCTTTCTTAGCTTCTTTCTTTGCTCCAGGTTTTACAGCTGGTGCTGCTGTGGTTGTTGCTGCTGTTTTTCCTGCTGCTGCAGGTGTTCCTGCTTCTGCTGCAGGAGCTGCTGCTTCTGCTGCTTTTGCAGCTTCAGCTGCTTCTGCTACTTTCTTTGCAGTTTCTGCTTTAGCATCCTGAACTGATTTTATTTGATTAAAATAATCATTTATTTTGTTTCTTTTTTCAGGAGAAGTTTCTGATATTT
>CAYIWE010000054.1:0-4077 GCA_964367025.1 Candidatus Woesearchaeota archaeon
TTTTAATAATTCTTTTTTTGTTGAATTTGGGTTAATAAATACTGCTTTCTTCATGATCTGCCTTACTTTCATTAACAGAAATATTTGTTTTTGTTATTTAAATAATTTTTGTTTCTTTTGGGGAATTAATAAATTCAAAAAATTTATAAAAAGCAGAGTGTATTTGTTTAATTAAGAGGTGTTTATTTTGAAAAAAGTTAAGGGTGTAAATCGTATTATTAAACAAAAAGAACTTGTAAATTTTATAGATAGATTAAACTTCTTGCATATATTCCTTATTTGGGTTTTTATAGTTTTATCGTTTGGTTTTATATATTATTTTTTTCAAAATGAGTCCTCTTTTCTTTTTTATAATGCAAAACAGATTGGTGTAGATAAAATAAAAGATGCCATCTATTTTAGTTTTGTTGCTGCTACTACAACTGGTTTTGGGGATATAATCCCTTTTGGTTTATTTAAATTATTGGCTATATTCGAGGTTGTATTTGGTTTATTATTGTTGGCCTTGGTTACCTCAAAACTTGTTTCAATAAAACAGGATATGATTCTGAATGAGTTATATGAGTCTTCTATTAATGAGAGAATAAGTAAAATACGATCGTCTTTGCTTCTATTTAGGCAACATTTAGATAGGATTGTAACAAAAATAGAAGACAAAACTATAACAAAAAGGGAACTAGGCTATATACCTAATTACATTTCATCTTTTAATGATAATCTTAAAGAAACCGTTGGTTTAATTACAAAAAAAAGCAATAAAGAGTTTAATATTGATATAGACCTGATAAATATTGAATTGATATTTAACAGTGTATTAAACTCATTTGAGAAACTTGATGAATTAATCGTTGTTCTTAATCAACACAAAATAGATTGGAAAAGTGAAAGTGTTTTAAATTATATACATAAATGCATACATACTAATGAGGAATTGTTTGATGAATCCAATTTTTCAAAAAGTGCATTTAAAGAAGTTGTTGAAAATTTGGGTTTACATAAGAAAAGAGTAATAACAAAAATAAAAGACCATATAAAAAGTTGATTTTAGAAAAATAAGATAACCAAAATGGATAAAATTACCATATTCCCAAAATCTGCGATTGAGGTTGTTATTGGAATTAGAAAATTGTTTGGGTCTTCCTTTTTATTATAAAAATGAATTCCTGCGAGGATTACCACTAAGAATAGAGTTGTAGAAATAAGGATAACATCCAGTAATGTGAGGGCAATAATCTTTATGGCGAATGAAGTATTTTGGGAGTAGCCTGCAACATATTTAGATGTGATCAATGCTAGAATTGAACTACAAATTGCGGTTATTACAGACAAGATGATTATTTGAATAAATAATTTTTTAAGTTCTTTGTTTAACCACCATTTTCTGTTTATTTTATTCTCATACAACATGATTGAGAATTTGGAAGATGCTATTGCCCCGTAATCACCAATAAGGTCGTTTAATGTTGGTAATAAAATGATTAATGGCACTATAGAGATGAAAATGTTTTTAATATATTCTAATCCAAAACCGCCAATTGTGCTGAGTATAGATGCAAATAAAACAATTTTTATACTTTCTTTAATTATTGTTTTTGGAACATTTGAGTGTGGCCCATATTCTTTGATATAAAACAATGTTTTTCTGGAGATTTTATGTTTTTTGTGAATGTGGCTTATTAATGGGTGGTAATTTTTCCTATTAATTTTTCTCAATTCCTTTAATGGTTTTATACTTTTCATATTATCGTTATGGTTATAAGTATAGATAAAATACTGATTATATCTCCTGTTGAAGTTACAAATGGCCCCATAATATTATTCGGGTCGTATCCTTTTTTAAATAAATAAAAGGTTGTAAAAAGAGTTAAAGGTATTTCTATTGTATTTGCTATTATTCCTGCGATTAATGGTATAAGTATTATTTTAAATAAAAATGTATGAGTAAGTGAATAATTGAAGAAAAATGCGATTAGTCCTATTACTAAAGATGTTAAAATAGCTAAGAAGAAAGATGCATAAAGATTCCCTTTTATTATTTTTGTTTGTGTTTTATTTGGTTTAATAACCTTTAGAAATAATCCAGAACTTAATCGTGAAGCAAAAGACCCACTTATATTTTCCCGCATTTGAAGAATTCCTGGGATAATAAGCAACATAGAAGGGATAATGAATAGTTTATCTGTATAAATAGCTAAGATTACTCCTACGATTAAACCACCAAAGATAGAAATTATTTGAGATATGAATATTTCTTTAAATGTTTTATCAAAAATAACCATATGGTTGTAAATTTATTTTGGATTAATATAATTTTCTAAAAATGTTATGAAAAAGTTTATATAAAATGTTGGGTTTAATCAAATTAATGACTTATGATATCATTATAGGGAGAAACGAGAGTGATAAAGAATTGTTTGGTAAAGAGGGTGTTATTTTTCTTGGAAAACAATATGTAAAAATGGGCCAGACCACTTCATTAAGTAATAATGTTTATATGGATGTTAATAGGGCGCATGTTATATTAATTTCTGGTAAGAGAGGAACTGGTAAAAGTTATAGTTTAAGTGTAATAGCTGAAGAAATTGCTAAATTGCCAAAAGAAATTTCCAATAATCTAAGTGTTTTAATGTTTGACACCATGGGTGTTTTTTGGACTATGAAGTATGCCAATACTAGAGAAGAAGGTTTATTGGAGAAGTGGAATTTAAAACCAGAGGGGTTGAATATTAATGTTTTTACACCCAAGGGTTATTTTGATAAGTATAAGGAAGAAGGTATTGCGACTGATTTTAGTTTTTCTATAAAACCAAGTGAATTGGGTGGAGAGGATTGGTGTAATTTGTTTAATATTGACATAAATGATCCAATTGGTATTTTAATTGAGAGGGTTGTTGGTGAATTAAAGGAGAGTATGAAAAAATACTCTATAGATGACATAATTGATTTCATTAGAGAGGATACAAGGACTATTCAAGATGTAAAAGATGCTACTGAAAATAGATTTTTGGGTGCTAAAAGTTGGGGGTTATTTGATGTTAATGGGACTAAGGTTAAAGATTTAGTAAAAAGAGGGACAGTTTCTGTTCTTGATGTAAGTTGTTATGGTGGTGTTGGTAGTATACGGAGTCTTGTAGTTGGATTGATAGCTAAAAAATTATTTAATGAAAGAATGAGTATTAGGAAAAAAGAAGAGATTGAAAATATAAAACATGGCAGTGGTTTTTTGAGTTTGTCTATTAGCAAGAAAGAGGATATACCAATTGTTTGGTTGGTTATTGATGAAATCCATGAATTTTTGCCAAAGGAAGGAAAAACACCAGCTAGTGATGCTTTAATACAAGTTTTAAGGGAAGGTAGACAACCGGGTTTAAGTTTATTAATGGCTACACAACAACCAGGAGAGGTGCATGGTGACGTTATTACTCAAAGTGATGTTGTTATAAGCCATAGAGTTACTGCCAAAGCAGATATTGATTCTTTAAATAATATGATGCAAACTTATTTGAGGGAGAATATACAAAAATCATTGAATGATTTGCCTAAAGTAAAAGGAAGTGCGATTGTTTTAGATGATAATAGTGAGAGAGTATATCCAATATTAGTTAGACCAAAATTAAGTTGGCATGGTGGTGAAGAACCAAGTGCTGTTAAAAAGATACAACAAAAATTAGATTTGGGTTTGTAAACTTTTTTTAAAAGAATCCCAGTAGTTGTTTATAGATTTTATTTTTTGTTTTGTATTTACATTGTTAATTCTATTTAGTTCTATACGTATATTTCTTAATGGTATTTGTAAAGGTGTTGATTGTCCTTTATTGCCTACTAACTCGTATAACATATTTATAGAAGCAATTAACTCTAGTCTTTGTTTATCAATAAGTTCATATGGTGTTAATGGGTTTAATGGGAGGTATTTTTCAACAATTCTTACTTTACCCCTTATATTTTGACCTACCATAATTAGTTAGAAGATATATAAGTATATAAATTTTTTTTAAATAAAGTGCGCTCAGAAGCTACTACCGCAAATCATTTCCTTTCGGATATTCGGGTGTTCACTGAAATCATCATTGCGCA
>CAYIWE010000055.1:0-4058 GCA_964367025.1 Candidatus Woesearchaeota archaeon
TATTTAACATCTGCATAATTTAATCTAGGAACTTATACCCAAACAATTTACAATAATACAGGTGTAACATTAGATAATGATACTGCTGATACTTATTATTTGTGGGGCAACTAGATTTTTTATGTTCTGTTTTAATTTTTTTGATGTTTCTAGATTATTATTAAAATTATCTTTCTAGGACAAACAGAAAGATTTATAAATTATGGTAAATTAAATTACCAAATGGTAGAAAATATTAACAATATTAAATTAAAAATAATGGGCTTGTTCAGGAATAATTATTTTAACCAATTTCATATAAGGGAGATGGCCAGATTGATAGGAAAAAGCCATGTTACTTTATTGCCTCATTTAAAGAGTTTTGAGAAGGATAAGATACTTCTCTTGAAGAATATTGGAAAGAGCAAGGTTTATTCACTTAATTTAGAAAATAACCAAGGAAAAGAATTTTTGTCCTTGAGTGAAAAGAAAAAAACATTAAACTTACTAAATAAAAAGTTCTTAATTAAAAAACTATACGATGAGTTCTTCAACTTGAGGTTAGACGGCTGTTTAGTTTTATTTGGAAGTTATGCTTCTTCAACACACAACAAAGAAAGCGATATTGATTTGTTGTATATTGGAGAATTAAAAGAAAGCGAAAAAAAGAAGATTAAAGAATTTGGCAAAACTTATAACAAAGAGATACACTTAACTTCTATGAGTTCAAAGCAGTTTAAAGAACAACTTTCTAAACAGGGTGCATTAATTAAAGAAATTTTAAAAAACCATATAATCTTATATAACCATGACATTTTTATTAATGAAGTGTGGAGACATTACTATGGAAGAAAAGAAAGATGATTACTTGTTTTGTTTCAAGAAAGCTGGCGGTTTAAAACTTATTGACTCTAATGAAAGACTTGTAGAAGTTTATAGGAGAAAATCAAGATCAGCATTAAATATGCTTGAATCAGCCAAAGAAAAACAAGAAAATGAATGGATCCTAGATACTTCCTATTATGCAAAATACTTTATTGTTTATGCCTTATTTATGAAAATTGGCATAAAATCAGAAATACATGACTGCACTATTTTTGCTTTAAAATCTTTGTTTATAGAAGAAAAAATAATTGATAAAGATATTTATAAAGAACTTAAAAAGTCTAGGGATCTGAGAGTTGGAGCTCTTTATTACGATAAAGAATTTGGCAGAAAAGAAATATTGGAGAGAGCTGAAATTGCTCCAGAATTCTGTTTGAAAGTAGAGTCTATTTTGAATAAGATCACAAATGAAGATGTAGAAAGAGCAAGAAAGAAATTTAATCTTTTAAAAAGTAATTATTAAAATTATTTTTGGAACTACTAATATATACCCGAAAAATTTATAAGTTATTTTAGTATTTTGTTTTTGGGTTATTTGGTTTATATGTATTTATTACAGTAGAATGCTGAAATAGAAAAACTTATAAGTGTAATAATATATGTACAAGTGTACTAAAAATGTTACATAAGAATAGATCGAGGATAATGGAGTTATTTTTTGAAGAACCTTCTAAAAATTTTCAAATAAGAGAAATTAGCAGATTAACCAAAATAGCAGTTATGTCCGTTAAAAAACATTTAGAGGAATTAAGAAAGAATGAATTAATAAAGAAAGATATAAAAACATTATACCCTAGTTATGTTGCAAACCAGGAGCATAGATTGTTCAAAGTTAATAAACAGCAATACATAATTCTAAAATTATACTCGTTAGGTTTAGTAGATTATTTGGAAGATAAATTACATCCAAAGTGTATAATTTTATTTGGGAGTGCAAGAAAAGGAGAATATAATAAAAATAGCGATATTGATATTTTTATACAGGTAGATGAAAAAAGCACCAATTTAATAAAATTTGAGAAGATATTAAAACATAAAATAAACTTGTTTTTTGAAGATGACATTAATAGATTAAGTAGCGAATTATTTAATAATATAATAAATGGCATTAAATTATCTGGCTATTTAAAATTAAGATGAAAAAGGAAATAATGGATTGGGATATATGCAAAAGAGAATATATAACTAGAGTGAGTGTTGATAAAGATAAGATTAATTCTATATTAAAAATGTGTTCTGTTCGTTTGAAATTTGTAAAAAAACAGGATATAAATGACGAAATAGCTTCAATTATTACTGAAAACTATTACGAGATTATAAAAGAGCTATTAACTGCTTTATTGTTAAAAAACGGATTGAAATCAATTAACCATGAGTGTTTGATTTCTTTTTTTAAGGAAACTTATCCGAATTACGAGTATGAAACCGGTATTATCTATGAATTAAAGAATATTAGAAACAGGATTACTTATGATGGAATTTTTGTAGAAAAATCTTATTTAGATAAAAACAAATTAGAATTTGAACATATTATCAAAATTTTAATTAAGTTAATAAAAGAAACTTGATGGTATAACCAAGGTTTAATTTTTATTGTTTATGAAAATGAGTATAGAAGGTATAGAAAGAGCAAGAAAGAAATTTAATGTTTTAAAAAGTAATTATTAAAATTATTTTTGGAACTACTAATATATACCCGAAAAATTTATAAGTTATTGAGATTAATATAATAATAATTATGGTTATTGGTAAGAGAGGTGAATTTAGCAAGAAATTTCTGTTTTTTTTAATATTTTTGTTAATTGTTTATTTCGCTGGAAGTACAACTTGGGACTATTTAACATCTGCAGAATTTAATCTAGGAACTTACACCCAAACAAAATATAATAATACTGGGGTAACCTTAGATAATGATACTGTTACAGATAATACTTATTATTTATGGGGTAATTTTACTTCTGAGATAATTGACTTAAATGCAACACAGAATTTTACTAATTTTAGTTGGGGCGAGGAAGCACTGTATAATGAGGAATTGCCAACTGATGCTTATAATGAGGAAGCAGATATTTTTGGCGGTATTAATATGACTGATATTATTGTTTATTACAAGTTTAATAATGATACAACTATTGGTGAAAATGAAACTGAAGTTGCAGATTTTAGCGGAAATAGCATTAATTTAACTGAAAGGCCTGATACTACTAATTTACCTAATTACACAACTGGTAAATTTGGAGAGGGTTTGACCTTTCAAAATGAGAGCCAGATTAATACTGTACAGGATTTATTAAATAAAAGTTCTATGGATACTTCCACAAATCAAACTGTTGCATTTTGGTATGCTTTGGAGAGTAATGATGTTCTTCTCACTGGTGAAGTATTTATCAATAGAGGAGCTTGGAATAAAGATGGTTGGTATTTCAGTTTGAATTCTTTAAATAATCATTTTACTATGAGTTTTAATAGAGCTGGCGGTAGTGAAACTGTAACTTGTACTGGTTGTCTTACTCCTGATATTAATTGGCATCATGTTGCTATGGTGATTACTGATTCTTCTGATTGGGAAACAAATAATGGAACAGTTGAGTGGTATATTGATGGTATTTTTAAGACAAATACTACTTTGGTTAATGAGTTTAATAATTTGGAGAATACAAGTTTAGACATTGGTCAGGATTCTTTAAATATTACTATAGATGAGTTTGCCATTTGGAATAAAACTATGAATTATCCGGAAATTCAAAATATTTACAGGAGAGGAGCATTGAGGTTAAAAGCACAATTGAGAGGATGTGCAGATGCTACTTGCAGTGCTGGTGAATCGTGGATAGGGGTGGATAATACTTCAACTACTTTTTTTGAGAATGGGAGTTATAATGAGTTAAATGAAACTTTAATAACTTCTTCAAGGTATTTCCAGTACAGGTTTGATTTTGAAACTGATAACAATACTTGGAGTGGTTTGTTGTATAATGTTACTATTGGTTATGAGGCTGGTGCTGGTAATACTGCTCCAACAATAGATTCTTATATTCCTGTTGGAGATGCAGTTGTACAATCTAACCTAACAGAAGATTTTAATCTAACATTTAGTGATGCTGAAAATGATGCTATTACCACAACTTGGTATATTGATGATGTAATTAATGATACTTATGCAGATAATAATTTAACTTTAAATTTATCTACTA
>CAYIWE010000056.1:0-3974 GCA_964367025.1 Candidatus Woesearchaeota archaeon
ATAAATGCTGGTGTGAGTAGTTCTTCAGCTTTAGTTGTTGCCTGGTTAAAATTTTTACTTGAATCTCAAAATTCTAAAAATCACTCACCAAATCAACTAGCAGAATTAGCCTATCAAACAGAAGTTGCTGAATTCAATGAAGCCGGGGGAAAAATGGATCATTATACCATCAGTCTCGGCGGATTGATTTATATAGATACAAGAAACCCCATTAAAGTTGATAAATTAAATGCTTTTCAAATCCTAAATAATCTAGAAGATTTTGTTTTAGGAAACTCTTTAGAAAAAAAAGACACAGTTGACTTATTAAAAAGAACAAAGAGAGACGTTGTTAATGGACTTACTTACTTAGAAAATAAAACATCATTTAACCGTTACTCAACACCACTCGAAGAAATAAATCTAGGTATTTTGCCAGAGAACATTCAAACTAAAGTAAAAGCAAATATCATTAATAGGGACATTACACAAAAAGCAAGAAAAATTTTGAGTAAAGCAAAACTAAGTGATAATGATAAAGAAACAATTGGCAATTTAATAAATCAGCACCAACAGCAATTAAGAATTCTTGGTTTATCAACAAGAAAGTTGGATGATTTAATTGAAGCATCTCTTTCTGCAGGTGCCTTAGGAGCAAAATTTACAGGAAGCGGTGGCGGCGGCTGTATGTTTGCTTACTGTCCTAATTATCAGGAAGAAGTAAAAGAATCCATTGAAAAAGCAGGAGGACAAGCGTACATAATAAAACCAGATTTTGGAGTGCGAGTATACAAATAAAAATTATTAAGGAGATTAAAATGAAGAATATTGAGGATCCATTAAAAAATTGTATCTCTCTTTTCCAAGAAGGAAAACTGGAAGAAGCAGAAGAAATATACAAAAAAGTGTTGGGGATTGACCCAAATAATTTCAATGCGATAGTAAACCTAGGTAATATTTATGGTACTACAGGTATGTTTGATAAAGCAGTAGAATATTTTGAGAGAGCATTGGCCTTTAACCCGGGTAATCCAGAACTTCTAACAAGACTAGAAGTAGCAAAAAAAGATTTAAAAGAACAGAAAGCAGGCTATTTATCTATTATAAAAATCAAAAATCGTTTCCAAGAAGTCTACCTAAGATGTTATGATTAAAAATGAAACCACATAAATCTAAAAAACAAGGAATTAAAGATTATACTAAATTAATCACTCTAATAAATGACTGGAAAAATTACAAGAATAACGAAGAAAAGATTATGAAATTAACAAAAAAAATACAAAAAAAGAGGGCAGTTTTACCAATTATAGTAGCTGCAGGAAAAGGAACGAGATTTAAAAATAGTATAGGGAATAAAACTAAATTTATTGATAAAAATCTTGTAAAAATTAATAATAAACCAGCAGTAAAACACGTTCTAAATAAAATAATGATACTTAAAGAAAAAGGGATTAAAATAGAAAAACCAATCGTAGTAGTTAACCCAAAAAATAAAAAAGAGATAATAACAATATTAAGAAATAAAGTAAGATACGTCTTTCAAAAAAAACCATTAGGAACTGGCGATGCAGTTTATCAAACTCTGCCAATGATAAAAAATTTCATTGGAGATGTTTTAGTAATCTGGGGATCACAACCTTTAATAAGAGAAGATACAATATACAAAACTATAATAATACATCAAGCAGCTGATTCTGCAATGACATTTCCAACTGCAAAATGCCATAAACCATATGCTCCTCTTGTAAGAAACAAAAAAAATAGAGTAATAGATAGCCTAGAATCTCATTTAGAAGGAGCAAAAAAGCCAAATTATGGTGAAGATAATCTAGGAATTTTTATTTTAAATAATAAGTCATTAATTAACGGAATTAAAAAAATAATTGACAAATATTATAGTAAAAATAAGTATCTCTTACCAAAAGGAGAATTTGGTTTTCCAAATATGATGATTAGAACTCTTGCAAAGAACAACACAGTATTAGGTTTAGCTATGGCTGATAAAAGAGAGTGTCAGGGAATTAAAGAGTTCGAGGATGTTAAGTTAGTTGAAAAGTATATGAAAACTTAAGTTAACCCTAGATTAGTTTATTATTAACTTAATAATGTTTATAAAAAACTTTTAAATAATTGAGGATTATTAAAATGGAAACTTTTTTAGAAGGAGATTTTGGAAGAGCTGTCTTAGATGAATATCAAGGTAGAACAAAAGCAGATTATCAAGGAAATATATTTTTAAATGTTCTTTCTTACTATCACTATAAAGATGGAATTGTTAGGGGAAGTAATCCTTTTGCTGTAGTTTTAATAAATCAGATTCTACCAGAAGGTATGAGGGTAGCAACTCCAGCAGATTTAGAAACAATCCTAAAAACTGAAGTTTTAGATCTAAAAGGACATTATGAGCTTGCTGCTTTAGTTTTAAGAAGCAAAGATAATCCAAATACATACCTTGCTGAAGATTTAGATAACCAAATTCAATCAAGGTACAAAGTTGAATATCCAATTATGATACCTTTGGTTTCTTTAGAATTAGTAAATAATTCTAATTTAAATATTGATTTATCATTCAATTTAAGAGAAGATGCTCAAATAATATATGCACCACAATTAGTCCAAGGAAATAATGAAAAAAGATTCTCACAAACTGATAAAAACGGACTACCTATATTTGATAAAAATTTTAAAAGGGTTTTATATACTGGGTATTCTGGTCTTTCTGTGATGGGCCTCGGCAGAGAGTTAAATCTTGTTTCTGACTGGGACGACTTATGCTGCTCTGATCTTGATGGTCGGATAGTTGCAGTTCGTGATGAAGCAACCAAGATGATTTAGAAAATTCCAAAACATTTATAAATAAAAATAATTTCTATTAATTCTATAAGGATTTTATCCTTATTTTTCCGTAAACGCTTTTGCGTATAGCGGAAAAGGGTTTGTAGGAAAGTGATCTAACTTTCGGAGAATCTCGAAAAGATTTACTTTAAACAGTAGATGCTTTTTTAAAAAGGTTCTTTGGGGAAAGTCCACCCATCACAAAAAAATCACTCTTGAAAGAGAGTCTCAGAAATGGGAGGCAACCACACAGAAACGAAACGGCTTTTTGATCGCTATGATAGTAATGAAGTCCTTGGCAACAAGGATGAACTTTTAGTAAAGTTTTAGATTGATAAGGGTTTATCCTTATTTTGATGAAACCTTTCTTAAAAGTTTCAACTTGAGTTTGTCAAAAAGATACGGTGAAACGGTGAGCCCTGATTGATGCAAGTCTTCGAGACGCTAAGTTGAATGTTAGAAAAGATTTTTCCTAAATAAGGATTTTGCCTTATTTTTGATGAAACTTTTTTTAAAAGTTTCAAGGAGATCTTACAAAAGGTGGCTTATCACTCTCCTACTTTAACCTTTAACTACATCAAAATTTTACAAGGGAGTTGATACCCAGGAGTTTATAAGAGCCTGGGTTCTTATATGTCAAAAGATAATAGAATTCAAATGCCTGCCTCAACAGGAGGTATAGTACGTTATTTTGAAGATTATAAGAGTAAGATTTCTATTAAACCGCATTATGTAATAGTAATGGTCGTTGTAGTTTTAATCTTAGAAATAATTTTACACAAATACGGACCAACCTTCACTTAATCATTCTAAAATAGTAACAAACCAAAACCTTTAAATATTCCACCAATTTCAACAATAATCATGACACCAAACACAAAAGGATTAATCTACGTACCTGAAATCAATTTACATTTTACAGAAGAAAGAATCTTATTAGGTAAGAACTGGCAAGCAACAAAAGATATTCTAAAAAATCAAGAAAAAGCAATGCCAACACAAAAAGCAATGCCAACACCATACCAATTCAGAGCATTCCTAAAAACCTTAAGAGACTCTCCAGAACATCAAGAACTTTATAATGATATTACAGAGGATAGAGATTCATGGAGAGCAAATTGGCTTAATGCAAGATTTGAAAGAAGAAAAGACGGAATGTA
>CAYIWE010000057.1:0-3963 GCA_964367025.1 Candidatus Woesearchaeota archaeon
AATATACTCTTCTTCTTTACCAATCTCTATTAAATAATTAGGATGTTTTTTAATATAGCTACTGATTATAAATTCAATTCTCATTAACCCAATACCATCAAAATCTAAATTTTTGTAATCATCAATTTTTTCAGGTTCTCCTAAATTCATATATATTTTAGTTCCTGTTATTGGTATTTCTTTATACTCTTCTTGATTTGTTTCAATAAATTTATCCTCTTTTAAACTAACTTCTCCTTTATACACTTTACCACTATTACCATCCACAGTTATGATATCACCATCTTTTAAAATTTTAGTTGCTTTCAAACTACCAACAACACACGGAATTCCCAATTCTCTGCTTATAATAGCGGCATGGGAAGTAATTCCGCCAGAATCAGTAACAATAGCAGACGCTATTTTCATAACAGTAACAAAATCAGGATTAGTCATTTCAGTTACTAAAACATCACCTTTGGTAATCTTACCTAACTCATTAACATCATGAACAATTTTAACTTTGCCAACACCAATACCAGGAGAAGCACCCAATCCATCTAAAATAATCTCACCTTTAATTTCCTCTTTTGATAAAAGTTTCTCTTTAACTCTTTCAATAGTTGTGATAGCTCTTGATTGAACAATAAAAACCCTCTCATTTTCAATAGCCCACTCTATATCTTGTGGTCTTTCATAATGCTCTTCTATTATTTTTGCATACTCACTTAATTTTAAAATTTCATTCTTATTTAAAATCTGTAAATCAATATCCTCTTCATACAACTTTTTTTTAATTGTATCACCAGTTCTCTCATCTCTTGTATACATCCAATCTTGTTTATTTACTTTAATCTCTTTTATTTCTAATCTCTCCTTATCAATTCTGTACATATCTGGTGTAATTTGGCCTCCAACAATAGCCTCACCTAATCCAAAACCAGCCTCAATCACAATTTCATTCTCACTAGTACTCGGATTTACAGTGAACATAACACCGCTTTTGTCACTATTAACCATTTTTTGTACAACAACAGCAATAAACACTTTATCATGTTCAAAATTATTTTTCTTTCTGTAAAAAATAGCTCTTGGAGTAAAAAGAGAAGCCCAACAATTTTTCACAGCTTCAATGACATTTTTATTGCCTTTAATATTCAAAAAACTAGCCTGTTGACCAGCAAAACTAGCATCTGGTAAATCTTCAGCAGTAGCACTAGACCTTACAGCAACAAAAACAGGATCCTTGCCAGCTTTTACTAAACTCAATGCACTACCATTTAAACTTTTTAATCCCTCATCTATGTTTAAATTGTCATAATTCTCTATAATCTCGTTCTTAATTTCATCAGGCATTTCTGTATTCAAAATAATTCTCTGGATTTTCTCAGAAGCTACCATAATTACTTGAGGATTATCAATATCTAAATCATCTAAAATTCCATAAATTTCTTTATCAATACCACTTCTCTCTAAAAAATATTTGTAAGCATCAGAAGTAACCACAAATCCAGGAGGTACAGGTAATTTTAAATTATACATCTCACCAATATTAGCGCCCTTTCCACCAGCCATATTTATATCATCTTTAGAAATCTCATTGAACCATAAAATAAATTCCATTTAATCACCTGCTTTTAGAAATTTAAAATTGAATTTATCTTATAAAACTTTCTATAGAACTGAAGAAATACATTAATTATTTAGTTTTTCATTATAATAAGCAACAACATCATCCAAGGATTGTAGTTCATCATCTACACTATAACAACCATCAAAACCATTTTGATATAAAAAACTACAATAAAGTGTTTCCCTCTCACCAGCATTTAATTTTTTTATTTTACCGTCTTGAGCTTCAATAACAACATTACTATCCAGTCTTAAGTCAAAATCTATTAAGTCTTTAGTTGGAGGCAAAGGAATATTTAATTTAACCGGATTTATTTCTTGATCACCAACCCTTTTTTCATTTCTAAATTTACCTTTATAAAATCTATCATCAGTATAATGCTGTCTCAAAATAGCAGTTGCTACAAACTTAAAATGCATTCTAAACTCTTCATGTGTATATCTTAAGGAAGCACTTGAGTAAATATCTATACCCCTTACTGCTTTTTCAAAACCCTCTAATTGACTCTCTCTGCCCTCTATATTAACCCAATCCCCATAACTTTCTGGTAAATTTAAAGCAAAATTTACCATTTCAATACCATACCTTACTTCAGGATCTTTTGTAGTTGAAGGTAATTCAATTAGAAAAATATTTCCAGGATTAGAATAAGCTAAATCCATATCACCTTTAACAATTAAAGAAACTAATTTCCAACCTCTTAAAATATCTCTTTGAGGTAAAACAACCTTTCTATTATGTGTTTGATCCCACTTAAAACCACGTCTTAATATCTTATTAAAAGTTTCAATATTTTGAATTACATTTGAACCATTATTTTCTACTAATTCTAGAACGGAATAATCTCTTTCAACTGTTTGTTTCATAAGTTTATGCGGAGTTGTTCTTTGTCCTATTCTATCGTTTATAGTTCCTGTTCTAAGATTAAATTGATCCCCTCTTTTTTTAAATTCTTTTCCACTTATTTCATGAAAACTATTAACATCAAATGGGTAAAGCATTTGTTCTTTTGGTATCATTAAATACTCATCACTACTCAGACTAGCAATTCCATTTACTATTTCAAATAAACCAATCCCGCACTCTCTCCTCTTTTTCTTTCTTATCCTGGCTTCTGATAAACCATTATTCAATAAAACCCATTGTTTTTTATCCATTTTAAACTCATTATTCTAAAAATTTATAAAGATTTATGTATTCTACAAAACAGATGAAACAATCTCTAATAAACTACTGGATAAAATTAAAAACAATCACAGATAAAAGAGTAATAAACGCTTTTAAAAAAATCCCAAGAGAAAACTTCCTACCTAAAACTCTAAAAGAATATGCTTACGAAGATAAACCATTGCCAATTCTAAAAAAACAAACTATCTCTCAACCAACTACAATCATGATAATGACACAAGCATTAGAGGTAAAACCAGGAAATAAAATCTTAGAAATTGGTTCTGGCTCTGGTTACCAATCAGCTTTACTTTCAATTTTAGTTGGTAAAAAAGGAAAAATCCTTACATTAGAAATAATTCCAGAGTTAGTTAATTTTGCAAAGAATAATCTAAAAAAATTTGAAAATGTAGAAGTAATACAAGGTGATGGTTCAAAAGGTTACAAAAAACAAGCACCTTATGACAGAATTATCATAACAGCAGCCTGTCCACCAATACCAAAACCATTAATAGGACAATTAAAAATAAATGGGATTCTAGTAGCACCAATAGGTAATATTTACTCACAAAAAATGTTAAAAATAATCAAAAAGAAAAACAAGATAATAACAAAAGACCTAGGAGATTTTATTTTTGTACCATTAAAAGGAAAATATGGATTTAATTCTTTGACTCACTAATAACAACACCGCACTTACAAGGCAATTTAGGACTAGCAGTCTTTAAGATCTTTCTTGTAGTATCTATCTGGTTCTTATTTACATAAGCACTCATTAAAATTTGATTTTTTTTAACTTGTGCAGCAATACCAACTACTTTACCAAAAGCTTTTTGCATTCCAGTTTGCATTCTATCCGAACCAGCACCAGTCAACATTTTATTCTCTCTTAAAACATGATGGGGATAAAGTCGTATTTTCAAAAAATAACCAGTATTTCCAAATTTTTCATTTAACTTTCTATTAACAATTAATCTAGCAGATTCAATTGCATTATGCCTTATTTGTATTTTGTCTTTGCTTATCAAATCAACCCTATACTCATATTCTTTTTTACCATCACCCATATCATATTTAACAATTTTTGGTTTAGGAATAGATTTAATAAAACCTTTTTTCTTGAATTTGCTTCTTCTAGTATAAGCTCTTACAACTTTCCTATAAGCAATTCCCCTTCTTAAACC
>CAYIWE010000058.1:0-3878 GCA_964367025.1 Candidatus Woesearchaeota archaeon
GACGCATTATCCTGGTGGTTTGGGTGATTTTTACAAACATTATACCGGTGCCAGGGAAAAAGTTGAAACTGGTAAAAGTCCATTTATGGGCTGGAGTGGTGTTTGGCAGTATTTTATGAATTATTTGAGTAATAGTGGAACTTTATTTGTTGTTTTTTTAATCGGTTTAGTATATATTTTAACTGACTTAATATTCGGTTTTGATTTAATATTTAAAGATAAAGAAGTAAGGAATAAATTGTTTATGTTAATTTTAGTTCTTACTCCTGTTTTTGTCCATGGTTTGTACAGCGAGTATGTTGAAGAGAGGTATTTGATATATGCTTATCCAACAATGTTAATTATTGCTGGTTTTGGTCTTGTTAGAATGTATAATTATTTAATCAATAAAAATGTTGGATATATTGTTCTCGGCGCTTTTGTTGGATTATTAAGTTATCATTTAGCTAAAAATTTTACGTTTGTTAGTTTATTGAATTTTAATTTATTATTAAAAAGTTTAATTGTATTTTTACCTGTTTTAATTATTTGTGTTTTGATAAGTTTATTGTATTATTATTTTATTAAAAAGACCGATATTAAAAAATCAAGTGTTGTTGGTTTGTTTATTGCTTTTTTATTTTTAGGTGCTTATTTACAGGTTGGTTTTGGGAAAGATATAACTATGTATAAGAAGTATGGTCAGTTGCCTTTAAAAGAAGCAGGTGAATTTATTAAACTTAATTCTGAACCTAATGATGTTGTTTATTGTGAATCACAACCACAGATGCAGTATTATAGTGAGAGAAGTGTTTATAGGTATGGCGAATATATTGAAGAAAAGGATATTAGAGAGTTTCTAACTGAAGAAGAATTCTTGAATCGAATTAAAGAACAAAAACCAAAGTATATGGTCATATCTATTTTTGAGGGTCACCCCGATTGGATTTATGAATTTGTTCAAAAGAGAACAGATTTGATTGAACCAGTTAAAGTATGGTTTTCTGATCCTGAACAAACTAAAATAATGTTGGTTGTTTTTAAATTTAATAATTACTGACTTCTTAGTGGTTACTTGTAGAAAGATTTATAAACTTGGGGGGTATTTGTATGGTGATTAAAATGAATATTTTGTATAATTTACCAAAGAGATATAAACCTGGTAGACCGATGTTCCATGAAAATGGGAAGGTTAGCGAGAGGGTTAGGGGTGGTTTAGAGAATGTTTTAGATGTGTATACTAAAATTGCAGAAATGCAATCTAGAGTTACTGACAATAATTTGGCTAATTATGTTGTTAGGAATGTTTATATTGTTGGAAGTGGTGCAAGAAATAATAGAATTGATTCTGATATGGATTTATTATTATTAGTACCAAGACTTGATGAAGGAAGTGCCAAAAACATTAGAGTGATGATGACATTGATGTTTTTTGCAGATAAACCAAAACCTTGGGCCATTGATGTTTTTATTAGAAAAGAAGATATTTATCCTGATAGAGAGAGTATCGAAGTTACAAGACAATTAGAGAGTTTGATTGATCAATATAATCGATTACTCTTGAGTCCAAAAGAAGCAATAAGTAGTTAGATATATCTACTAAATTTTTTAAATTGAAATTTTAAGAAACCCAATTCACCCTCTGCTTTTATTTTATCTGGATTTTTAAAATAGCAATAAAAACAGTTAATACATTGTTTGTCTTCTGGTGTTTTCAGTTTTAATGGGCAGATGTGTTGTATGTCTTTAAATGTTCCTGTTAATTTTGCATTTGGTTCTTTGTCTATGTAAACATCCTGTCTTATTTTTAATTTTATTAGTGTATTTGGGATGATGCCTTTATTGAAAAATGGATCAAAAACTTTCCAGTACCTTGGCATAATAAAAATATTTCTTAAGAGTAATTTTGAGAGAAATGTTTGATGTGGTTTTTTAAAATTGGTTATTGGTTTTATATTATTTAAATAATTTATATTTTCACTTGTTAAGTATTTGTTTTTGTAAGCATATTGTAAATATCTTATTTCATTTAATTTAAAATTGAGTAGTTTGGCGCAATAAGCGTCTAATAAAAATGGGTTTTTTCCTGAAATGATTAAGTTTAATTTTGTTGGAATTCCGTCTGCTGGTCCATTGCCTGCCATTGTGTATAAACCGTCTATGATGTGTAGATTTGGGGTTATAATTTCATTTATTTTTACTATATTCTTATGTAAATCTGTATGAATCTTTCTTTTGTCTAAATCCTTAAAACAACCAACTAGATTTTTAGAAGAAATACTCAATCCGGCCTGGATATGTGCTTTAATTTTTGGTAAGTTTATGATAAATTTAGCATCTAAAATAATTTTTGATACTCTTACATTTTGGTTATTTAATTTAAGTACTTTGTATTCTGTTTTGTTTAAATCTAATGCCTTAACTTTAAATATTTCTGCTATTTTATTTAATTTTAACCTTTGAATAATGTCAATACCATAATTACTAACACCACAGTTTGGGCTATCTGCTATTATAATATTATTGTATTTTCTTTTTTTTAATGCTTTTATTACTGCTACTATTATTCTTAAGTCTGTAGAATTTCCTGTTAAAGCTATTAAATCATTGTTTAAATTTGGTTTTAATAGGATTAAAGCATTTTTTGATTTTGGTAACTTTTTAGTTTGTATAATTTTGTCTATGGTTCTTTCTATTTGAACTGTTGAATTACAAGTTTCCTGAGTTATTGACTCTGTACCTAGATCTATTTTCATGGTAAAAATGGAGAAAGTGCTGCTGATGCTGTGCTCAATAATTTTCTTAAAGGTCTATTAAATATTATCGTTTTTATTGATTTTTCAGTTAATGGTTTTCCAATTATTCTTTCTACTAATCTGTGTTCTTTGCTTTCTGGAGAATTCTTCATTGACCAAACCTTACCTAACTGCGATAAAAAGACTGCTTCTTTAACAGAATAATATTCTGAGTATATTGGAGCATTTCCAGTTTTTGGATTTTTATAAGTAAGCCATATTTCATCATTTATTAAACCTTTATCTTTTGCAATTCGATAAACATCTGTTCCGGGGTAGATTGTTAAAGGGTTGATTCCTATCCAATCTGGCTTCGCATTTTTAATCAATTGAAAGGTTTCATATGTTTCCTGCTCTCTTTCACCTATGTAACCTAAAATTAAGAAAAATTTAGATTTTATTTCTGCTTCTCTTGTTTTTTTAGTAGTATCTATGATTTGTTGTATTTTTATTCTTTTTTTCATTAAGTCTAAGATTTTTTGTGAGCCCGATTCTGCACCATATTCTATCTGATCACAACCTGCTTTTTTTAACCAAGATAAAGTTTCTGCGTCCATTGTATCTACTCTTGCTTGTAATCTGAAAATTATATTTAAATTATTGTTTACTACTAATTTACAAAAATCTATGACTCTTTCTTTTTTTATTGTGAATAAATCATCTACAAATCTGAATAGAGTGATTCCTAAATTGTCATGTAAGTAGTTTACTTCTCTAAAAATTCTTTCTGGTGACATACATCTTATCAAAGTTCCCCAGTGTTTTGTGGTTATACAAAAAGGGCAATTCATTGGACAACCACGTGATGTAGTGATTGTTGTTGATAGAACATTTTTATATTTTAAATCTGGGAGTGAAGGGTATTTTTTTATTGGAAATAAATCATAAGCTGGTATTGGTAAACTGTCTAAATTTGTTATGAAAGGTGGATTTGGTGTTTTGATTACTTGATTATCTTTTATAAATGAAATTCCTTTGACTTGGTTTAGATTGGTGTTATTTTTTATTGCTTTTACGTATTGTAATAAAGGTATTTCTCCTTCTCCCCTTATAACTGCATCTACAAATTGGTAATTTTTTAGAATTGATTCATCTAATGGTGTT
>CAYIWE010000059.1:0-3754 GCA_964367025.1 Candidatus Woesearchaeota archaeon
TTATTTAAAAGTGATTCTCCTTTTGGTGTAATAATCCTTCCTTTGCGAATACCCTCTTTTTTATATTTAATCAATTCAGCTTTTTCTAATTGCTGTAAAACTTTCCTTAGAATATTTCCAGAACCCACATAAAACTTTTCAGGTTTATGCCCTCTGTTCTTTTTTCCACCATATTTTACTCTTAATTTTGAAACGCCAATTGGTCCGTATAAATAAACCCTTCTTAAAACAGAAGCGCATCTAGTATACCACCAGTCTTTTTCAACAGGAGTTCTTTCTTTATGAGCCCCGGTTTTAACAAATTTACTCCATTCTGGGGGCTTTACAGAGTCTATTTTCTTTAATTCTTGCTTTACTTTTGCTATTGTTTCACTAGCCTTATAATCTCGAATACTTGTCATTTTTAGTTGGTTGATAAGGATTTACTCCTATTATTTATACCCCAAAAGATAGACAATTTAAAAAGGTTTCTATTAGTTTAAGTGACTATCAACTATATCCCTCAATAAAGAAATTTCTTCTTTACCTATATTCAATTTTCTTGCTAGATTATCAATCTCTTTATTATTTAATTCACTAATTCTGGCTTTACTACACCAATCTCTAATATTAACCAAAACTTTTTGATTATATCCATCAAGATAATATAAAGTATCTGTTTTGTCACCAACAACAACTCCACAAGCAACCCCATACTCAGTAACACCAACTAAAAAGAAAGTATTACCATAAACACAATAATTATACATTTTTTATTTTTACTCCCCCGTTAATATCTTCTAAAATAACACCCCTATTTTTTAATCTTTCTCTTATCTCATCAGCCTTTTTCCAATTCTTATTCTTTCTAGCATTTTCTCTTTCTTGAATCAATTTTTTAATTTCACTGCTTAAATCCATTTCTTTAATATTCTTTAAATCTAATCCAAATACTTCATCAAATTTTAAAATTAAATTATATTTCTCTTTACTATCTACTTTTTCATCTTTAATTAAATCCCATAAAATACCTAATGCTTTTGATACATTTAAATCATCATTTATAGCTTCTAAAAATCTCTTTTCATATTCTTTACCATTTCCACCCTTTTTATTATTTTTTTTAATCTCTAAAACCCTCTCTTTTAATTTATTAAAACTTATTCTAGCATTTTCTAAACCACTAAAACTAAATTTTAATGGGCTCCTATAATGGGCATTTAGTGTAAAATACCTATAATCTAAAGCATCAAAATTTTTATCAATTAAACCTTGTAAAGTAATAAAATTCCCACCAGATTTAGCCATTTTTTCTTTCTCTAAAATTAAGAATTCACCATGCAACCAAAAATTAACCCATTTTTTTCCAGTAACTGCCTCTACTTGTGCTATTTCGTTTGTATGATGCACAGGAATATGATCAATACCGCCGCAATGAATATCAAAATGTTCACCCAAATATTTAATAGACATAGCACTACACTCAATATGCCATCCTGGGAATCCCTTACTCCACGGACTTTCCCATTCCATCTCCCTTTTTTTATCCTTAGATGAAAATTTCCACAGAGCAAAATCAGTAATATTCTTCTTTCCTTTTACTACTTCTACTCTTATGCCAGCTTTTAAATTTTTAATATTTAATTTAGCCAATTTTCCATAGTCTTTTAATTTAGAAGTATCAAAATAAATCCCATCATCAATTTTATAAGTAAAACCTTTTTTCTCTAATTTTTTTATCCAATCGATCTGTTCTTTAATATGGTCTGTTGCTTTGCACCAAATATCCGGTTCAATTATATTTAATTTTTTAATATCTTTTTTAAATTCTTTAGTGTAAAATTCAGCTATGTCCCACACTGTTTTCTTCTCTCTTTTAGCTCCAATCTCTAATTTATCTTCACCAGTATCAGAATCACTTGTTAAATGCCCAACATCAGTAATATTCATAATATGTTTAACTTTATAATTATTAAACAATAAAACTCTTTTTAAAATATCTTCAAATATATAAGTTCTTAAATTACCAATATGAGCATACGCATAAACCGTAGGACCACACGTATAAATCCCAACAATTTTACTTATGGGTTTAAAAACTTCTTTTTTTCTTGTTAATGTATTATACAATTTTAACATACAAATAACTAAAAAATCAAACTTTATAAACTTTTATAAAAAAGAATCAAGTTATTTCAACTGTAAAAGGAATTCTGTCTATGACTGTTCCACCAACTTTGCCTTCAGCAATATAAGGGTAAGTTTTTCCAACTTCAACATTTTTGTCTTTTGTATTAACAACCACAAAAAAAGGATAAACCTCATCTTTCCCAATGTTTTGTGAATTTGGGAATATTTGTATTATTCCAGGATCACTCCCACTACCAGCATAGGTTTTAGTAATCGAAACACTTTTTGAACTACTATCTGTATTTCTTATTCCAGCCACTATCTGTTCCTCTTCACCTCTTCTTACAGTTATATCCGTTGCACTTAAATAGAAATTTTGATTGCTGCCCATTTGATTTTCTAATTCTGCTTGAGCCTGTCTTATTGCTTCATCAGAAATAGTAGTAAACTGTTGAAATAATCCCTTAACCCAGACTAACCCATAACCTAATATTGCTAAACCAATTATTATAACAACAATAGTTGTAATAGAAAGTTCAACAGCCCCTTTTTTCTTCATTAATTTCACCTATTAATCAATATCTTAAACTACTTTATAAAATTTTCTATAATTTTAAATTATAACCCCTAAGATTTTAAGGTTATAAGGTAATGAAATATAAATATCATAATCACTATAATTATTAAAATACCAGGAAGATACCAATCTTTACTTAATATCACTCCCCTTACTTTTTCCAATCCTTTTTCTATTTCCTCAGTAACTTCAGGTTCAATATTATTAGGATAATCCTTTTCTTTCTCATCCTCTTTTTCTTTCTCTTTTATCTCTTCTTCTATGGGTTCTATTATTTCTACTCTTTTCATTCCTCCACCACCTGTTGCAATAAGAGTTGTAGAAGAAGTTGGTGTTTCTTCAGCTTTATACTCTGAAAAGCCAGTAACATTAAATGTTAAATTACCACTACTATAACTTTCTATAGTACAAATATTACTCGGACAAACTTCATCATCCTTCAATACTCTCGGGTTTGTAAAAGTTAAATTACTAAGAATTAAAGTAGCACTTTCATTAAAACAAGGCAATTCTGTTATATTAATAAAAATTTTATTGTTCTCTATGATAACATCCCTACTAATATTAATAATATTCCTGCTCCTATTTTCATTATCAACCCCTTCTGTTAAATTTACATTATCATTAAACTTGATTTTACCATAATTAGGTTCATGAAAGGTTAAATTACTTATATTCTCTTGCTCTTCCTTAGTTAAATTTTCAATATTACTAGTATCACCACCATAATCATCTGGAATATCTATATCATGTCCTTGAGAAAGATTAATAAAAAAAGTAACACTTTCACTATTATTCAAAAAACCGTGTGTATCATTAACATAAACATACAATGTATGAGAACCATCAGCACTAAGGTCAAAAGTAGTATTCCCAGTTATACTGTTATTCTCTCCATTATCTAAATTATACATTATTTTATCAATATCAGATACATCACTGTAATTTATTTCTAAAGCTATATCATCCCAATAGTTGTAAGTATCATTTAGTGGATATATAATCTCGACATTAGGGGCATTAAGATCGGAAGAGCGTCGTGTAGGGAAATAGTGTAGATCTCGGTGG
>CAYIWE010000060.1:0-1822 GCA_964367025.1 Candidatus Woesearchaeota archaeon
ATTTAACCCTATCTCTTATCTTTCCCTTGTTGCCAACAACAACATATCTGATTATACTCCCAGGACCAACCTCTATTCCCTTTTCTTTCATTTTTTTTGCAATAGTTACGTGAGGACCAACACTTTCGTAACTACTCAGACTTTTTTGTAATTGCGTTTGTATAATCATTTTGCTTAAATCAATTTTTTTCTTTTTAATATCTTCAATAATACCTTTAACATATTTCATTGCTTTTTCCTTTGAACCATCTCTTAAAACAATTTCAAAAACTTTTTTTTGAACTTCTTTTGCAATCAAACTTGAATTTCTTCTTATACTTTCAAAACCTTTTATTATAATATTCCCTTCTTCATCCAACAACGCATACCTTTTCTTAGCACCCCCTTTTTCACTTTTTTTAGCAACAAATATTCCCCTAGGAAAAAAACCCTCTAATTCCAATTCCATTAACTCAGGTAAACTCTTGTTAACACTCTTTAAAAAATTCAAAGCATCATTTTTATTTTTATCGTCTAATGCTATGTATAAACTATCTGTGTCAGAATAAACAACATGAAATTTTTCTTTTTGTGCCTCTTCTATTAAATCCATTATATGTTTTCTTGCAAAAGCAGTTATACTCTCAGCACACTCCTTGCTGTACCACCTAGCACCAAAGAAACCAAGATAACCGTAAATACTGTTTGCTAATATCTTCAAAGCATAACTCCTTCCACTTAAATAAACACTCTTTTTTTCTTTTTTCATAATTGTTTTGATTCTATCTCTTCTAATAATTAATTCTTTAACAATTTCTGGAAAAAAACCCTTCTTTTTACTACTAAAATAATATTTTACTTTTTTCTTACCAACTAGGATTTCAGGACTACTATAGCCTTCTTTTTTTTCGCTCAAAGTAGACGGACAGATATTATAAGCAACTAAAATTGTGGGATACAAACTCTTAAAGTCAAAAACAACTAAATTTTTGTATAAACCCGGTTTTGGTTCAAAAACAAATGCTCCCTGATATCTCTCTGAAATTCTCTCACGAATTTTCTCAAAACCAGGCTTATTAGGATAAATCTCACTAAATTCTTTCACCCTTTTCAATAAATAATTTTCAACTAATTGACCGTAACTCATTCTACACACATCATAAATTGGTTGCCCAACCAACCTAGTCAACTCGTTTAAATTAGGTAATACTTTTTCAAATATTTCATAAGTTATAATGGAATCATTAAGATTATATTCGCAAAACTTCTCCAAATCTCTTCCACCCCTGTCCCATACCTCACCCAATTTACCTATATCAATCTCTTTTTTCCCTTTGCCGATCAATTCTTCAGCAACACTATTCAAATCAAGATTGTCAGTCTGTAAATCATTGCTTATTGTTTTGTAAATGAATTTGAATATATCTAAATGAACAATACCCTTTATTTTACAAGAACTTCCTTCCCTAGTATTTCTTATGATAATATTGCTATTATCAACACCCAAATCCAAGCTAATTTTATGTTTCTTAGCTCTTTCTGCTAAATAAGGCAAATCAAAACCATCAGAGAAATAACCAACTAAATAATCCGGGTTAATCCTTTTTATAATCTTTTTAAACTCATCAATTAATTCTTTTTCACTATCTACAAATTCGATATATTTTAAATCCGTTTTAAATTTTTTCCATGTTATAACTTTTTTAAAATTATTACTATAAAAAGAAACCATTACAACCGGTTCCTTATCAGCCCTTGCGTATCTATTCTCAGGTGTATAAGCTTCTATATCAAATGTTAGAATTTTTGCTTTGTCAAATTCACCATCATTTGATTTTATTTC
>CAYIWE010000060.1:1922-3677 GCA_964367025.1 Candidatus Woesearchaeota archaeon
TCTCTTCTCCCAAATATTTACTCTTCTCTTTTTCAGCTTTAACCACAAAATACGATCTATTCTCTTTATCAACTCTAATTTCTTCAATTTTTTTTCTTAGTTCTTCATTATACTTTCTAGGAATAACATAAAAATAAGCATTAAAATTACGGTCAAATACAACAACTTTTTTACCATCCTCTGTTCTCCCAAACAATCTGATAACACTTCTGTTTTCTTTATCTATCACACTATCTATATCGTAAGGGTAGAATCCAATAAACTTATCTTTCATATTAAATGAAAAACAAAACTAAATTTATAAAACTTACTGAAAGAATTTACTCAATACATTCTGGTTTTCCATTATTATCTCTTTTTCCGGTTTAAAAATAAAAGCACACTCTTTATCAAAATAACCACACCTAAATTTATCTAGATCAATTCCAGTCCTTTTACTCAACATTAAAGCATAAAAATAGACTTGTGTAGAAGCAAATTTTTCTTTTTGTGCCCTCGGTTTATAATCCCAAACCCATATTTTTTTATCCTCTAACCTTAAAACATCTATGTGACCGGTTAAAGGATAGATACTTCTAAAAATACTAGTATAATCTGCCATTTCATCATAATTCAACCAAATTGGCACTTCAACAGCAATGGTTTTATCGTCTCTTTCTAACATAAAAACCTGCACTTTACTATGCTCTGTTTCATATCTCCCATCATTTTCCTTTAATCCCATCTCTGTTAATTCACAAACTTCATGACCCTTAACTTTATAAATTTCCAAACCCCTTAAATTAAATTTTAAACTAGAACTTCTCGGACCAACAAAAAAATAATCATTAGGGCAATTTTTGAATAAACAGTCTAAATAACCCCTTAAATCAGTAAAACCATTTAATTTTTTATAATTGACCCTATAATGGTACCAGCCTCCTTTATGATCAAAAGAACAATGTTTTATCACCTTATATCAATTTTCTGAAAGATATAACTTAAATATAAACATTTTGGTAAAATATTTATATCTATTTCAGCATACTCATCTTATGGGTGTTAATATTGCAGAATTATTGCCAAAAAAAGAGATTGAACTGGAAGATTTAAAAAATAAGAAAATAGCAATAGATGCATCTCAAATGCTTTATCAATTCTTGTCATCAATAAGGCAACCAGATGGTACTTTGTTGATGGATTCTAAAGGAAATGTAACATCTCACTTAATGGGATTATCAACAAGAATTACAAATTTAATGGCTAAAAACATAAACCTTGTTTTTATTTTTGATGGAAAACCACCAAAATTAAAATTTAAAGAACAAGAAGGAAGAGCACTAAGAAAAATAAAAGCCAAAGAAAGACTAGAAAAAGCAACAAGAGAAGAAAATATTCAAGATATGTACAAATACTCTCAACAAACATCTAGATTAAATGAACAAATAATCAAAGAATCCAAAGAATTCATTAAAGCACTAGGTTTGCCAGTTATACAATCTCCTTCAGAAGCAGATGCACAAGCAGCATTCATGTGCGAAAGAAAAGATGTTTACGCTGTTGCTTCTTCAGATTCAGACGCTTTAATTCACGGTTCTCCAAGATTAATCCGAAGTTTAACTCTATCAACTAAAAGAAAATTAAGTTCTGGCATTTATGTTCCTGTAAAACCAGAATTAATAGAATTAAAAGAAATTTTACAAGAATTAAATCTTAAACAAGACCAGTTAATTGCCTTAGCAATACTGGTTGGTACAGATTATAATCCTGGTGGTG
>CAYIWE010000061.1:0-3282 GCA_964367025.1 Candidatus Woesearchaeota archaeon
CAATCCTGTTAAAATAGATAATTTAACAAAATCCAATCCGTCAAATAAAGCTAACATTGTTTTCTCGAATTCTTTAATCCACCATTCAACACAATACCCTACAGGAATTAAATTGTGGTTATTTTCAGAAAAATCTCCATAACTAACCAAGATATCACCCAAATAAATAATTTCATCAACTTTGTTTAATATTTGCTTAACGTCTTCAACTTCATCCAATAAAAAAACACTGCCATCTTTTAATTTAACAATGGGTCCATCAATAGTATCACAAGAAGATATAGCTGCACCCTTGCCGGGTCTTTCAATTTTTAATTGAGTACCTATAGCAATAAAATTATCTAAAACCTTCATAGTATTTGGGCTAATACTTTTAGAAGAATAACCAGAAACCCTGCACCTACCATATCTCAATCTAAAACCACCACTAGTCAAAGGATAACTCAAAACCGGTCTCCCAGCTACCAAATCAGAAATATAAGTATAGTCTGGTAAAATTTTATACTCTTTCTTTTCTTTCGTTTCATCTTTAGCCTTAATTTTTTTTTGTAAATCTAAAAAATCTTTTAAAAACTCCCATTCCAAATCAAAATCCTTACCCCAGATTTCTAACCTTTTAAGCAATTTATTTGCTTTTTGTGCCACACCTTCCGCTAAGACTAAACAAATCCCTCCTCTTATTTTATTCGTCTCAATCCTCTCTAAATCCTTATAATTACTAACATCAAATTTTTCAGTGGGGTCACCATTAATTTCTACTGGGATGCGTTTAACCAAGAATTCTATTTCTTTTTCATTTGGAAGATATTGTAGATTGGTTACTCTCTCATGATAATCTGATATCTCTGTAATATATCTTTTAACCTCATTGTCTGAAGGGTCATATTTACTATACCCCTTTATCTTTCTTAAATAATCACCTAAGATAACACTAACTGCTGCAGCGGTTCCTCCCGCACCACGAACAGGACCAGAATAAAAAAGAGAAACGTAATTTTTTCCATCTCTTCTTTTCTTAATTTTCAAGCCCATAAACCCCTCTAACGGTGCTGATACAACTCCTAATGTTAAATATGCAAAACCAACCCTCAATGCAATTTCCATTGCTTCATTATCATTCTTAAATTTACAAAACTTTTCTTGGACAATCTCCCCAGATATTTTAAATGCAACCCTCCAGTCTAAAGGTTCATATTCCTGCTCCAACTCCTTTATTCTTTCTTTAATACCTATATTTATGATATAAGGTGCAACAGATCCAATTAATCTTTCCACTCTTTCAGAAACACCTTTTGCTAAAGGTATATCTACCTTATCTTCGGGGTCAAAACCCTTTTTTCTCGCATTATTGGCTATTTCATAACTTCTTTCTATATTTCTGTCTATTTCATCAAAATATGTTCTTATACTGCCACTCATCTCATCTGCCATTTTCAAAATTTCATTATTTTAATTTCTCTTGTTTTTAAATTAATAACAGGAACTCTTGCGGGTTCTGGGTTATGCCCGACTTTTTCTTGAAAAGACGTTTTACTTTGCCAGCAACTTCCACAAATCATTGTAACATTTTTATAATTGCTAACACTTGCTTTATGAACGTGGCCAGTAGCAAAAAAATCAGGGACCTTCTTAATGATTAGGGGGTCTTCTTCAGGGTCAGCAATATATAATGTAGAACTATGAGAAGGGGCTAAATGTCTTTTTTGCAATAGAAATTTCATAATCAAATCTGCTCTGTCATAACCGCCGCTATTTCGTATACTATCAACAACACTAACATAATAATCAAAACTATAACCATGATACAATAGAATATCAAACCCACTAAAATTTTCACTTGAGTGTATATTAACTAAAGAAGGGTTACTAACCAAAGTAATATTTTTCAAATCATAAAATGTAGAAGCATATTTTTCATCTAAAATTGGTTGTGGTTCAGAAATTCTTAAGGCATCGTGATTCCCGGGACAGATTATTATTTTGATATGTTTAGGTATTTCATTTAATAACCTAGCGCACTCTCTGTATTGATTTATAACGTCTTTTATTGATAATTCACTTTCTTGATCTGGGTAAATACCTACTCCATCAACTAAGTCTCCTAAAATGAACAAATAACTTACTTTGCTTGCTATTTTTCTTTGTTTAAAATTACCATATTCTCCTCTTATCCATTTAATAAACCTAGAAAACTCTTCGGATAAAAACATATTACTGCCAACATGTAAATCAGAAATAAAAGCGACATAAACTTCTTCCAAACATTTTTTCATCTCTTTATTAATTTGAATATCTGGGAATATAATATTATTTACAAATACAATTTTGTTCCCAACAAGCCCATTTATACCAATAACCTCATCCAAAACAATATTTTTCCCAATTTCAAAAAGTTCTTCTTTATTTTTATTTATTAAAATATCAATACTTCCACTTAAATCTTCAACTTTTAAAAGTATATTTCCATTTTTAGTGAAATCTTTACTCATTACTAAACCAATTAATGATACTTTATCTCTGTCTTTTTTATTGATAATTCGGTTTATAGACATAATATTATCTAATTCAAGTCTATTTTGTAAAATTTTTCTTATATATTCATATCTAGATCTAAAATAAGAAACAAAGTCCTTCACTTTTTTTCCACTTGGCTTTTTATTATAAGACTCCAACACCAAAACATTTGGGTCTATTTTTATTTCAGAAAAATCAATTTCCTCTGGTTCTTTTATTTCATCTAATAATTTATTCAGTTTATTTTTTTTATCTTCAAAAACGCCATAACCTAAAATATCTAAAAAAGTCTCATAAATTTTACCATTTTTTCCTTTTTCTAACAAAGCTTTTGACTTTTCAAATTCAATCCAATTAATATCTAATTTATTTTCACTTTTATTTATTACAAAAAAGAGATCCTTATTCAATATGATTGGTTTATCTTTAGAAGATATTTTAGTATTTGTAATTTTAACAAATTCATTAAAATTAAAATTCTCAGGTATATCTAAAAATAAATCTGGGCTAATTAAAAAACCTTCTTTCAAAAAAGAATTAATCACTTCTTTTTTATTTTTTGTTATCATAAATTTAAAACCTCTTCCAAAATTTTTTTTATTTTATTCACAGTAGTGGTTGGCACACCTAAAGTTATTTCTCTCGTCCTCCCATATCTTCCTTTACTTATAACTCTAACATTTATCAAACCAACCATATCCAATTCAGCAACAATATCAGAGACTCTCCTTTGTGTTAAAGGCTTTAAACCAACCTTAAAACAAAAAT
>CAYIWE010000062.1:0-3275 GCA_964367025.1 Candidatus Woesearchaeota archaeon
TAATAATTGTTGAGGAGGGAATTGAGATGTTGATGGGGAAAAGAGGTATTTCACCAATAATTGCAACTGTTTTATTGATTGCATTTGCAGTTGTTTTAGCAGCTTTGGTTATGAATTGGCAGAGTAAATTTGTTGAAAAATTACAGAAAACTGCTGATAAGGGTGTTGGCGGAGAAATTGATTGTTTGTCTGATGTTGATATAAATGTTAAACTTAATGGTGCTGGGAATTTAATTGTTGAGAATAACAAAGATACTACAATTACTGGAATTATTGTTAGAGAGTATATGAGTGATGGCAGCATAAATGTTAAAAAAGATGATCCTACCATAACAAGTGATGATGAATTAAGTGAACCAATACAGTCTTATGGTAGCAAGACTTATTCAAGTTTTAGTGTAAGTGGTGATAAAGTTGAAGTAATACCAATTATAAAAAGTGAAGACGGTGAATCAAAAAATTGTGATGCACAGAGTGAAATTGTTTTTGTATAAATAATTTTATTCTTTTTTATTATCAAAAAGTTTTTATATGTCTGTTGTTTAGGGGATAGTAATGAAAAGAGGTGACACATGGATTTCTTCAGTTTTGTATATTTTGTTAGGTTTAATTGTTATTTCTATATTACTCGCTTCTTTTTTACCTTTAATAGATAAAATGAAAGATAAAAATACGTTTGTTCAAACAAAAGTATTAATGTCAAGTTTGGATGATACAATAAAAGAGACTTTAGAGGGTGTTGGCTCTCAGAGAGAGTTTTTCTTAGATATTCAGAAAGGAGAGTTTCAAATTGATTCTGTTAAAGATGAAATAAGATGGAAGTTGTTTACAAAAGCAAAATTAATGGAAGTTAAACAAGATTTTGAAAAAAATGTTTTTAAAGAGGGAGATTTAACTGTATTTGCTGATACTACTGAGGGATATGCTTTAAATGTTGTTTTAGATTATGGAGACATGGGTATTGATTTAGATACAACTCCCGGGATTCTTAGTTTGAAGGGACAATCCAAATTGATAATAAAAAATGAAGGAAAAATTTTTATAAAAGTACAGTAATTTTTTAAAAAAATACCCAACAATAAAACCATAAGATATATAAAGAAATATTTATATTTTGTATAATATATTTATTAGTTAATTGGTGTTGTTGGATGGTTGCATTTAAAAAAAAAGAGGCTGAAATTGAAGAAAAAAGAGTAGACTCTTCTTTTAAAATAAATTTGAATGTTGCAGTGCCTAAATTGCCTGAGTTAACTGAGGATTTAAATGTTGTTTATCCTTTGATAGAACCTTATGTTCAGGCACATATCTATCATGATTCTGCTGGTGAATTAGTTTATGATTTAAAAGAACCTGTTTTAGATAAAAAAGAAGAGGAGATTTTAGTACTTCTAGAAGAGGGAATTAAAGAGTTGATCAATATAAGTTTTATAGCTATAAAAGACCAAGAAGCAATTATAGATTATTTAGAAAAGAATGTTAAGGTTATTCTTAGAGAATTAGGAATGAGGATTACTAAAGAAACTTATTTTAAACTGATGTATTATATATACAGGGATTTTGTTGGTTTGGGTAATATTGAAGCTATTATGAGGGATTATTATGTTGAAGATATTGAGTGTAATGGTGTTAATTACCCTGTTTATATTGTTCATAGGAAATACAGGAATCTAAAAACAAATATGGTTTTTAAGAGCATGGAAGAGTTGGCTAATTTTGTTGAGAGGTTGGCTCAAAAATGCGGCAAGTATGTTTCCTATGCTAATCCTATTTTGGAAGGGAGTTTGCCTGATGGAAGTAGGGTTTCAGCAACGTATTCTAAGGATGTTACTTCTAGAGGACCTTCATTTGTCATAAGAAAGTTTACAAAAGAGCCTTGGAGTCCTATAAGATTAATGCAGCTTGGGACAGTTTCTCCAGAGATATTAGCCTATTTGTGGTTATTGATAGACCATCAATTTAATGTTATGGTCATTGGCGGTACAGGTACTGGGAAGACCACTATGTTGAATGTTTTGGCTTTCTTTGTTCCACCTTCTGCGAGAATTGTTAGTATTGAAGACACAAGAGAAATAAATTTATTGCATGATAATTGGTTACCCTCTGTTGCTAGAGAGGGTTTAGGGGTAGCTAATTTGACTGGAGCGAAATATGGGGAGGTTTCTTTGTTTGATTTATTAAAAGAGAGCCTTAGACAGAACCCCGATTATGTTGTTGTTGGTGAGGTTAGAGGTAAAGAAGCTTATGTTTTATTTCAAGGAATGGCTTCAGGACACCCTTCTTTTGGTACAATGCACGCTGATTCAGTAGGGACTATGATAAAAAGATTAGAAACAAACCCAATTAATTTATCACCAACTTTAGTTAATGCCATGGATGTTGTTTGTGTTATGGCTAAAACAAAATTTAAAGATACTATTGTTAGGAGATTAAAAGATATTGTAGAAATAATCGATGTTGAAAGGGGAGAGGCTGGATTGAATATACCGTTTAGGTGGGATCCAGCAACAGGCAGATTCTTGTATAAACAACATTTAGAGATGTTTAATAGAATTATTTCTAAGTCGGGAGTTACTATGCAGTATTTGAGCAAGGAATGGGATAACAGAACAAAATTATTGATAAAATTATACCAAAATAATATTTTTGATTTTTTAGAAGTACAAGAAATAATCAATAATTATTACAAAAACCCACAAAAAATCTTAAAACAATTTGGAATTGTGTAAAATGAGTTTAGAAGCCATTAAACAGAATGCGGAATCTATTATAGAACTAGTTAATGAGTACAATAAATCCAAGAAGAATTCTGATATAAGTAAGAAATTTACACAATTGAACCTCAATATCAAAAAATTGGTTGAAGAAGAGTTGCAAAATGTATGAAGATGTTGTTAATTATGCTAAAAAAATTATTGGTTTTTTAGATGAAATTGAAAATTATAAAAAGTTGAAAGATAAATTGTCTTCAACCCTAAAAAAAATAGATGATGATTATAGAAAAAAATCAATAAATGAATCCTCTTATAAAAAATTATTAAAAGAACATTTGGGGAGTAAGTCTAGAAAAGAGATATTTGACTCTTTTGACAATAATATCAAAAAATCATTATTATTGATTAAAAAGCATAATGACGAAATGTATTCTGTTTTTTATAAAAACAAAAAATTTCCTAAAAACAAAGGAATTTCTGACTTTGATAAAGAGTATTTAGAGAAGTTTATTAGATCGGAAGAGCGTCGTGTAGGGAAATAGTGTAGATCTCGGTGGTCGC
>CAYIWE010000063.1:0-3193 GCA_964367025.1 Candidatus Woesearchaeota archaeon
CCCTACACGACGCTCTTCCGATCTATTATACCGCAACCAAAAGCTAAAGTTTTACCAGAACCAGTTGCTGATTCTCCTACAACATCTTTCCCTGACATTATATCCGGTAAAGATAGTTCCTGGATTTGTGTTGGTTTAGTAATTCCTAACTCTTTAATTGATGTTAATAATTGATGGCTTAAGCCAAAATTTTCAAATGTATTCATTCTATTCAACTCATTATATTTTATAGCACTTCTCTAGAAAAAGCAAAATGTTCAGTAACTAAGCAAGTGCTCTCTCATAAATAACCATGCTTTATTAAATATTAACTGTTTTGATGGGTATATAAACCTTTCGTTTAATAATTTTTTTGAAATAAATCACACATATATCTTGTCGTGATGATCAAAATCAACAAATTTAACCTTACTCTCTTCTTTAATAAACTTAAACACTAAGACAAAATGACCGATATGAACGCTTTTTCTATCATTCATATCATATCTTAGATTCTTATAATGCTCAACATTTTCACAGTTTATTATCTCTTCAATTTTATTTAAAATTCTTTCATAAAGTTGCTTGTCTTTTTTAGATAATTTATTAAGAATCTTTTGTAAATAAGGAATAATTTCATAAAAATACATAACTATCCCTCTATAATTTTTCTTAGTTCAGCAATATTTTTGAAAGGAATGCCTTTTTGTTTTTGAAGCCTTTTTAATTTTTCAATATACTCCGGTCTTAGTTCTGGTTCTAACATTTCCATCCCGTATTCTGCTACAACTTTTGCAATTGCTTCACTCTTATCTTTTAAATTATACTTGGCTTTAACAATATTTAAAATTTGATTTACTTCTTCAGGAATTTCAATCATTGCTTGTACCATTTTTTTCTCCATATATATTTAATATAGACACCATATATATACCAAGTATATAAACCTTTTGTCAACATCATTCAAGACTTTCCAAAATTCAAAGCTTCTTTTGCTTCTTTTCCAGTCATCTTTAAAACCCTGCAAAAACCGATTAAATCTCTTGCATCTCTCATTTCATACTTATTTTTAGCAAAAGTGGCAAAAACCATTCTAACATTATACTTCCCACACAGTTTAATATTCTGCATAATTCTTCCAATTAAAACACTTCTCTCTTTACTCCTCAAAATCTCACTAAAACTAAAACCAATAGCTACATTATTTTGATTAGCTAATTTACATAAAACCTGATTTAATCCGCTATTCCTATAATGCAATAAATCTTTATTCTCACTTTTTTCAGCATTAACTAAAATATCAACTTTATTGTTTTCAACAGCATTCCTATTTACTCTCTCACTGCCGCCAAAAACAATCTCTAAGTCTTTACAATTAATAACACTAGTAAAACCTAACTTTTTATAAAATCCCCTATCATCAAAACAAATTATATCTTTCATTTTTAATTTTTTGTAAACTTTTCTATAAAAAGTTTGCTTATGTCTTTAATCTTGCTATTAATAACAATTATCCTATCCTGTAACTCTCTTGCTTCACTTAAACAAACATCAAATATTTCTGAATCTAAATTCTCTCTTATCTTCTCTTTGCTATATTTTCTTTTCTCTAATCTCTTTTTTAATAACTTTAAATCACATTTAACAACCACACACCAATCAACATATTTTTTATCTAAATAATGACTTAAATGACCATCAACAATAACATCCTTATTGATAATCTCTTTAATCAAGGCCTTATTTAATTTTTTAGTATCAACAACATAACACTTTCTCTTATTATCGTATTCCTCATATATCTTATTAACTTTAACAAACTTGTTAATATCAATATACTTAAATTTTAATTTTTTGGCTAAAGTTTTAGCAATTACACTTTTCCCAACACCGGGTGTACCAGTTACTATTATTATCATAAAAACAATAAAAACAAAACATTTATATATTATTTTCTAAAACACCACAATTCTATTATATGTGGAGGTACTATAAAAATGACACAATATAGTTTATCTTTAAGAGATCCAGGTTATATAACTGAAGATTCAATGGCTAGTCATATGTATGAAATAATGGCCCGTAAAGGAGAAGAAAGCATGGGAGAAGATATATCATTCTATTTAAAATTAGATATAGATAAAGAAAAATTACAGGAGTATCAAACTACATTAACAACCGTATTTGGTGACTTAATAGAAGAAGGAATGATATCACGAACTCCAGTAACAACACAAATACGTTATCGTGAAAACTGGCTAGAACAAATAGTAAAGGGTTATAGTCAAATACCTTCTCTACTCGCAAGAACAAAAGAATACGGTGTAAGTATGACATTAGATCTAGAAAGTGGGGCATTAAATTTAACTTTAAAAACATATAACAAAGATATGAGAACAGTAAAAAACGTTGAAATAATTAATAATGTACCAATAGAATACGAAACAATAATGCAGGCATATAAAGTAGGAAAAGAAAAACTAAAAATTAATTGATAATAGTACCTATAAATTTTTTTCCTTTTAAACAATTTTCTAAATTTTTTATTTTTCTGCCATTTAATATAATTGTCTTAATTCTTGCTTTTCTGATCACTTTAGCAGCAACAAAATCCAAAACAAAATGCTGTCCAGCCTTGAATTTAATTTTCTTGGCTATTTCATAAAAATCATCAAAGTTTATCTTATTTATTAATTTGGCATCTTTATACTCTGGACTTTTATTAAATAAACCATCAACATTTGTCAAATTTAAAAAAACATCTGCATTCAAATACTCAGCAATCTGAGCAGCATTGCCATCAGAAGTCATATTCGGTTCAAAACCCAAAGCACCGCAAACAACAATATTATTTCTTTTCAAAGCATTTTTAACCTCTTTCAAAGAGTCCGGAATTTTCCTCTCACCAAAACCAAACAACCCGCTTATCAGTCTAGCATTTAATTTAGTTGTTGCTATTCCCATTAAACCAAAAACTTTTTCATCAGCTTTATCTTTAACCAAAGGTTCTATATACTTTCTTGCAGTACTTCCGCCGCCGGTAACTATAACAATCTTCTCTTTTTTAGCTACTTTTTTAATAAATTTCTCAAAATTAGATAAAAATTTATAATCAACATTATTAGGAACAATAATACTCCCGCCCAAAGATATTACAATTATCATTTTTTACACATTTCCTTAAAAAATTTCTATTTACTCTTTAAAGCAGTAA
>CAYIWE010000064.1:0-628 GCA_964367025.1 Candidatus Woesearchaeota archaeon
AAGACCATACTTTAATACCGTGCAGTGCTGAAAGTGAATTGGCTTTGAGAGAGGCCAATAAAAAAGGTTTGATTGAGTATATTCCTGGAGAAAAGAATTTTAAAATTATTGGAGAATTAAATGAAAAACAGAGAAAAGGATTAGAGTTTATTAAGAAAAAAGTTTTAGATGAAATTGATGGTACGGGTGTTCAAGGGGTTTTGAATATGGCGGTTTTTGATTTATTGAAGTATATTGCTGTTTATCCTGTTGCTAATAATAAATTAGAGGATAAAGATGGAAATGTTCTACCAAATGTTATTTTAGCTCCTGAAGGTGTTACTGCTTTGGAATTTGCTTCAAGAGTTCATACTGATTTTGGCAAGAATTTTATTAAAGCTGTTGATTTAAAAAGTAAAAAAATAATTGGGAAAGAGAGTAAATTGAAGAATTTGGATGTTGTTGAAATTATTACAAAATGATTATTTGGGCTTTTTAATATTTTTACAGTAGTCTTTGCAATTTCCTAAATCTAAACATTTATCTTTTTTTATTTCTGGTTCAAGATTTAAGTTTAAGATTAAATCTTTTATAGAAGAAACAATAACTGTTGAATTAATGTAGATCGGAAGAGCACACGTCTGAACTC
>CAYIWE010000064.1:638-3168 GCA_964367025.1 Candidatus Woesearchaeota archaeon
TGAATTAATGTTATTTGCCTCTTCTTCTGATCGTATATGTAGATTAATAATTTCATCAATCTTTTTAAGATCGTCAGCAAGTAAGTATATAGAAATATTATTTTTTCCAGAGGTGACATAACCATTAACAAAAAAAGAACAATTCTTGATTCTTTCCAGTATTTGGCCGCCCTTATTTGCTGTGAAATCAACTCTTACTAAAAATAAATTTGTTTTATTAAAATTAATTCCCGTATTAATATTCAATACTCCTTTTTCTTTTAGTTTTTTTATTCTTATATTTATAGAAGGTTGACTTAATTTTAGTCTCTTAGCTATTTCTAATTGTGATATGTATGGGTCCTCCATAAACCAAGAAAGGATTTTTATATCCTTATCGTCGAGGTCTAATCTTTCTTTTAACATAGTATTAATAGATTATAACTTTTATTTAAATCTTTCTATGATTTATAGTCTAAATCGTTTAGTTTATCTATAATCTTTGTGGTAACTTTTATATATTTTCTTGGTAGTTTAGTAATATTTTGTTTAATTAATATGCAAGTCTGGGTTGCCTCTTTTCCTGGACTTGCATTAATCAAAATATTTCGGAGGTTAGAATGAAAGTAAAAGTTTATTCAACACCAATTTGTGTATGGTGCAATAAATTAAAAGATTTCTTGAGGGATAATAGAATAGAATTTGAAGATTTCAATGTTGTAGAAGATAAACAAGCAGCAAGAGAAGTTATAGATAAAAGCGACCAATTGGGTGTGCCTGTTACAGACATAGATGGAAAGATTATAATCGGATTTGACAAAAAAATATTAGAAAAAGAACTAAGAATAAGAGAGGTGGTTTAATTGAAAGAGAGTATTAATATATCGGATTTAATGATTCAAAATCATAAATATATCAAAAAGTTATTTGATATGTTTAAAAAGGATATAAAAGAAAATAATGGAAGAGTATTAAAATCATTTGATACATTTAAGTGGGAAATGGAAAAACATCTGTTGATTGAAGAAAAAGCAATATTTGGTTTTTATTATTCTGATGACGGTGAAAATTATGAAATAACATTAGATCTTATAAAACAACACAAAATTATTTTAGAAATGTTAAAAATTATTGAAGTGAGCTTGAGGGATGAAGAGGCAGTAAATATTTTAGAATTTGAGAGATTATGGATTAAACATAAAAGGTTTGAAGATGAAATATTTTATCCTGAATTAGACCGTAAGTTAAACAATCATGAAAAGAAGGATATTGCGGAGAGAATAGTATACAGTATTCCAGTTAATTGATAAATTTTGGGGGAGAAAATGGCATATGAATTGAAAACTCTACCATATGATTATGGTGCATTAGAACCTTACATAGATAAAAGAACTATGGAAACACACCACACAAAACATCATAGAGCGTATATTGATAAATTAAACATTGCTTTGGATAAATATGATAAACTAAAGAAAAAAAGTGTTGAAGAGTTGATTAAAGATTTAAATAGCATTCCTGACGATATTAGAATTGCTGTTAAAAATAATGGTGGCGGACATGTAAACCATTCTTTCTTTTGGTTAATATTAAAAAAAGGTGTTAAACCAAAAGGAGAGATTTTAGAAGCTATTGAAAAGAATTTTGGTGGTTTTGATAAATTCAAAGAAGAGTTTGTGAATGCTGCTGTTGGTGTATTTGGAAGTGGATGGGTCTGGTTAGTTTTGAATAAAGGTAAATTGGAAATAATGAAAACTGCTAATCAAGATAGTCTATTGAGCGAGGGTAAAACACCAATATTGTGTATAGATGTTTGGGAACACGCTTATTATTTAAAATATCAAAACAGAAGAAATGAGTATGTTGAAGCTTTTTTTAATATAATTAATTGGGATAAAGTTAATGAAAATTTTGAAAATGCAAATAATTGGTGATTAAAATGACGAAAATACTTGTTGTTTTTTATAGTATGACTGGGAATGTTGCTAAATTAGCAAAAGCTGTTGCAGAAGGGGCAGAAGAAAAAGGGGCAGAGGTTAGATTAAGACAGGTACAAGAGTTGATTAGTGAAGAGAAAATGAGTGATGATGTAAAAAAAGTAAAAGAGGAATTAAAAAATATTCCTGTAGCAACAAACAAAGATTTAGAATGGGCTGACGGTATTGCTTTTGGAACACCAACAAGATATGGAAATATGAGTTCTCAATTAAAACAGTTTATTGATCAGACTGGTGGTTTGTGGATGAGGGGTGCTTTGATTAATAAGGTTGCAACTGTTTTTACCAGTGCAAGTACTCAACATGGTGGTCATGAGACTACAGTTTTAACTTCAATAGCACCATTGTTACATCACGGAATGATTATAATTGGGGTACCTTATTCAGAAAAAAGATTAATGGAAGATAAAGAGATAAGTGGTGGAAGTCCGTATGGAGCTTCATCAGTATCTATCATTAATGGACCAACAAAAAATGAACTTGAAATAGCTAAAACACAAGGAAGAAGATTAGCTGAAATAACCAAAAAAATGAGGTGATTTTATGATTAGTAT
>CAYIWE010000065.1:0-3070 GCA_964367025.1 Candidatus Woesearchaeota archaeon
TGGCTGGTTACGATAAACCAATGATTGTAGAGCCCGGACACCAGGATGTACAAGAAATGACTGGTGCCTGGAGATACTTTCAATCCCCAATGTATAGAGTAGATTCAGCTTCTGTATCATGGACAGATATAGAGGGTTCATATTTTGGACAAACACGATCTCCTAGTTATGTTATAGGAAGTTACGCTCCTGATTACGGAGCACCAGAAGCCCATAGAACCTGGCGTTTTTGGTCAGAAGTTCCATTAGAGTAAATAATAGTTAAGAGGAACCATTGGTTCTGATAGAGAGGTGATTATATGCAATTCAAAGTTGAAAAAAAACAAAGACCATCACGAATAGACCCAGAAGATATGAAATTAGCAAGAATTTTTGCTAAAAAAGTTTATGATGAATTGGGAACTTTAGTACAAGCTCTAATTTTATTTGGTTCAGTAGCAAGAAAACATATTACAAAAACAAATGATATTGATATATTAATTTTAATAGATGATGTTCATATAAGATTAACCCCAGATGTAATAGAAACTTATAGAATTATCATCTCAAAAATGATAGCAGACACAGACCCAAAGCGCTTACATATCCAATCTATGAAATTAAGTAGTTTTTGGGAGTATGTTAGAGCCGGTGACCCCGTAGCAATTAATATTTTAAGAGACGGAATTGCTTTAATCGATACTGGTTTTTTTGACCCGTTACAAGCCCTATTAGATGAAGGGAGAATACGGCCATCAAGAGAGGCCATTTGGAATTATTTTACACTTTCATACGCAAGTGAATCAAGGGCAAAACAACACTTATTAACAGCAATAGTTGATTGTTATTGGGCTGCAATAGATTCAGCACACGCAGCTTTAATGTCAATAGGAGAAGTGCCACCAACACCATCACATGTAGCAGATATATTAGATGAAAAGATGGTTAAAAAAGGCTTAATAGAAAAAAAATATACAGATATTATGAGGCAACTCTATTTAACATCTAAAAGCATATTAAACAGGGATAAAAAAGATTACACAGGAGTTGATTATGATAAATACAAAAAAATGTCACAACAATTTGTCAACAGAATGAAAACATTCATAGAAAAAAGAAAATAAATGAAAAAAATAACTTTAATTTCTGAAAGATTAAAATTATTACCCTGTCCAGTCGGTAAAGACGGTTTCTGTTGTAAAAATTGTTTAATGGGCCCATGTAGAATTTTAACAAAAGATCAAATAGGTATTTGTGGAGCATCACAAGATTTAATCGTTGCAAGAAATATTCTAAGATTTATATCTGGGGGTACATCAGCACACTGCGGTCATAGTTATCACTTACTAAACTACTTAAATAAGGAATACCCCAAAAATTATATAGAAAAAAAAGCACCAAAATACTTGTACAAATTATGGGATAAATTAGAAATAATACCAAAAATAAAATTTGAACATTTTAAAGATATCTCTGAATCCCTTCATCTCTCAACAATGGGTGTTAATTCTGATTACAAGGATATTCTAAAATGGTGTATGAAGCTCGGAATTATTGATGGTTATTACGGGATGTATTTAGCAACAGAACTAGAAGATAAAAAATTTGGAAAAACAAAAATACAAGAAGGCAAATTAAATCTTTCCTGTCTTAACCCCAAAAAAATTAACATAGCTGTTCACGGTCACGAACCAATTTTAGCAGAAATACTGGTAAAAGAAGTTAAAAAACACAAAAATGTAAACTTAGTTGGTATATGTTGTACAGGTTCATCTATTCTATCAAGACACAAAATACCCCTAGCAGCTAATTTTTTACTCCAGGAAAATGTTGTTGCTACTGGAATACTTGATGTTATGGTTGTTGACACACAATGTGTTATGCCCTCTATTTCGGATTTATGTGAATGCTACCATACTAAACTTATAACTACAAATGAACTAGCAAAAATACCTAATACTTTGCATTTTCCAATAAAAAACGAGAAAGACGCAAAAGAAATTGCAAAAGAAATAATAAAAATCGCAAAACAAAACAAGAAAAATAGGATTAAACAAACTATAAAACTAAACAAAAAACCAAACAAAGTTGTTATTGGTTTCAATGAAGAAAATATTAACACGAAAGAACTTGCAAATAAGATAAAAAACAAAGAAATAAAAGGTATAATTGGTGTAATTGGTTGTACTAATCCAAGAACAAACATTAATAATTGGATAAACATTTACAAACAATTAAGTAAAAATTATATAATTCTTACAACTGGTTGTGTTGGTTTTGAATTTGGTAAGAATGATTTACTAGACGGAAAAAGATTTTTCCACTTGGGTTCTTGCGTTAATAATTCAAGGATTGCAGAAATCTTCAAAAAAATTTCAGAGCATTTAGAAAAAGAGATTACAGACTTGCCATTTCTAATTTCTTGTCCAATGCCAATAACAGAAAAATCAATTGCAATAGGATTTTTCTTTGCTTCCTTGGGTGTTGATGTTCACTTTGGTTATAATTTTATGATAAGCTCAGATACAAATGTAACACATTTCTTGGAAAATACACTGAAAGATGAATTTAAGAGTAAAATATTCCTAGATTTAAATCCAGACTCTTTATACAACAAAATAAATAAAAAATTAATTTTATATCCTTATTAAAATTTATACTTTCTTGGAACAACAGTAATTCCATTATTAGATACAGTAAATCCTCTTCTTCTATCCTCTTCCTTATCAACACCGATTACAGTACCTTTTGGAATTATAACACGTTTATCAACAATACAATTCTCTATTGTAGCACCAATTATTTCACTATCACCAAAAATAATAGAACTTTTTACTATAGAACCCTCTTTTATTTTGGCCCTATACCCAATAACAGAATCTTCAATAGAACTATGACTTATTACAACACCATTAGCAACTATAGAATTTACAGTTCTATTATTTCCATTGCTACCAACAAATTTCGCAGGTTGAGAACAAGGAATGCGTGTATGTATCTCCCATTCTGGATTATACAAATTTATTGGCGGTTCTACACTTCTTATTTCCATATTTGCAGCATAATATTGATCTAAATTTCCTATATCCCT
>CAYIWE010000066.1:0-3061 GCA_964367025.1 Candidatus Woesearchaeota archaeon
AAGTATGAACTTTTAAAATTTCTAATCTTGATTTTTGATCTGGCAATGGAATTCTTATTATTCTATCAAATCTCCCGGGTCTTAACAATCCTGGGTCTAACATATCTGGTCTATTTGTTGCTCCTATAACAATTACATCATTCAAATCTTCTAAACCATCCATTTCTGTTAAAAGTTGGTTTACAACCCTTTCTGTTACTTTTGAGTCAACAGACATCCCTCTTCTAGGGGCTATTGCATCTATCTCATCAAAGAAGATTATTGTTGGTGCGGTTTGTCTTGCTTTTTCAAATATTTTTCTTATTCCTTTTTCACTCTCACCAACCCATTTGCTAATTAGTTCTGGTCCTTTGATTGAAATAAAATTTGCTTCAGATTCATTTGCTACTGCTTTTGCAAGCAGTGTTTTACCAGTTCCTGGTGGACCGTAGAGTAAAATTCCTCTTGGTGGTCTTATTCCCAATCTTTTAAAAGCATTGGCGTGTTTTAATGGCCATTCAATTGTTTCTATTAATTCTTGTTTTATATTTTCTAAACCACCTATATCCTTCCATTTAACATTTGGTGTTTCTACTAAAACTTCCCTTAATGCAGAAGGTCTCACTAGTTTTAATGCTTCTTTAAAATCTTCACCAGATATTATTAATTTTTCTAAAAATTCCTGTGAAATCTTTTCATCATCTTTAAATTTTAGTGTTGGCATCAATCTTCTTAGAATAGACATTGCTGCTTCTTTACATAATGCTTCTAAATCTGCTCCTACAAACCCGTGTGTTACTTCTGCTAATTTTTTAAGATCAACATCTTCTGTTAATGGCATATTTCGTGTATGAATTTTTAAAACATTTAGCCTTCCTTGTTTATTTGGGACACCAATATTTATTTCTCTATCAAATCTTCCTGGTCTACGCAAAGCTGGGTCTAAGGAATTTGGCCTATTTGTTGCTCCTATAACAATAACTCTTCCTCTTGATTTTAAGCCGTCCATTGTACCAAGTAATTGAGCTACAACTCTTCTTTCTACTTCCCCAAAAGATTCTTCTCTTTTTGTGGCTATTGCATCTATTTCGTCAATAAAAATGATAGATGGTGCCGATTTCTCTGCTTCTTCAAAAATTTCCCTTATTCTTTTTTCTGCTTCTCCTACAAATTTACTCATAACTTCGGGAGCATTGATTGATAAAAAATTAGCATCTGATTCATTTGCTACTGCTTTGGCAAGTAGTGTTTTTCCTGTTCCTGGTGGACCGTGAAGTAAAACTCCTTTTGGTGGTTCTATTCCTAATCTTTGGAAAATTTCTGGGTGTTTTAATGGCAGTTCTACCATTTCTCTTATTTTTTTAACTTCTTCTTCTAAACCACCAATGTCTTCGTAAGTAACTTCGGGTATTTTTTCTTCTGAAACTTCTATTGCCTTTGGACTTATAGAAACTTTTGTATCTTCTGTTATTATGATTGATTGTTTTGGGTTGGTATCTACTACAACAAATTTTAAACCACCAAAACCAAAGCCCATAAAACTGGATTCAAAGACATCAAAAATATCTTCGAATGGTGAACCGGTCATTGTTCTACGTCTTCTAGTTGTACCACCTAAAGAAACAATGTCTCCTTTTATTAGAGCTCTTCCAAGTAAACCTTTATGAAATATTTCTGGGTCTGCTTGTATCATAACACCTTCCTGAGCAGGTGCTACTGTAATTGATTTGGCTTCTTTTACTTCTGCTTTTCTAATGTTAACACTTTCACCAATACTTGTTTTAGCGTTTCTTCTTAATATTCCATCCATTCTAATCACACTTTGACCAACATCAGAAGGATATGCCCTATCAGCTATACCAACTGTTTTTCTTTCACCTTCTATTTCAATTATATCTCCGGGTCTAACTAAAATGTTTTTCATACTATCAGAATCAATTCTTACTATACCTTTGTAAGCTTCTTCTTGTAGAGCTTCCATAACTTTTAATCTTACTTCTTTCATTTTATTGTTCCATCAATTTTTTTAATTTTTTATTAAAAAAAATACTTAATTTTTCTGGCTCTTCTAAAGATAAATATAACATTTCATTTATTTCTTTTTGAATTTCTTCTTGGAATTCTATAATTTCTCTTGGTATTGAGACTGTATATGAATTGCCAACATACCTTAATTTAACCTGAAATTGTTTATTTTTTATTTTTTTAAAGTTTTCGTAATCTTGTAAATCTAATGGGTGATAATTTAGTTTATTGCATTTTGGGCATTGTAATGCTCTTAATTGAAAGCCGTCTTTGATTATTGAAGTTTTATTCATCTCTTTATTACAATTATTACAAAGTATTTTATTTTCAAAGATATCTGACATTTTAAGTTTTATATTGTGTATACCACTAGTATACACATCTTGTATATAAATGTTTTGGTTTATAGTGCTTTGCATATAAAGTAAGGAAATTTTGCACAATAACCTATATGACTTAGAATTCTATAGTTACTTTTTTACTAAAATAAAGAACTTATATTCTTGTTTTTCATTTTCAAAGTTTTCTAAAATTATTGTTATGTTGTTCATGCCTCGTGGGAGTGGTTTTTTAATTTTAAAGTCCCAACAATTATATCTACAGATTGTTGTTGGTTTCTTATCATTTATTTGAAACCTTACAAATTTTAATTGCTGTGAGCTTTGAACTTCTATTGGGATCATTCTATTTGATACTTCAAAAAAACTTCCGTTTTGGTAACTGAAAATAGATACGTTTGTTTTTGGAAATGTGAATGCGTATGAAAAAGAACTAGATATAACTAAAACTATAATGAAGGCAATGATTCTCTTCTTCACTTTGGTAATATAATTATTATTTTATTTAAAGAATTCTTCTAATTTTTAAGTAATATATTTGATTAAGTTCATTGAGTGGTAAATAAGTTTATATTATACTTCAATAATCTATTTAAAGTAAAATTATATTATTGTTAAGTATGATAAAAACTGGTTTTGTGGGATTAGATGAACTGATTGGTGGGTATAAAGAAGAAATAAGTTGTATTTATGGTGTTCCTGCTTCTGGTAAAACTACT
>CAYIWE010000067.1:0-3009 GCA_964367025.1 Candidatus Woesearchaeota archaeon
ATAGTAAGGCAAGCATCAGATGTAAGGCCACAAGTAATATCAGCAAAATTTGAATGTCCTTCTTGTGGCAATACTATTTCTATACTCCAAATTGAACAAAAATTCAAAGAACCTTATAGGTGTAGTTGTGGAAGAAAAGGTAGATTTAGGTTACTCTCTAAAGATTTAGTTGATGTTCAAAGATTAATAATCGAAGAATCTCCAGACTCTTTAGAAGGTGGAGAACAACCAAAAAGAATTTCCATAATCTTAAAAGAAGATTTAGTCGAACCGAGAATGGAAAAGAAAACAACCCCCGGGAGTAAAATAAGAGTTTTTGGAATTATTAGAGAGGTTCCAATACTATTAAGGACAGGAGCACAATCAATAAGATATGATCTAATGGTAGAATCTAATTATATTGAACCTGTTGAAGAAACATTTGAAGAGATTGATGTAAGTAAAGAAGATGAAGAAATAATTAAGGAATTAGCAAAAGATCCAGGGATTTACGAAAAATTAACAAATGCAATAGCACCATCTATTTATGGTCACGAAAATATAAAATTGGCTTTAGTACTCCAATTAATGGGAGGAGTAAGAAAATTAAAATCAGATGGTACTATAACTAGAGGTGATACCCATATCCTTTTGGTTGGTGACCCAGGAGCCGCAAAATCAAGTATCTTAGTTTTTATCTCTAAAGCAGCACCAAGAGCCAGATTTATTAGTGGAAAAGGCGCTTCAGGAGCAGGTATTACAGCATCTGTAGTCAAAGATGAATTTATTAGAGGATGGGCACTAGAAGCAGGAGCTTTAGTATTAGCTCATAAAGGTATTGCTTGTTTAGATGAACTTGATAAAATGGCCCCAGATGATAGGTCAGCATTACATGAAGCATTAGAACAACAGCAAATAACAATTAGTAAAGCAAATATACAAGCAACCCTGAAAGCAGAAACAACTGTTTTAGCTGCAGCAAATCCAAAATACGGAAGATTTGATCCGTATAAACCAATTGCCCAACAAATAGATTTACCGCCAACACTAATTAATAGATTTGATTTGATATTCACTATTCGAGATTTACCAGATAAAATAAAAGATGAAAAAATTGCAAAACACATCTTAGACCTACAAAAATCCCCACAAGAATTAGAAGTAGAAATTCAAATACCTTTACTAAAAAAATATATATCTTATGCCAAACAAAAAATAAAACCAGAATTACCAGAAGGGGCAGTTGAAGAAATAAAGAATTTTTATGTAACTTTGAGGAATACACCAACCGAATCAGATGAATTGATAAAACCAATCCCGGTTTCTGCACGTCAATTAGAAGCACTAGTAAGATTGGCTGAAGGTTCAGCTAAAGCAAGACTATCTACTAAAGTAACAAAAACAGACGCAAAAAGAGCAATAAATTTATTACGCTCTTGTTTAATGGAAGTTGGTTTAGACCCAGAAACAGGAAAATTAGATATAGATAGAATATCAACAGGAATACCAGCTACACAAAGATCTAGAATTGTTGCAATACAAGAAATAATAACAAATTTAGAAAAAAAACTCAGTACTAAGATTATACCAATAAGCAACATAATAGAAGAAGCTGCAGAAAAAAACATAGATGAAAGTAAAGTTGAGGAAGTAATAGAAAAATTAAAAAAGTCAGGAGAAGTATTCGAACCAAAAAGAGGACAAATTCAAAGAATTTAATTAATTTACAAAAACTATTTTAAACTTATTTGTTTTTCTTATTAACATGGCTTTAAATGTGTGTTTAGAATTTATAATAACTTCTCTTTTTCTATCAATTAAATATTTAATTGATCACCCATTAAATTTTGTTTTTATCTTAATAGGAACGCTAATAATTTTATCAATAGCAAAATCTTCACAAACACCAATGGTTCTAGGTTTTTTAGCAGCTTTTATTGACGGTATAGGTATACTTGAATTCCCAGAAGTAATAACTCCTTTTTTAATGGCTATAACTTTTGGTTTGATGGGGCTTCAAACAAGAATTAACCCAATTCTCAAATTTTTCTTAGTCCCATTTTTAATATTTTTAGGATTTTTAATAGACCTACTATCTATTATTCCAGCTGCAGAGATCATTACTGTACCGATTGATTTAATAATCGGATTTTTACTCTCTTCAAGTATAATAGCAACTATTTTAGCAGTATTCAGCATATTTTTTATTCTAGCTTCAATTATTTTAAGTCCTTTATTCTGGATCTTTAAATCAATAGGTTTTGATAAGGTCTGTAGTACAGGAAATCTTATATTGGACAAACTTTTTCTATCAATATCATTAATAAAATGGAAAAGAATCAAATAAGGCAAACTGCTCAAAAAATTTGGATTAATGAATTGACTAGTGGAATTTATAAAGCCTCAGAAACAATTGAACCAAATTATGTTTTAACCACAAACAATAAAAAACTTTCAAGAGTGAATATAATAGCAACAGTAATCTCAAAATATATTAATGAAGATGGAACCTACTCTACACTAACAATAGACGATAGCTCTTCAAAAATACTTGTAAAAACATTTAAAGATGATGCCCATCTAATAACAGATATCAATATTGGAGACATAATCATAGTTATTGGTAAACCAAAATTAAACAACAACCAATTATTTATTTTACCAGAAATTATAAAAAAAGTAAATTTATCCTGGTTAAAACTACGAAAATTTGAATTATCAGAAATCTCAAAAGTAAATATAAAACCACAAGAGATAGGAGAACAACCAGTAGAAGAAATAACCCATATATCAAACACTTCAAGACAAAAAATTCTTAATCTAATTGATAAATTTGAATCAGAAGAAGGCGTAGACCCCACTCAAATAAGCAAAGAATTACACTTAAATGATAGAGAAGTTAAAACTGTAATAACTGAGTTGATAAAAGAAGGAGAAATTTTTGAAGTTAAAGGAAAATTAAAAATTATGGGGTAATCATTCTAAAATAGTAACATTTAAATATTCTACTAATTTAAACAACCTCATGAC
>CAYIWE010000068.1:0-3005 GCA_964367025.1 Candidatus Woesearchaeota archaeon
CCACTCTCAAAATCAGGAATAACCCATTCTATATTAGTTCCTGTTATGTGTTTAACAATTTTACTTGGTTTTACACTGCAATTTCCTTCAGAAGCATAAAGAAAACCCGGTAAAGTCTCAATAACTCTTACATTTTTTAAATCATATTTTCTATTATTCTTAATAAACAAACTAATTTTATACCTTTTTCCGCCATTAACCATTAAAACCTCAATCTTCTTTCTAATAGAAACTTTATTCTTCATGACAACATAAACCATAACAACAAATAATACTAAACATAAAAACTCTAAAACAAAAGGCCTATAATCAGTATAAACACTTATAGTATGCTCTTTCCCTGGTTTTAACTCAAACTCCCAGGTATAAACCCCATCTTTAACTCTTGTAGGTATAGGAGTTGTTCTGGAAAAAAATCCCTTTACAGCAGGAATCTCTAAAACAATAGATTCTTTACTAAGACTATTTCCATCATTAATCCTAGAAACCTTGTAAATACTATACAAAATACCCTTTTCAAAAACCTCTTTATCCTTTACATCAATAGAATTAACAATTTTTATTTTTTTAGTGTTTCTGCCAATAGATTTACTATTTTCAAAGATTTCAACTTTTAAAACATGCTCCCCTGGTTTTGTTTTCTTGTCAAATTTAACAAGAATATCCTGCTCAGCAACACCCTTATAACCTAAATCCATAAAAAAACTTTTATTCAATCCATCACTGCTCAATCTTACTTCTATATTTTTTAAATCTTTAAGCCCTTTATTCTTAAAATTTAATTTAACAGGAACCTCACTCCTAACATCAATACTATCAGGAACAGTAATAACAGTACTAACAATATTTTCATAATTTTCAACACTAACACTTAAAGGATACTGCATACTTCTGCTCTGGTCATTAACAGCACTGATCAATAAAACAACTTTATTAACACCAACACCAACATCTTTCTTAGGTTTTAAATTTAGATTAGCAAATTCAACTTCATCACCAGAAACAGACAACAAATACTCATCTAAATCACTAATCCATTCAGGACTTAAAACAGATATTTTAAATAAATCATATTTCCCCTCATTCTTTACAAGCACTTTAAATTGGGCAGTTTCATCCGGCTTTATAGTGCTTTTTATAGCAGTATCCGTAACACTAAAATTCTGTGCATAAGCAAGACTAACACATAAAAGAAATATAAACAATATCAAACCCCTTTTCATAAAAATTTAGAATACTTTTAAATATTTAAAACTTTTTATTAAAACTATAAAAAAGGTAGTAAAGTTTTTATATCTGACACTCTATTTAAAAATCCTAAGAATGAGAAGTTTATATTGTTATATCAATAGCTCTTTTATTTGTGGAGAGGTTATTAAATCAATTCAAGAAGATTATTGGAAAGAAAAATTTAGACCAAATAAAAGATTAAAAGATCTATTAAAGCTTAATGTTATTTTTGTAATATCTCCATTGACAGAATTTGAGATTAGGAAAAGGTTAACAAAAAAGTTTAATAAAACATTTGAGGAAGGCAATGATATCTTATCGTCATTTAAACAGAATTTTGGTAAAAATCTAATAACAGTTGTAGTTAAAGATATCAGAATAACCCATGATTTAATTAATTGGATATTAAAACATGATCTTAGTTTTAATGATGGTCTTCATATTATTACAGCACAAAAACTTAAGATCCCCCTTATAACATCAGAAAAGGATAAAAATTTAGAAAGATGGAAAAAAGCCTATGATGGAGTTTATTCTATGGAAGAATTTTGGAAAAACTTAAAGAAAAATAACCCTACTTGATATCTTTTTTAGGTTTTTATCGTCTACAACAATAGAAGAAACGCTATGTGTAGGTATATCTAACTTACTACTATCATACTCTATTTCAACTTTAACACCATTGATTTTTACTTTCTTTTTAGATAGCTCTTTCTGAGTCATTTTGATTTAGAAAACCTCCTTGCTTTTGCCGTTTCATCTTTATTTTTAGTATTATCTTTAGTATTTAAATTTATTGTTTAATAATATTATTAACTAATAGTTTTTAGAAATTAAAACTTTTTATTAATCATCATCAACCAATGAAAACCTATCCCTTGTTGCTTCTATCCCATTAGAAACCATATTACCAAGATGGTTTATATTTTCTCTGTCATAAACACCAATAACACCGTATCTACTATCCAAAGTGCATCTAGAACAACCAATAGAAATATTAACAGTATTGATAAGTAAATTTTCAAGACCACGATAAGACCATACTCCTTTTTCAATATCAACTGTTAAACCCTTAATTTTATTCTCTCTAAATTCAACAACTTTAGTATAACACACATTAGGTGAATACATAAGAACCACAAGATCTTCTATTTTCATTTTAGAACAATAAAACAAGGTAAAATATAAATTTTTGTATTGTTCAAAACTATCTTTTAACTATCTTGGGTATACCCTCTCTATAATCTAATAAAACACTTGGTTTTCTATCTAAAATTCCATTTTCTATAATGATATCAACTCTATCAAAAATCTCTCTTTCAATGTTTTTAATGCTTGTAGCATACTTTCTTCCGCTAATATTAACACTTGTTGTCACAAAGGGGATTTTAGCTTTCCTAACAATTTCAGTAAATTTACAATTTGGTATTCTAACACCAACAGAATTAGTTCTAGAAACTTCCCTAGCAACAGAATTGCTTGCTTTTCTCTCTAAAATAAAAGTAAACGGTCCTGGTAATTTGTTAACATGTTCTTTTTTAAGAACTTTAAAATTCTTGAATATCCATTCTTTGCTTGGTGCAATAACAGAAAACGGTTTTTGTGATCTTCTCTTTATCTCCCTTATTCTTCTAACAGCAAAAGAATCCAAAGCATTGCACCCTAAACCATAAATAGTATCAGTAGGGTAAATAAATATCTTCCCATTCTTCATCTCTTTAATAATCTCTTCTTCATTTATCATATTAATATTGATTATTCTTGGCATTTTCATA
>CAYIWE010000069.1:0-2987 GCA_964367025.1 Candidatus Woesearchaeota archaeon
GTAAAGACCGATAGATGGTACGTAGATAAATCCTGATAAATCTTGGGGTTGTTGTATTATTGGTTGTGGTGTTATTGTGGTAGAATCTTGTTTACCAAAAAGTCTTTCAGTTGCACCTTCTATTGGTCTTCCCATGAATTCCTTAGGTATTTCTATTCTCATTCTCTTGTAAATCTCCTGTATGTGTTTTTGATTTGTTCAAAAGACCTTGGAGTATATCTCTCATAAATCCCCACCTCTTATCAAATAAACTCAAAACTCTTTCGTCAAGTTTTCCAGAATTTACCATTTCCAACCCCGAAGCGATTTTCTCTGCTTCACGATCAAATTGTGCTCTTGTAGTAATGATTAGTTCATCTATTGCACTGTACCTATCACCATAATAATTTGCTTGAACTGAGGCTTCATTTAAACCCCCTGAATTTGCTGATACAAATTTATACGCCTGTGTCATAGATTCAAATGGGTCCACTGTTTCTGCTCCCTTTCTTTTTGCAATATCATCAAGAGCTTGTGATAGTATAGTTATAGATTTAGCAGCCCTCATAGAACTTGGAAAGATAAGGGCTTCATCAGAACCACGACCGTGATTTGTTATTTGATTTGGCCATGCGTCTTTCATCCTTGTCTTACTTTTTGCTTCTCCGCCAGGTCCTTCACAGTAATCTAATCCGTGAACAAAGTAATTAGCAATAAGAAATTTATTAAGTGGTACTCTTCTAGATCTTAACTCTTTTGAACTTTCCACAATTTCTTCACTCCTGTCATTACCATTACTAAATTCTACCCTTGGGTTTGTATTTTCTGCAAGAATTTCCAGTGTATCTGATGGGGTTGGTTTAAAATAATCTGTATCAACAATGACGTGCATTCTATCTTTTAATGCTCTTCCTAAATCGTTTGAAGATTCTGTGAATTTTTGACCTAGGTTACCTGTTGCAATTCCAAGTGAATAACCTGCCCCAATATCATATCTTTCACCATTTATTTCAATATATCCGTCAAATAAATTAAACAATTGAGCTCTTACTGCAGGCACACAATTTGTAAGTTCATCAACTACAATTAGATGATAACCTACTTTATCTGTTAATTCTTTTATTTCTGCACTTGATTTACCGGTTCTAAGTGCATTTAAATTAACCTGTTGAAAGATATCTCTTACATCCATATCATTCCTACCAAGAATAAAAACACTTTTATCTGGGAAATAAGACATTGTATCAGCAGCAAGCTGTGTTTTACCGCTTCCAGTATCACCTTGCAAGAATAGGTTTAATTTACTAAGTAAACAAGCATCTACTAAATCATTCATATAAATGGGTATTCCACTTAATTGCATTAATTCTGTTGAATTTTTATATACAGTCATTTTTTCTCCCTTAATAACTTATTCAAACTATATTCCAAAACATGGGATTTACTTCTAAATCTACCATCTTCTAAGAGTTTTTCAATAAGTTTTATTTTCTCTTTGTCTATGGTTATACTCAATTTTTGTTTCATCTTGTAAGTATTTACACTATTTTACACTACTTTATGGTAATTAATATATAAACCTTTCTTTTTTCACTACTCTATTGTAGGTTATACCCCTAAAGAAATTGTTTAATCATAAGATATAGTGTGGGTGGGTTCATATAGGTAATGTTTTGAGAAAGTTTAGGGTTTACTGCAATAAACATAGTTATAATATATCAAAGAAAATAGAGTTTTATGAGAGAATTAACAAAAGGTTTTTAAATAACCTATTATTACTTCTTTAAAACCAATGATAGGAGGTTAAAATGGAATTGTTTAAGTTTAAGATTGATAAGGAATTAACCAATAAGATTTACCAGCTTATTGAGATTGCTAAAAATACTGGCAAGATAAAAAAAGGAACTAATGAGGTTACAAAAGAGGTTGAAAGAGGCAATGCAAAACTAGTTGTTGTTGCAGAAGATATAAATCCTGTTGAGATTATAATGCATATTCCTCCTTTATGCGAGGAAAAGGAAATTTTGTGTGTTCCTGTTCCAAGCAAAGAGGATTTGGGGGCTGCTGTTGGATTACATGTTTCAACTTCCAGTGTTGCAATATTAAATGAGGGTGATGGAAAGGGTTTGATTAAAGAGATTATAGAGGGCGTAAAAAAAGTAAAGAAATAAAATGGCTAAAAGAGAGATAGTAAAAGTAAAAAGAGAAGAGAAGGGTGCTTATCCTGCTACCGTAGAAGAGGTTATTGGAAGAACTGGAACAAGAGGAGAGGTAATACAAGTTAGGTGTAAAGTGATGGAAGGAAGAGATGCTGGAAAAGTATTAAGAAGGAATGTTAGAGGTCCTGTCAGGATTGGAGATGTTTTGATGTTGAGAGAAACAGAAATAGAAGCTAGAAAAATGAGCCAGGGCAGGAAGGAATGAGCAAGTGCAGTTTTTGCGGAAAGGATATTGAGAGAGGCACAGGCAAGGTTTTTATCAGCAAAGAGAGTAAATCCTTATATTTTTGCTCTATGAAATGCGAGAAAAATATGTTAAAACTAAAGAGGAATCCTAGAAAGTTAAAGTGGACTACTTTTTATGAAAAAGGTGGAAAGTAAAATGGGGGTTAGATATTGTACTGATAGTGATGGTGTAGCAAATTATATTGTTAATAATTTTGGAGACAATGGACAAACCATTTTAAATCATTATGAAATTGAGGTTCTTAGGTTAATTGAAGAGGATGTTTTTTTAAGTGAAGAAGAGATTAAAAGCAGAATTAAATTGAGTGACAATCTAAGAACATATGTTGAAAATTTAGAAAGATTGGAGTTTATTACCAACATAGCTGATGGTAAATCCTATGTGATCACTCCAAATGGTAAAATTGTTTTAGAATTATTAAAAAATGATTGAAAGAACTTTAGTTTTGATAAAACCAGATGGTGTAGAGAGAGGATTAGTTGGCAAGATTATTTCTAGATTTGAGGATGCTGGTTTAAAGATTGTTGGAATGAAGATGGTGT
>CAYIWE010000070.1:0-2977 GCA_964367025.1 Candidatus Woesearchaeota archaeon
TTTTTATTTGGTTCATTTATGCAAGGACATTTTTCATAAAAATTGCTGAATTTTTGTGATAATTCGTAAACATAATTTGCTAGTAAGTTTGGTTTTAGTTTTGTTGCTGAGTCTTTTATTATTTCTGGGAAAATTGACAAGTATTTTACTAATTCTATTGCTTCTGGTTCTTCTGGTTTTACTATTTTGTTTTCTATTTTTTTAGCTTTTTTTAAGATTGATGTGCATCTTGCATAAGCGTATTGAATATATGGGCCAGTATCACCTTCAAAAGAAATTGCTTTTTCTGGATTGAATAAAATATCTTTTTGGATATCTGGTTTTATTAATGAGTAATTTATTGCTGCCAGTGCTATTGATTTAGCTCTTTTTTCTATTTTATTTTTTATTTTTCTTTTTTTAACTTCTTCTTTTGCTAGTTTTATTGTTTCTTTTAGCAAGTTATCTGCGTCAATTACTCTCCCTTCTCTAGATTTCATTTTTCCTTCTGGTAGATGCACTAAGCCGTAAGAGAGATGATAACAATTTTTAGACCATTTATAATTTAATAATTCAAAAGTTTTGAATAACTGCTTAAAATACATGTTTTGCTCAGAAGCAACAACCCATAAGGATTTATTTAAATTATATTTTTCAAATTTATATTTAGTTAAAGCCAAATCATTTGTGAAATAAATAGAGGTTCCATCACTCCTTAAAATTGTTTTTTTACCTAAATGGTAATCTTCTAAATCAATTGTTATTGAATTATCAGGTTCTTTTTTGAATACTTTTTTTTCTAAACCGTATTTTATTATTGGTGATGCTTTATTATAAAAATTTGATTCATAAAACCATACATCAAAATTTATGTTTGTATTTTTGTAAGTTTCTTTAATTCCATCTATACACCAGGAAGTTATTTTTTTCCATAGCTGAATTGTTTCTTTATCTTTTTTCTCCCATTTTTTTAGTAATTCCTGTGCTTCTTGCTCTAGTTTTGGATCTTCTTTTAATTTTTTATTGAATAAGACATAAAGTTCACCTACAAAATGATCTGGTTTTGTGGTTGGTTTTTTATTGTATTTTTTATATGCCAACATTGTTTGACAGATGTGAATTCCTCGGTCATTTATCAAATTGGCTTTTATCACTTTATGATTTGTGAATTCTAGTAAATTTGATAGAGAGATACCGATTATGTTGTTTCTTAAATGGCCAATATGTAGCGGTTTGTTTGCATTTGGAGAACTGAACTCTATCATTATCTTTTGATTTTTTCCTATGTCTTGTGAGCCGTATTTTGATTTTTGTTTTAGTATATTATTTATTGTTTTTTTTACTAGAAGTTCTTTGTTTATGAAGAAGTTTAAGTATGGTCCTTTAACCTCTGTTTTTTCTATTAATAAGGGTAAGCCCTTATCAACCCTTATTTTTTTAGCTAACTCTTTTGGATCCTTTTTTATTTTTATACAGTTTATAGCATAATCCCCAAAAATTGGATTTGGTGGTACTTCTAAGGAGAAGTCTTTTAATTCTTTTTTTAGAAGTTTGGTTAATTCTTCTTTAAACATTAGTATTAAATTAAGATTTAGGTTTATAAAAGTTATGGTCTGTCTTTCCAGTGTTTGTATTTTTTACTTAGTTCTTTTTCCCAAATAGGATCTGTTATTTTTCTGAAATCTTTTCCGTATTTGTCTAAGAATTTTACTACCTTTGAATCACTTTTTATATCTTCGCTTCCTGTATAACTTGGTTTTGCATTGTATTCTTCAACAATCCCTCTTAATATATGTGGGTAATCTATTATTGCACAGGGAGCAAGCAGGTTTTTGTTTTTGCAGTATGGCTGTGCTTTTTGTATTGCTTTGAAGAATGGAGATTGAATTACATCAATTAATTTTTTTCCTTTGATATTGTCTACTGAGAATTGGAAGAAAACACAGGGTTCAACATCACCATTGCAATTAATGTGAAAGTAACCTTTTTGCCTTGCACCTGCAATGCAACCGCCCACAAAAGGACCGTCATCCCAGAAATCACCAATGAATATAGGTTTTGTATTTCTTATTTTGTTTAATTTTATTCTTAATTTATTTCTTTGAACTGGTGTAGCCATTAAACTTGTGTCTGGTTTCTTTCCGATTGGTATATACTGGAAGTACCAACCAAATGAACAGCCTTTTTTAATCATTAAATCAATAAATTCATTTGACATTAAGTCTTCTACACTTAGTTTTGTAACTGTGGCTGAAAATCCGAATAAAGCACCTGCTTCTCTTAAATTGTCCATTGTTTGCATTATTTTATTGAATGTATCTTTTCCTCTTCTCTTATTTGTTGCTTTTTCAAAACCTTCTATTGAAATGGCTGGAGCTGCATTACCAACTTTGGCTAGTCTTTTTGCAACATCTTTGTTAATTAGAGTTCCATTGGTGTATATTTGAAAGTACATGTCGTTGTGTTTTTCAAACATTTTGAATAGGTGCGGCCATATGAATGGCTCTCCACCGGAGATAGTAATAAAATATATTCCTAATTGTTTTGCTTCTTTTAGAATTCTATCTACCTCTCTAAAACTAAGACCTTTGTGTTTTGCATATTCGTGAGCGTAACAACCAACACAGCTTAGGTTGCATTTTGCTGTTGGACTAATTACAAAAAAGAAGGGTAAACCAAAGCCAAGCTTTTTTTTGAGTTTTTTTTGTTTTTGAGAACCAAAGATTCCTGCATTAATAAAGAAATTTTCAATTAATTTGTTTCTGCAATTTGGTGAGATTCTTTTGAATGTGTTTTTAACTAACTGCAGTGATGGGTGGTTTTCTTTAAAAGCTTTTTTAAGAGTTTTTGTTTGACTTAAAATATCTTTATTTTTAATGAAGAATCTTTCACCTATTTCAATAGCTTTAACTAGATTTTTATCAGAAACATTTAGAATCAAATTTATGATTCTTTTTATAATCCTTTTTTTAACTGCTTCTAGGACCATAGTCTCTTT
>CAYIWE010000071.1:0-2798 GCA_964367025.1 Candidatus Woesearchaeota archaeon
ATATATTTAAAGAAAATAATATTCTTTATCCAATGGCAGAAGAAGCATTAAGCAATGACATAAAAAAAGAAATGTTAAGCAAATTTGAAAAGATTGGGGAAGATAGGGAAAAAGAGATTGAGAGTTATTTGACTTTTGTTAAAAAAATTGAGAAAGATAGAAAATGATAGCAGAATTTATAATAACATTTAGAGAAACATTAGAGGCTGCTTTAGTTGTTGGAATTATCTTAAGTTATCTTTATAAAACGAAGCAATCAAAATATAATAACGTTGTTTATATTGGAATAATTTTTGGAATTGTGGTGAGTATTATTGGCGCTTTCTTATTTAACTTCCTAGCTGGGGGTTTTGAAGGAAAAGCAGAGAAAATATTTGAAGGAATAACTATGTTGATTGGTGCAGTTCTTTTAACTACAATGATTCTTTGGATGATGAAACAAAAACACATTGCTAAGGAGTTGGAGCAAAAAGTTGGTTTGAAAATTGATAGTGCTCAAAGATTTGGATTGTTCTTTTTGGTGTTTATATCAATTTTAAGAGAGGGTATTGAAACTGTAATATTTTTGGGTGCTGCTAGTTTTATCTCTACAAATTCTACAATGTTTGGTGCGATAATGGGAATTTTAGCGGCGATATTTTTAGGATATGCTATTTTTGTCGGTTCTATGAAAGTAAATTTAAAGAAATTTTTTAATATTACCAGCATACTATTGATTCTTTTTGCTGCAGGACTAGTTGCTCACGGCGTTCACGAACTTCAAGAAGCATCAATTATTCCAACACTAATAGAACATATTTGGGATATAAATCCGCCACTAAATTCTGATGGAACCTATCCTCTGTTGCATGAAAAAGGATATATTGGAAGCGTCTTAAAAGGATTGTTTGGGTATAATGGCGATCCGTCGCTGATTGAGGTTTTAAGTTATTTAATTTATATTATTATTGTTATCTTTTTATGGAGAAATATAGAAAAAGTTCATAAAGTTATATAAAATTTTTTAGTATGCCAAGAATATCAATTGTTAAAGGTAAGAATAGAAAAGAAAATATTAAAATAGCTGTTAATCTTATTTGGAAAGATATAGAAAAAGCAATAAAAGCTAAAAAATCAGATAAACTTTTTATTAAGATAAATGCTATCGATGTCAAATTGCCTTTAGCATGCACACATCCTGAGGCTTTAGAAACTGTTTTAGACATTTTTTATAACAAGTTTGATGAGATCATTGTAGGGGATAATAGTTTTGTCTTTGAAAGATTAAAAGGAATTTATTATAAAGGAGTATTAAAAAAATTTCCTAAAATTAAATTTTCTGACTTGACTGAATTTGAAACAGAAAGCATAAATTTCGAAATGTTAGATGGGGAGGTAATTGACGGCAAAGTCTCTTTATTGCCAAAAAAAGCTTTTAGTATTTCTATTGCCTTGCCAAAAACACACAATACTTTTGTGTATACTGGATGTTTAAAAAATATGTTGGGATGCGTAATAAAAAATAGGTCGAGCATACATGCTTTAAGAATGTATGAAAGATTGTTTCTTAACAAATATGTTAATAGCAACAAACTCAGATGGAGCAATCTTATTAATGTACTTAAAAAAACAAAACCCGACTTATGCATTTTAGATGGTTATGAAGGAATGGAAGGAGAAGGTCCTTTGCTGGGGAGTAAAGTTGAATTAGGAATTGCTATGACAAGTTTAGATGGTTTAGCTTTAGACAAAATTGCAAGTAAGATTTGTGGTTTTGATGATGTTCCTTATTTGTCTTTGTTATCTTCAAAAGAGAATATTAAAATTATAAAGTATGGATTTAATGATATTAGTGAAATAAGCAAAAAATTTAAACCTCATTATCTAACTAAATACCAGTTAATGACTGAAATGTTTATACCTATAATTGACATCAAGGCATTTGTTTCATTATTAAAACGTCCATATAGATTAAAAGATAAGATAATTGAAAGAGTAAATAGGAAATTTAGTTGAAAATGATTAAAGATATAAAAAAATTAATTGAATATCCTTCTGAAGGGATATTAAGCAAAAAGATAATTGATAATGAAAAGACAGATGCAACTTTGTTTTGTATGTGCAGTGGAGCAAGGATATCTGAGCACACATCAACGAGACCAGGGATAGTTTATATAATTGAGGGAAAGGGAGTTTTTAATCTGGAAGGGAAAGATATTAAAATGCAGAAAAATGTTTTTATATTTATGAAAGAGAACTCAGTTCATTCTCTTAAAGCAAATAAAAACACTTCGTTTTTGTTGATTTTGTTTAAGACAGATAAAGGTTAAGAAAATGGATAATAAAAATGTTGGATGGCTGATAATCGGACTTGCAGTTGTAATGGCAATTATAGTTCTTTTATTTAATTCAGTTATAAAAGATAATCTTGGACTTACCTGTTCTCATGGACCAAGTTGTGAAATGTATTCTAATTTAAAGGTTCAGACAGGGATAAGCTTGAGCATTGTTGCGATAGTTTTTGTAATTGGTTTATTCCTTCTATTTTCAAAACCAAAAGAAAGAATTGTAGTTAAAACAATAAAAGAGAAAAGAAAGAAATTGAATTTAGATGGATTGGATAAAAAAGAAAAAGAGTTAGTTGATTTATTGCAAAAAGAAAACGGCGGAATCTTTCAGGCAGATTTAATGGAAAAATTAAGTATTGGAAAGGTTGGAATTACAAGACTCCTTGACAAACTCGAAGCAAAACAACTTATTGAACGAAAACGCAGAGGAATGAATAATTTTGTTGTTTTAAGAGGCTGAAAATACAAATA
>CAYIWE010000072.1:0-2784 GCA_964367025.1 Candidatus Woesearchaeota archaeon
TATTTTTTCTTTAACATCATTATATTTTTTCTCATCAAAATTAACAACATCCATCTTATTTACTAAAACAGCCAATTGATTAACACCTAGTGTTTTACATAAGAAAACATGCTCTTTTGTTTGTGCCATTACACCCTCTGCAGCAGCAACAACAAGTATTCCACAATCAGCCTGGCTTGCTCCAGTAATCATATTTTTAATGAAATCCTTGTGACCAGGAGCATCTATAATAGTGTACTCGTATTTATCAGAAATAAACTTTTTATGAGCTAAATCTATTGTAACACCCCTTTCTCTTTCTTCTTTTAAATTATCCATAACGAATGCGAATTCAAACCCGCTTTTACCTAATTCTTGGGCTTTTTCTTTTAATTTTCTCATAGCTTGTTCAGTTATAACTCCACTATCAAATAATAGTCTACCAACTGATGTACTCTTTCCGTGGTCTACATGACCAACAAATACTAAATTTATGTGTGGTTTTTGTTTTGCCATTTTTTCTTATAACCTCTTAATTCTTTTGTGAACGTTTCTTCCTGAGAAGGTATTGAAACTACTCAAAAAAGTAAAAAGCCGTCCTTTATAAATGTTTTGGTTTATTTTTTTTAAAGAATTTTAGGAACATAAAAAAGGAATAAATAAAACGTCTTTTTCCTCACCCAAGTCTTTGGATAGCTTTTTTTACTTCTTTCTTTAACCCTTTATAATTCCTTTTTTCTCTAATTTGTGATATTTATTTAATGCGTCTATACCGATTAAAAGTTGTATAATCCCAAGAAATAAAAACTCATATTGTTCTTGAACAATTAGCGTACCTATAATATTAACTACCCCTATCAAAATTATAAGTACTCCTATTAAAGCTAGATTCCATCTTTGTCTAAATATTAAGGTAATAATTCCTAAAATTAAGACGATAACGCCAGTAGCCACATCTAATATTTCCGGAAAAATAAAAGGGATTATTCCTGCAATAATCAATCCTATCCCCCACCATTTGCATTCTTCTTTTACATTTGGCTTTGCTTTTGTGTTTTTCTTAATTACCATTTATTTACACCCTATAAAAATCTTAATCTTAAAAATTATCTTTAGTTTATAAACCTTTCTATTTGTTACTACTTTAGAAAGACATCTTATTTCAATTTCTTTTTTTTGTTCAAATCTTACATCAAATTCTAATCTCAATAATTCAATTCCATTTTACATAAGCGGTTTATTTGGCTTTGTTTAAAAAGTCTTATTCTTAGATTACTTTTTAAACAAAAAATTAATGTAATGAAACAGGACTGCACAAATTCTCTTTTTTATTTGCCGTTCTTCCACAGCATTTACAAATATATCTCGGGTTAGAAGTCAATTTTTTAACCTTTTCTAAATCAAATTTATGTGCTTTTTTAGTTAATTGGCACATTTTATGCTTTGGTATATCATTACAATTACATTCACAATTATCATCACAATGTCCTATTTCCAATTTCAATCTCCTTTTCTAATCTTAATAATTCAGATTCCATTTTACATAAGTGGTTTATAAAAAATCCCATATAATCCCTTTCAAAAGATACCGCTGAAAGAAGGTATCGATTTTTTACACTTGCTATAGCTCTTGGAATCCACGCACATTCACCAATAAAGTTCCATTCAAAAATTTCAAGTGGATAATCCAAACTCTTATACTTTTGAACTAATTCGTAATATAACTCTTCATACGCAACAATATCCTCTCTTCCTTCTTTTCTTACATAAATCATAGAACTCTAAATAATTTACTCATTACTCAAACCCTTTCTCTCTCTAATCTGTCTAATCACTTTTTCTTGTAAACTCTCTGGTAATTTTTCATAACCCTGATCAACTAAATAATGGCTTCCACGTCCATTAGTTGTACTTCTTAGTTCAGAGGTTAAGCCAAACATTTCAGCAACAGGCAATTTAGCCTTAACACTTATATGGTTTCCTTCCTGTAACATATCCAACAACTGTCCTCTTTTATTCTGTACTAATTTACTAATATTTCCTAAAAACTCAACAGGTGCTTCAATTTGGATTATTTGATACGGTTCAAATATAACAGCACCGCCATTAACCATAGCCTCTCTTATTGGATCCCTAACAGCAGGTAAAACTTGAGCAGGACCTCTATGAATAGCATCCTCGTGTAATTTACAATCCATCAATCTTACTTTAACTTTAACACCCGGTTCTCTTGCTAATGGACCTGCTTTCATTACATCTTCAAAACCATCCATAACCATTTCAATAATTTCACCAATATGAACAATACCCCTAGTATTATCTATTAGAACATTTCCTTTAAATATATCCCTATAACGACTAGCTTCTTTAGCATCAATACCAAAACTTCTTAACTTTTCTACAATATCTTTATCTTTTTTCTTTATTCTTCCCTCGCTTATCTCACCTTTTTTAATAGCATCATAAATTTCATCTTGCAAAGGCTCAACTATAAAGTAAAATTTATTGTGTTTATTAGGGCTTTTTCCCTCTACTTCAATACTTTTCCTTAAAATATTCTCTCTATAAACAACAATTGGTTTACTGGTAACAACATCAACACCTTTCTCTCTCACTATTCTATTCTCAATAACTTCTAAATGTAATTCACCCATACCTTTTATCAAATTCTCACCTGTCTCTTCATTAATTTCTATAACAACAGTAGGATCTTCTTTAGCAACGTGTTTTAAAACTTCAATTAATTTTGGCAAGTCAGCTGACTTTTTAGCTTCAATACTTTTTGTAACAACAGGTTCAAAAATA
>CAYIWE010000073.1:0-2743 GCA_964367025.1 Candidatus Woesearchaeota archaeon
ATTTAGTTAATTTATTGGTAGATGTTCATGATGAGAGAAGAACTAATTATAATTTAGTTACTGGTGAATTGGATAGAATGACTATTACTATGGATAATACTATTATGAATATTGCTAAAAAAATGAAAGGTGTTGAGTATAGGCCAATTAGTATTGCTCAGGCTGCCAGTGATGTTGGCTACTGTTTTGAGAGTAAAGGATTAACAAATTTATTCACACCTACTGTTGATATTAATGTTATGGAAAGATTAATAAGAAAAAGATCCTTAACTGAAAGAATAAAGGATAAATTTACTGAGAAAACAAGTAATTTTCTTGAAGGTTTTTTTGGTTATTCTTTACAACCACAAGCAGCATACTAAAACTTTATATACCTTAATTATAGGATGTTTGATATATAAATTTAAGTGGCGATATTTTAAAATAGAATTGTTTATAAATTTAGAATTCTTCTTTTAGAAAAATGGACCCAGATTCACAAGATGATTCTGCAAATTTAGAAAGAAGGTGTAGATATCAATATGTTTGTGAGTTTGGTAAGAATGTTATGGAATATCCAGGAGATTGTGTTTTTCATAGACGTTATCAAAGAATAGAATTAGAATTGTTACTTAAAGAACAAAATAAGACAATAAGTAATTTAGAAAAAGACTATCTTGATAGACTTTCTGGTCGTGTTGAAAAGTAATTCTTTTTATACTCTTTTAAGGACAGGGAGGGATTCGAACCCCCGAATAACCGCTCTGCAGGCGGTCCCCTTAACCACTTGGGTACCTGTCCGATATGTGAAAAATAGCAGAATAATCTTTATAATCTTTTCTTTTTGTATGTGGACGGGCCTGGTCGGATTTGAACCGACGATCCCCAGCTATCTCCTGGAATTAGAAGGCTTACACAGGCAAACTTTTGAAAAAGTTTTATTTCCTTTGATGCGTTATCCAGGCTACGCTACAGGCCCATAGGTGGATAAATTCCAAAACCTTTATATATAATTTGTGTTTTTGTTATTTTCATGAGTAATTGCCTAATAAAATTTAATCATTGTAAGGTTAAAGTAGGCAAATTTATGTCAATTCTTGTTGCTTAAAAAGCGCATCTTTATCTCGGTTTTTTTCGGGTTTCTGGTGTGTTGTTATTTTGCTGCAAGAATTTTTTATGAGGTTAAAAATGAATGAAAAAATTGGTTTGAAAACTGTTAAAACTATAGATTTAACAGAAATCGAAGAAGGACCTGTAGAGGTTGAGTTCTATTCTTCAAGAGAAGAAACTGGTTTAATACCCACTCATGTTAGATTTAGAATTGATGGTACTAAAAATAGTAAAGTGGCTTATGGTAGGAAGAGACTTATTTTTTATAGTGTTTGTCCTAAAAATAGTGAATTTTTTGTGGACCCAAATAAAATTTTCTCTTTGGAACAGAGTATTGTTGGTTTAGAAGGGACAATTAACGGTAGTTTGGGTGATTATCTTTTTGGTAAAACTGTACAGGTTGGACCCGGGCAGTATTTAGAAATACCTTATGAAACAACTAAACTTAGATTAGAGGCTTGGAGAAATGGAAAAGGAGACCAATCATTAGCTTATTTTACTCTTTTAAATGGTAGTATTCCAAGTGACTTAGAAGAACCTGTATTGTCTGTGGGTGGGAATAAACCCAAATCTGAAATTATGTCAGATGAAGATGTAGGTAGATTAGAGGGTTATTTTGATTCTTTAAGAAAACAACCATAAAGGTTTTAAATTATTACTCATTATTTTTTATTATGAATGGTATTGATTTTAAAAAAATAGAGAAGAAATGGCAGAGTAGATGGGAAAAAAATAAAATATTTGAAAGTAAAGAAAATAAAAAAAATAAGTTCTATGTTTTAGAGATGTACCCTTATCCTAGTGGTGGGGGTTTACATATGGGTCATTCTAGGAATTATACTATTGGGGATACTTATGCACGATTTAAAAGGATGCGGGGTTTTAATGTTTTATATCCAATGGGTTTTGATAGTTTTGGTTTACCTGCTGAAAATGCAGCTATAAAGAATAAATCACACCCCAAAAAGTTTACAGAAGATGCAATTAAGAGTTTTATAATACAGCAAAAAGCTCTTGGATTAAGTTATGATTGGTCTAGAATGATTAAAAGTCATTCTCCTGATTATTACAAGTGGGATCAGTGGATTTTTCTTAAAATGTTTGAGAAAGGATTGGTTTATAGAAAAAAGGCTCCTGTTAATTTTTGTAAAAAATGCAATACAGTTTTAGCGAATGAACAGGTTCACGATGGTAAATGCTGGAGACATAAAGATGTTAATGTTGAGGTAAAACACTTGGAACAGTGGTTTTTTAGAATTACAAAGTATGCTGAAGAACTTTATGATTTTATTGATGAATTAAAAGAATGGCCTGAAGATGTTAAAACAATGCAGAAAAATTGGATTGGTAAGAGTTATGGAACTGAAATTGATTTTGAGATTGATGGGAAAAAGTGGAAGATTTTTACAACTAGACCTGATACTATTTTTGGAGTTACTTTTATGGTTATATCCAGTCAACATTCTAAGTTAATGGATTTAGTTAAAGATAAACAAAAAAAAGAAGTTGAAATCTTTTTGAAAAAAATTAGGTCGACAAGTGATAAGGATGTTTTAGAAAAAGAGGGAATTTTCACCGGCAGTTATGCAATTAATCCTATGAATAAAGAGAGAATTCCTATTTATATTGGTAATTTTGTTGTTGCTGATTATGG
>CAYIWE010000074.1:0-2684 GCA_964367025.1 Candidatus Woesearchaeota archaeon
TTCCAATATCGATTTTTAAATGGTCTGCAGATTTATTTAACTGGCTTGATAAACCGATTTGTGAGTCCTTTATGATTGAATCTCTTGGTAATTTTATTGCTATTAATTCAGTCAAATAATTGGAAGTAAAATCAATTGTTTTTGAATCTGATAAAAAATCTGTTCCGTAAGTTTCAGATAATAGAGATATATTTAAATTTGACTTGTTTATTATTTCGAATAGTGTTTTTTCTGAAACTTTGTTGCTGTTTATATAGGATACAATTTTTGTTGATTTAGGCAGAGTACCTAAGTTATTTAGTGTTAAAGAACCTGTCAATTGCTGATCCTGTTTAAATTGCGTTGAAGATAGTGAGATATCTATTGATTTTTGGTCTGCATTTACACATATAATTGAAGATAATAGTATCAATAATATTAGTAATAATTTCTTCATATAATCATCCTCTTTTTATATACTCTAATTATTATTTTAATATATAAACATTATGATTTTAGTTTTTTTCCTTGTTCTTGGGGTATTATTTTTAGTTTGGCATTTTTGAAATTTATGTTTAATTCCTTGCCCTTAAAGTATTCGTGTAATAGGATTGATAATGCAGATACTTCTGAGTGCGGTTGGTTTGTTATTGAGATATTAAAATTTGATAATTTGTAGTATTCAATTGGTACTTTTGAACCACCAACAATGATTAATAAATTTTTGTGCTTTCTTATTTCGGGTATCTTTTTTTGTATTGGCAAGCCGTACATTGTTAGATGCACTATTGTCTTTTTTGTTTGGAATAATTTTAATGGGTTTTTTGTATACTCTATTTTAAAGGAACCTCCCCAGTTCTTGGTTATTTTTTTTATTGAATCTTCTAAAGATGGGTCTTGCTGGCCAGAGTAATAAATTTTTGAAGCTCCAAAAGCCCTAGAAACAAGAGCGACATGAGTTGTAAGTCTTGCATCTCTTTTTAGTCTATGGTCCAAACGCAAGACTTCTATCATGTATTATTATATATTATAATAGGTATTTAAAGGTTTTTTCAACAAATTATTTAAATAAGTTCTGAATAAGATTGGGTATGGAAGAAAAACAGGGTAAATTTTGGAATTTTTACAATAAGAATTATAAAAAATTATTGGTAATTCCTATGATAGTATTGATACTTAGTATAATTCTTATCTATAATTTTTACAGGGTTAATGGCGATATAATAAATAAAGAGGTTAGTTTAAAGGGCGGGATTACGGCAACTGTTTATTATAAAGAGAGAATAGATGCAGGTGAACTGAATAATTTTTTGATTAGTAAATTTGATAATGTTGATGTCAATACAAGAATTTTAAGTAGTCTTGGAACTTCAGAGATTACTGGTTTTATTATAGAAACAAGCGATATAAAACAAGATGAATTAAAAAAAGCATTAGAAGAGAGATTAAATATAAAATTAGATGAGAATAATTACAGTATAGAAGAGGTTGGGAGCAGTTTAGGGGAATCTTTCTACAAAGAGATGTTGTATGCTGTTTTATTTGCATTTTTATTTATGGCTCTTGTTGTTTTTGTAACATTCAGGCTTTTTGTACCTAGTTTTGCTATTGTTTTATGCGCTTTTTCAGATATTATAACTACACTAGCCATAGTAGACTTAATTGGTTTAAGAATTGGTACTTCAGGAATTGCTGCTTTTTTGATGTTGATAGGTTATTCAATTGATACTGATATTTTACTTACTACAAGAGTTTTAAAAAGAAAAGAAGGCAGTGTTATGGACAGATTTAGGGGCGCTTTTAAAACTGGTTTAACATTATCTGCTGCAACAATTGTTGCTTTATCTGTTGCTTTTATTTTTACAAATTCAATTGTTTTAAAACAAATATTTCTGATAATAGTAATAGGTCTAATATGTGATATATTTTATACTTGGGTACAAAATGGGTGTATGTTATATTGGTATGCTATGAAACATGGAAATTAAGAAAATTATTTGGAATTGGAAGGTTTTGTTTTTATTGTTTTTCTTATTAATTTCTTTACTTGCTATAAAACCAAATCCTTTTGCTAAAGGCGTTGTAATTACTAAAATAAATGAAGGCAGCAGTGTTCAATTGCAGGGAATTAAAACAGGAGAGATTATTTTAGAATTTAATAAACAGCAGATAAGAAATTTAGATGATTATAGCAAAGCTATTAGTGAATTGAATGGAGATAAAATTGAAATTGTAACTGATAAAGACACTTATATATTTTTGAATGATGGGGATTTAGGAATTAGTGTTAAAAGTGTAGAGAAAAGCAATATACAAAAAGGTTTGGATTTAGCTGGTGGAACACGGGTTTTACTTGAACCAGTAAGTGATAAAGAAGTAAGTGATCAGGATATTAATAATCTTATACAAATCTTAAAAACAAGATTAGATGTTTATGGTTTAAGTGATTTGACAATTGCTGAAACCAAAGATTTGTTTGGTAATAAGTATATTTCTGTTGAAATTAGCGGGGCTAGTGAGGAAGAAGTTCAAGAACTAATAGCTAAACAGGGTAAATTTGAAGCTAAAATTGGTGATGAGATTGTTTTTATAGGAGAGAAAGAGGATGTAAGAAGAGTTTGCAAAGATGATGGAACTTGCAGTGGGGTAAGAGATTGTTATAAAGTTGAAGGTGGTTATAATTGTAAATTTGAATTTGCTATAAC
>CAYIWE010000075.1:0-2680 GCA_964367025.1 Candidatus Woesearchaeota archaeon
CAAAGCCATTCCAATATACTTTTCAAATGTTTTAGGCACATTTTCTGGAACCTTCCTAAACCTATCAAAATCATCCCAAGAATAAATAAACCTGACTTTTTTCCCTTTTCTTTCTAAAGCTTTAACAATAAAATCAGTTGTTATAATCTCTCTAAAATTACCTATATGTACGGTTCCAGACGGGGTAATTCCAGAAGCACAAACATATCTCTCTTTTTCACCTTTTTCCCTTATAACTCTGTCAGCAGCTTCATCAGCCCAATGATAACTCTCCTTTACCATAAACTAAAAATAAATTTAATGAATATAAATCTTATCTTTTAATAATATTGCAGGAGGTACCAAAACCCTAAGTTCTGATTTCAAAAGAATTAAACTCATTTTTATATTTCTCTTCAAAAATCTTTATATCTTCAACAATAGCACCAATAGGCCCATTTCTACAGAATTCTACTAATCTATCAACATCTTTATTCCTACCTTCAAAAACACCTTCTACATTATTACTCACATTTTTTATAAAACCCACTACTTTTAATTTATCAGCCATCTTTTTTGTTTCTGATCTATAAAAAACACCCTGCACTCTCCCAGAAACTATGATTCTAACTCTTTTCATCTTTTATTTACTTTAACTTAGTATAGGAGGTATCGGAACCTAAGGTTCTGATATAAAAAAAGAAAAAAAGAATTAATTCTTTGCAACATTAACTGCTTCTCTAATTGCAACAACAATTGTTGCTGGCACAATCAATACAAGTAATGCCCTTAATATGTTGCCAAGGATTGCAATAGATTCACTTATTACTTGTCCACCAAAAGAGCTTACAATTACTAAAGCTACTGTGGCCAATAAAAAAGAATGACTCTCTTTTCCAGTAACATTAAACAACCCTATAATAATACCTATTACAACTAATACTCCAGCAATAGTAGCACTTAATTCACTTACAAATATACCAGCTAGTATTGCTATTAATATTCCTATCAAAAAAGCCCATCCACCAAGACTTCGTTTCATTTTCATTTATTAAACCCCCCTATTTTTTACTAAAAATAAGATTGTATACTTCTTTTAAAGCTACAATCACTGCAGCAGGTGACATGAATATAGCTGCATTTATTATGATTGCTTGCAAGTAACTGCCTAATTTTGGAATTATATCATCAATTTTTATTAAATTAGATACGTTTATAACCATTAATAATGTTAAAACAGCAATCATAAAATTAATATTATTTTTCTTTTCAATATTAATAAAACCAACAATTAAACCAAGAAAAAGCAATAATAATCCAACACCCCTAAATTCTCCAAAAATACCAACAATAATGGCTATAATAAGACCTAATAAAAATACTAACTTCCTCCAGTCTTTAATATACTTTAGTATTGTATTCATTTAAAACAAATCAAATTTTAGAGTATATAAATGTTTATAACTACAACTCAGTAATTTATTTTATCAATCTTGCTAGGTACAAATTGTTCTTATTTTCTACAATTTTTACAATCGCATTTCCACTTTTACTGCAATCATTTATTATTATACACCTATTCTTTGCAACACCAATTTTCTGGTTCTTAAACCACCCATCAGCTTTTATTATTACTACTACCTTCTCACCAATCTCAAAAACTTTTTCTAGACTCTTACATTTTTTAATACCAAAATCACTAGGACCCAACTTTAATTTTACTTTATGTTCCTTTTCTAATTCTTCTAATCTCTTATAAAACTTCCAATAATTTAAATCTTTAACACCTTTAACCTTTCTGCCATACTTATGAATCTCGTATTTTTGAATACCAATTTTGCACTTTAATTTTTTACTAAATTCAATTAAATCTTCTATGTCTTTATCATTTACTTTAGGAATCCAAACCGGAGCAATCAACAATTTAATTTTGCTTTTATTAATCAATTCAGCAACACTCACTATTTTACCAACATCATAGGTTTCTGTACCGCTCAACTCTTCACTTAATTTTTTATTTAGAGTATTCAAAGAAAGATTAATCTGATTTAATCCCAATTCTTCTAACCTCTTTATTTTTTCTTTATTCAGTAAAGTACCATTTGTTTGCATAGAAATCTTTTCAACGTCTTTTATTTTTTTAATATCTTTAATTAACCCAAAAATATCTTTATAAGTCATTACTTCCCCAACACTATCTAAATTTACTTCAATTTTACAATCTTTTATTTTTACAACACCCTCAACCCATCTTAACAAATAATCTTTATCAACAACATAATCCACACAATGAGATTTACTTTTAGCTCCAGAATCAACAGAACAATAAATACAATTCAAATTACAAACTGTAGTTGGCCTTACTTGTATTAAATTACTTCCCCTATCAATTACCCCAAACATAATACAACCAATAAGAGGAATTTCACTTTTCTCATCAATTCTAATTAGTTGTTTCATCTTTTATAAACTCCCCTTTCCATAAAAACTTTTTTTGTTTTAACAACCCTTCCTTTCTCATTCTTTAAAACATCACTAAAATTCATCTCACAAATTCCTAAACAAATTAACTCATCCTTCAATGTCATTATAGCAATTAACTCATCTTTTTTAACCTCATTTAATTTAACAATCCCAGGAATATTTAAATCAGCTCCGTGACATAAAGTATCTACACAATTATCATTAACCCATATTTTAC
>CAYIWE010000076.1:0-2660 GCA_964367025.1 Candidatus Woesearchaeota archaeon
TTGTATTTACAGTAGTTGTCCAATTCAGCGTCACATTATTCCCTGTAATTGTTGTGTTGACAAAAGTTCCTGTCCAATTGCTTGACAAATTATGAACAATTTGAGGGTCAACAATATAATCAAATTCAATTCCTGAATTATTCGGAGAGATAATTTTTAAGTCAAAAACATCTGTGCTTGTATTCAAATTTGTAAGATATATTTTATACCAACTTTCTGAACTTATATTTGTAAAACTTGTAACATATTTGCAAGAATCTTCAGGAAGCTGCTCTGAATAATCAACCAACCAATTATAATTAGAATTAGTAAGTTTAGAAATCAAACTATCTAATTCACTTTGTAAATCTTGTGGTGAAGGTGTTAAAGCACTAACTAAAAAGATAAATGATATAACTAACAAAATACCAATTATTAATTTAGTTTTCATTTAACACCTCTAAATTCACCTCGCCTATCGGCTCAGAATTTAATTTATAATTAGCCAAACCCTCAAATTCAAAAGTTGTTTTATTATCATCTACTTTATTTTGCGAATCTAAATTAATTATGATATTATATCCTGAATCGCAAAGCAATTTAACATTTATTCCACACAAATCCTTCACCATAAAATTTAAATATTCATTAACATTACACATATTATGAAAACTGAAATTAATAATTACATCATAGCTGATAGTGAAATTTGCGGAGGAAAACTTATTTTTAAGGGTACTAGAATAATGGTCTGGCAAGTCTTGGAATTGCTTGGGGCAGGAATCAGCATTAATAAAATTAGACAAGACTATTTCCCACAACTCAGCAAAGAAGCTATTTTGTCTATCTTGAATTATGCTTCTAAACTTGTTGAGGAAGAAAAATATGTTCTCTTCCAATAAACTCATTTCTGACGAAAACATTCCAATAAAACTAACAGAACTATTAAGAGAAAAAGGTTTTGATATAATAAAAATCTCTTTAAATTCCAGCGATAAAGAACTTTCTAAAATAGCAAAATCAGAATCAAGAGTTATCTTAACATTTGATAAACATTTCATTAACAAAAGATTATTTCCTCCTAAAGAACATTCAGGAATAATATTTTTAGACATACACCCTCCATTAATTGACACTATATTTTCATCACTTTCAAATTTATTCAAAAAAGTCAAGCCATCAGAATTCAAAGGCAAATTATTCATTCTATCTTCATTTGGATTTCGAATTAAAGAATAAATAATATTATCCTTCAAACAATCATTAATAAAAACTAATGTATTATTTATGACCTTTAGGTTATTCCCTTTTCCCATACTCGTAACCTTTAGGTTATTCCCTTTTCCCATACTCGTAACCTTTAGGTTATCCTTAAGACCTACTTGGTTAGGATATAGGTTATTATTTTTGCATCTCATTTTTCCAAAATACTTTTAACTTTATTTACAAAATCAATAGTACTCTTACGAATCTGTTCAGCCAACTTTTTCTCAAATAATTCATGAACATTATAACTTGCTCTTTCTCTCAACTCTTTTGAACTACCCAACACTTCAATATCTTCCTTACTTAAGGAACTGGCAACAAGCTCAAAATCTTCCTTACCTAATGTTTTTTGCAGATGATAATAATGATAAATCAAAAAACATAAAGTAGCAGAATGATTTTTTGAGTTATATCCATCTTTACTAATTAAAGCTAATGCTGAATGATATATTGCATAATAATAAATATTAATTATCCAATCATAAAAAGTTTCATTACCAAAAGTCTCAGGTATTTCATCTTTATGCTTTTCAAAAATCCAATTAGCAAAATTTAAATTATGGTCTGTCTTTTTTAAATAAATCTTTGATTCGTCTCCACTTTTTCTTAAAATCTTTTTCCCAATATAATTAGTTAACCATAATTCACACTCTTTTTTATCCTCTATCCAAATTTTCCAATCAGGCTTCTTCATTTTTTAATTGCCTCCAATATTCAATTCCTATCAAAATAATTTTATTTTCTTTAAGATTCTTAAAAAATTCTTTAGTTGAATCGTAAAATGATTTTTTAAAAGATATATAATCTAAATAAACAGGACTAATTGTAGTATTAGTTCTCATACTTATCCTCTTTGCAATATTTTCAATACTCTTCTCATTTTCTAATTTCTGAAAGACAAGTAAAATATCAATATCAGAATCCTTTATGTAATTGCCTTTTGCATAAGAGCCAAAAATCAACGCTATTAATGGCTTATTGTCTAATTCGCCTAAAAAGTCTCTTATAGCTATCTTAACTTTTACGGGAAGTCGCTCTAATCTTGAAAATTCAACAGCATACAACATAGGCATTAAAGCTTCTTTTGAATAATCTAAAAAATAATTTATTTGATTACCCGATTTATACTTTCTTACTAATTTACTTATTTTATTTAGAGAATAATCTATTGATGGCATTCCTATATTTAATTGCTTTGCTAACTCTCTTTTATGAATACTTGGTTTCAAGTAAATCTGCTCTATTATCCTTAATTCAGTATTGTCATACATTTTATATCAATTGTCATATACCCTATTACATTTAAATATCTTACCATTAATTAGATTATTAAGTTCATTTTCATAATCTTGTGGTGAAAATGATGATTGAGTCTCTTGGGCGGTTTGAGCAAAAACTACAATTGCTAAAGCAAT
>CAYIWE010000077.1:0-2609 GCA_964367025.1 Candidatus Woesearchaeota archaeon
GAATTTATTGCATTCAATCCAACGTTCGAAGAATCCAAATGATGGGATGCTTGTTAGTTCCCACGATAATCTTGTATTTGGTTTAAAAGAAGAAAAATTAAAATAAATTCTTAGCCCAACCAATCTTTTTTGTGAAAACATCAATAATACCTTTTGAACATTTATTAGAATTATCTTTTCCAGGTTTTAATTCTAAAATTTGTTTGCAAGAACAACCATAAACTATTTGTTCTCCAATTGTATTTGGGCATTTATCTTCTGAGTCTAAAACTCCGTCGCTGTCTTCATCTTGAACTTCACAACTTTCTGGACAAGTTGGTCCTGTAGCTCCATTAAAATAAGAATTACCTACACAATCAATACAATAAATATTGTTTGCATTATTATAATCTGGAAAACCAAAAAATCCAAGACCATAAAATTTGTTTTGTAATATTATATTATTATTCGAATAAAGGTCGTTTATCCCTGCAACATACTCAATATTTTCAAACCAGTAATTGCTTCCTATAGGGGGTCTGGCATCACTTGAATAAAATGTATTGTCTATGATATCATTGTATCCTTCATCGTAAAGATTAATTCCATATCTATTATAATTAAAAGTGTTTCCACTAATATTATTGTGTGAACTAGAATATATTGCAATAGCTTCGTTTGAATTATTATTAAACTCATTATTGACTAAAATATTGTTATTTGAATTTTCAATTTTAATTCCAGAACTCCATTTGGTTTCTGAAATTCTTGAGTCCAAAATCTTATTCGAATCTGAGAAATATAAGTAACTACCAAATGCCCCGTTTTTATTACTAACTGAATTAATAATTGTACTATTGAATACACCCCATAGCGTTATTCCATAACCAAAATTAGTAGTATTACAATTCTTTATAGTTATATTTTTTGAATTCCAAACAAAAATTCCAGAATAATACCAAGGATAACCCAACCCAACTCCTTCACCGCTTCCAATTAGAGTACTACCATTGCAATCTAGAGTAACCCCCTCTAATACATTTAGAGCAAATGAACCTACAATAATTCCCCTATTTAAATTATAAGTTCCTTTACATAATGTAGTATCTGAATTGATATTCATATAACTATATGGAACAACACACTCAGCAGAAACAAAACTCACCAAGAATAAAAATAGAAAACTAATAATTAAAAAACACTTTTTCATAAAAAAATATATCCTCGAAGTATAAAAACATTCTTATCATTAAAAATATATTTTCAACCAACCCAATAACTAAATTTAAAAATAATTCACCCATTTAATTCATTTAATTGCACTAACTTCAAATCCCTTTTTGGTTGTACTTTCCGTCGGTAAATAAAGTTAATTAGATAATTACAAAAATTTATAAATAATTATCATATTATATTTTTATGTCAAAGAGAAAATTAGAAATAATTGGCATTGTAATCGCATTAATAGCCTGTGTGGTTGGAATAATCTCATTATATGTTTTTTATATATATCCTACATATATAGAAAATTCGGCAACAAGCATAGTGTCCCACCCATTTCAATTTGGTGTGTTTGATAATGGACCATCTAATTTGGGAATTACAATAAAAAATATTGGAAAAGCACATTTTATGTCTTGTATTAAAATTGAATCTTCCAATGAGAGTATAAAAATATTAAGAGATTATGATTGCTACGAATTTTTTAATAATGGTGAGACCTATGAACCCCAATTTATAATTAATACTACCGCATTATTTAAAAATAATCCTCTGAATTTTACATTAAAATATAAATCTAATACTGGGTGGGAATATAATTGTTTATTTGTAAGCACCGGAAGTAATTTTTATTCTGGTCAGAGTTGTAGTTTTCCTATATTAAAAAACACTTAAATTTCTAAACCAAATTGAAATAAAATCAAGTTTTAATTAATTTTAAAACCACTTCTCCAACGCTTCCTGCTTCTCCAACTCCTTCCCGAAAACAGAATCAATATATCTTTTTGTAAGTTCTAAACTTTGTTCAATATACTTGGAAAGATGATATTTTTTCGCAAGGTCTATCGCAGGATCAAGATATTTTTTAATTCCACCTTCATGAATTGTAAAAATTATTTTTCCTCCGCAAGCAGGACAAACACCCGTTAATGGCGGTCTCCTCAAAATTTCATTGCAAGCCACACATCTGAATTGTTGCATGGAAAATTTTCTCAAATTACCCCTCATATCCTTAATAAAATGTCTCTCAATAATTAATCTAGCTGTATCTGAAGTATCTGCAGCCCTTATTTTATCCACAAGTTCCATCTGACGCTGAACTTTTTCCTGCATTGTCGCTAAAAGTTTGTAAGAAGAACAAACAACACCCTCATTAAAATTAGAAGTATCATGAGTAAAACCCAAACCAACAAATGGGTCTTTTCCTTCCTTCAAAATAGTTTTGCAATTTCTAACTTTAACTTCCGAAGAATGTATCCCTTGTTCGGCTTTTTTATATAATTCCAGAGGATAATTTCCTTCCGGAACAAATTCTAAATCCAAAATTTGTTCATCAACCTCTCCTGCATCAATTTTTGCATTTAAAACCAAGGGAGCATCCTGCGTCCCGCCTCTGTGCCCGGGAAGAA
>CAYIWE010000078.1:0-2576 GCA_964367025.1 Candidatus Woesearchaeota archaeon
AAATAAGAAAAGGATTTTAATAAACAAATAATTTTTATACTAGCTTCTATTTTTTATAATAAAATGAATTTTCTGGAAATAATCAAGAAAAGAAGGTCTATAAGAAAATATTCTAGTAAACCCGTAGAACAAGAAAAAATAAGTGATATTCTTGATTGTGCAAGATTTGCTTCTTCTTCTGGAAATATACAAAATTCAAGATTTATTGTAGTCACAAAACAAGAAAAGAAAAAGAAAATTGCAGAAGCCTGTTTAAATCAGCACTGGATTGAAACAGCGCCAATATTAATAGTAGTTTGCAGTGATACAGAGAAAATAAAAAAATTGTATGAAAAAAGAGGAGAAAGATTATATTCAATACAAAATACCTCCTTAGTAGCTCAAAATATTATGTTAGCAGCCCACTCTCTCAATTTAGGAACATGCTTTATTTCTGCTTTTAATGAAGCAGCAATAAAAAGAATCTTAAAAATTCCTGAAGAAATAAAAGTTCATTCAATAATAACAATAGGTTACCCAAACGAAAATCCAAAAGTAAAAAAAGATACAATAGAAGGCTTGCTTTTCTTTGAAGAATGGGGTAAAAAAAGAAGTGAAGGATTCTGGCCACTAAAGAAACATAAGAAATTTTTAACAAAAAAACCAAAAGAAATCTTAAGTAAACTTAAATTAAAAAAAGATTAATTACAAGGTATATCGCTTCTAAATAATGTTCCATCAGAACTAATACATGCATACGCATTTCCTGAACCACTTAATGAATCTGATTTTATAACATCATCATTAAAATCACTTAAACTGCTCATTCCTGTTATATCTTCAACACCGCCTTCACTATTGGTATAAACAGCGCCAATAATTACTGCAGCAAAAAGAAAAAACAAGCCAATTTTCCAAACTCTTTGTTCCATTTAAAATACCTCATTTAATAATAAAAAAAAGTTAAACATATATATAAAACTTACCATAAAAATTCAAAAAATAAAAAGCTAATGCCAAAGCATTAGCAAAAAAGAAAAAACAAATAAAAGAGTCCCTATCATTGGGGGTATATCACTGCAGGACTCTTCCTATTTGATCAGATCAATTCCTAATTCTCTAGTTACTTTAATAGCTTCGTGAGATGGTTTCTTCCAATCAACCCTACCCAGGATGTATGGTGAATTAACTCCTGCTATAATTGTCATTACTCTAAGTTTCCCTTTCATATCGTCCTGTATCCTTGCACCCCAAATAACATTTGCTTCAGGGTCCAAAGCATCTGTAATTGTTTCACCAATTCTATTAACTTCTTCTAAGGTTAGATCGGGTCCACCAACAATGTTGATTAAAGCGCCAGTAGCACCATCATAACTAATATCCAGTAATGGATTACTTAGTGCTCTTCTAACAGCTTCTTCAACTCTATTTTGACTATCACTATCACCTACACCAATAGCACAAACACCGCCATGGCTCATTATTGCTTTAACATCTGCGTAATCCAAATTAACCAAACAAGGCACAGCAATAGTTTCTACAATACCCTTGATCATTGTACTTATCAATTCATTAGCAACTGCAAATGCTTGTTCAATTGGTAAATTTCCGGCAATGTTAACCAATCTATTGTTATCAATAACTATAACAGAGTCAGAAACTTGTCTTAATTGTTGTAAACCAAATTCAGCTTTATCAATTCTTGCTCTTTCAATATTAAATGGCATTGTTACAACACCAATTACAATACAGCCCATTTCTTTAGAAAGCTGAGCAATTAAAGGAGCAGCACCAGTACCAGTACCACCACCCATACCAGCAGTGATAAAGACCATATCTGTGTTCTTCAAAAGGTCTCTTATTTCTTGTAAACTCTCTTGGCAAGCTTCTCTGCCTCTTTCAATAAAACCACCGCAACCAAGGCCTCTTGTTAAATCCTTACCAATTAGAATTTTGTGTTCTACAGACATTATATCTAAATGCTGTTTATCAGTATTAGCTACACAAATTTCAGCACCCTTTACGCCTTTTTTATATAACCAATTGGCAGCATTACTTCCACCACCACCAACACCTATAACTTTAATATTTGCCTGTCCAATCTTTATGTTCCCATAACTCATATTTTCCTTTGCATTCTTCAATGCGTCTTGTATTATAAACTCCATTTTTGGCCCCCTCTTTTTTTTATTTTATTTTTCGTGAACGTTTTTTTCAAAAAGGTTCTTACAAACCAAAAAGTTTATATTCTAGTTTGTATTTTACCCTCTAAAGAAAAAGTTTTGATTGCCCAATCGAAACTTGATTACACTTTACATAAAACTAAATAGGTTTGAACAAAGCACAAAGTTCATTTCAAGCCCAAAATGGTTTTACGCCCAATAAAACCAAAATGAAATGAAACTTTTTCTAAATTTTTACAAAAAAACATAAACAATTCTAGTATTTAAACATTATTACTCTGTAATATATATATTGTAGAATATAAATTATTATTTAACTATGTATTATTAAAAGTGTATGTCAAATCCAAATGTCGGTGATATAGTAAAAATAACAACTTCTTCTGAAACAATTAAAGATCGGAAGAGCGTCGT
>CAYIWE010000079.1:0-2542 GCA_964367025.1 Candidatus Woesearchaeota archaeon
AATTAGATTATTAAGTTCATTTTCATAACCTTGTGGTGAAAATGATGATTGAGTATCTTGGGCAGTTTGAGCAAAAACTACAATTGCTAATACAATTCCAACTACAAACATTACAAACAATTTATTATTGCTTGCCTCTTCAGAGGTTCTCGTACCCTTCATACCCTTTAGGGTATTCATGCCCTTTAGGGTATTCATGCCCTTTAGGGTATTCATGCCCTTTAGGGTATCATTGGGTATGACCTTTAGGTTACTTTTCATTTAACACCTCCCAATGTCCACCCTTTGCACCACCAACTCTTTTTAACAATCCTTTTTGTTTAAGTTTTGAAATATTTTTATCAATTGCAGTTGTACTTATTCCAATTTTATTTGCTAATTCTCTTTTTGATATCCTTGGATTTTCTGAAATAAATATTAATATCTTCTTTTGAGTTTCTACCAACCCTTCTACCAACCCTTCTACCAACCCTTCTACCTTTTTTTCTGCCATTTCTAAATAATTCTTACTCGGTTTAAAGACAATATAAAAATGAGTATCAGTAAATCTTATCTTTGGAAGAGGAGCATTTTCTTTCTTACAATATAATCTCATTCTTTCCATACCAGAACCTATTTTTTCTCCGAAGTGTATTTTAGAAAATAAATCAGCGATAAGTTTATTTCTTCTATATACAGTTTCACTAAGAATAAAACCCCTTGGCTTAATCCAAATATTCTCTATTTGAATTCTATCAGGGAAGAATTTCAGAATGTTATTATGCCCATGTTCAAAGTAATCTTTATGCATTACTGAATTAATTACTGCTTCCCTAATTGCTTCTAAAGGATACTCATGAATATTTTCTCTTTGTGGTTTTCCAGTAAACTTATAAGCAACTTTAGTATACAACTTAACAAAATCCATTACCTTATCAACTATTTCAAATAATCCGCCCGTAATTTCTTTTCTATCAATAACATCAGCTCCTCCTTTATCTTTAAATAAAACCACTGTAAAGACTGACCACGAAATAAATTTTTGCGGTTCTTTTGCGAAAAATAATACACCTGCATTATTGAACTTCAAAATTTTATTTTTCTTAATAACATTTAACTCTGTAAATATCTTTTCATTTGAAATTATTTTTGAAATTCTTGCTAAATTTAAATAATTGTTTAATTTGGTTTTATCAAAATCATTAGGATAAACAAAATCATTATTAATTTGTTCATCAAATTTAATCTTACCTTCTCCAATTGAGAAACTGATTATTTCATCTCTCTTTAATTTTTGAGAGTTGGGTCCTTGTCTTAAGTAAAATCCCTCACCGCATTTGTAAGGCTTATTTTTTCCTTCTTCAACATTAATTATCAAAACACCTCGAAGAGGTTCTCGTACCCCAAAAGGGGTATTTTCATATCCTTCAAGATTTATTTTTATTTCTGGGTCGCAATTCTTTGCTAAGTCCTGTATTTGAGATTTCATTTTATTATTTATTTCAATTCCTTTAATAGTTCCATCATCCTTAACCCCTAAGAATATTCTTCCACCTTCAGAATTTGCAAAAGCGACTATTTCTTTATCAATATTTTTCAAACTTTCTTTAAACTCTATTTTTAGTCCTTCTCCACTCTGCAAAATAAATTCTAACTCTTCTTTTTTCATTTTAAATCTCCCTTGAATTTAAAAGGCAAAAAATTTCCTGTTTTTTTCATTTTACCTTCTTTTTTCTCCTTTTTTGTTTTCTTTTTTTTAACTTCTTAACTTCTGGATGTTTGGCAAGATAATCTCCTATTATATATTTCAATTCTTTTGGATGTTCTCTCAAATATCTCAAAACTTTATGCCTCATTGGATTCTTGTTGTCAACTTTTCTTGGACCAGTCATTCTAACAACCTCCTAATTTCTTCTATTCTTTTTTTCTTCAAATAAACATCATAAGGAACTTTAATTCCATTAATCATAACATAAGAATCACAGCCAGCATAAACTTCAATTAATGAACTTTCATTATTCAAACTTCTCGCATAAATTGTTATATCTTTTGTTTTATCCAAAGGTTGTTCAAAAGTTACACGAACATAATGAGAATTATTAATCACTTCACTCCAATTATTATCTTTTTCCTTAACTTGCTCGTAAATGTCTGAAATTAAATTTTTATTCTCATCTAAATGCACTGCTTTTTCTATATAGATTATTTCATAAACTTGTTCGCTTAAATGAGGAACAATCCATTCAACATAATCAACATAACCATCTTTATCCAAATCATAAGCATTGAAAGGAATTTCAACTTTGATTAATTTAGTACTTGTACCATTCTCGTACCCTTTAGGGTATAGGGTATCGCCTATTGACTCATTAATAGAATTATTAATTTCTGATTGGGTTAACTCAGAAGTAACTTGTCCTGTAATTGTGAAATTTGATTCATTATTTTCAGGAGTTAAATTACTCTCACTCACCTGCGGTTCGCTAGAATTTGTATTATTATTAATTGTTTGATTAGTTATTGTTTCGTTGATTTGATTAGTTATTGTTTCGTTGATTTGATT
>CAYIWE010000080.1:0-2506 GCA_964367025.1 Candidatus Woesearchaeota archaeon
TATTTTATTGCTTTCACTTTTTCTATTCACTTTTTAATTAATATTTTAAATTAAATACCCATATAACTAACCCCGCCTAAGTGCACAATCTCGCCCCAAAACCAAAAAGTAATTCAAAAATTTACATGCAAAAACTGCTTTGTCCGGAGTTAGTATATTTTAGTGGTTGACTTGCCTTTTTAAGCCTTGAAAGAAGCAAATTATTTTTAAAAAAGTCCATTCTGGACAGAGCAGCAAAAACCACATATTTAAATACTTCAACACCCACTATTGTTTATGGCTGTTTCACTTGTTTTAAACATCATAGCAATTTTAGCTATAATTGTAGGTATCTTAGTATTGGCATTTCCAAAATTCCTGCGTTATGCTGTAGGACTCTATTTAATTATAGTCGGAATCCTAGGCATTCTGAGTGCTAATGGCATTCTTCTTTCACCTTTTAACTAAGTTAAATTCCCCTCTCATTAAGCTGATCTAAGTGCACATAAATGCATGTTTTAGTATAGAAATCATTAAAAAGATGAAGATTCTTAAGAAAATATGGTAGAAATTCCAGCTTACAAAGAATTAGGCGATTATTTAATCGGGAAAAAATTTAAAGGAATCTTTGCAGAAGGAAGACCTGCACAAGAATATATTGTCAGAGGATGGTCTCTTTATGGAGATGCAGAGGATTTATTACTTAGAGCAGACACGGGCGATGGGCGAGATCACAGGATAGGTTTAACAACTCTTCTCAAATCAGTATGTTTAACTGAACAACCTTCTCAGTCTGCACAAACCCAACCAAAGTTACCAGAGACTCAAGAAGGACCTATAATTTCAGATGGGGATGAAAATATGTTTGGTCCACATCCTTTTAGGAGAGATGCACAAAGCCAACCAAAGTGCACAGAAATCCCAAGAGCAGAGAAAAAAGGTGGTCCATTTGATCCAGATTCTATGAAAAAATACTAATTTTCACTAAAACAAACTCTACACAGGAATGCTTCGCACAAGATATATTGTCACTACCATTAAATTTTAACTAAGATTTTTAAACAAGTTCGCACAATTTAAAATATGAAAAAAGAGGAGTTTTTGGATAAGTTAACAATAGAATTAAAAATATCAAAAAATTCAGAGTATACACTTAGAAATTATCTTGAAGCAAATCAGAATCTTTTAGATTTTTTGAAAAAAGATCCAGACCAAATTATAGTTGATGATGTGAAAAAGTATATGGCTGAAAAATTAGGAGAGCTGTCTTCTTCAACAACCCTTTTATTTCTTTCTGCAATTAGGTATGCATTTACCACAATTTTTGGAAAAGATATCACTACTAATATAAAAAGACCCTCAAAAGACCAAAAAATACCCGCAGTTTTAACAAAAAAAGAAGTAGATAAATTAATAGATGCTATTTCAACAAAAAAAAGCAAATTAATGATTCATTTAATATATGCTTGTGGTTTTAGAGTTTCCGAATTAACAAACCTAAAAATAGTTGATTTAAATTTCGAAGAGATGATAGGTTATGTAAGAAAAGCTAAAGGAAAAAAAGATAGAGCTTTTAATCTTCCCAAATTATTATTAACTCAAATTAAAAAACAGGTCGAAAAACAAAAAGAATTGAATCAAGAGTATCTTTTTTCAGGACCAATGGGCAAACTTTCTGAAAGGAATATACAAAAAATTGTTAGAAATGCAGCAAAAAAAGCAGGAATTCATAAGAATGTTCATACACACACATTACGGCATAGTTTTGCAACACACCTGCTTGAAAACGGAATAGATATAAGATATATCCAAAAAGCACTGGGGCATTCTAAACTAGCGACAACAGAAATTTATGCTCATGTCTCAACAGAGCAATTAAAAAAAATTCCTAGTCCTGCCGATTTCTAATAAAATGATAAAAAGAAACCAAACCCTTAGAAAAAGTGCATTCAAAAGAGATAATTTTACCTGTCAAAAATGTAAAATTCAGGATAAAGCTGCAAAAATTTTAGAAGCCCACCATATAATTCCACTATATATTGAAGAAAAGGATAATTTAGACAATATTATCACTTTATGTTATGATTGTCATCATTTTGCTCCAGATAAAAAAGAGGATTTTGATAATTATATGAAAGAAGAATGTGATGGAACAACCACCACTTTAATTAGTGTTTGGGATAAGTTTAGGAAAGAAAACCCCCAACTAATTAAACAAATTAATAAAGAAGAAACAAGTAATATAGATAAAAGAAAATACAAATAAAAAATTACCCTACTAAGAGACATAGCGACGGGAAAAGATGAAAAAATGAAAATAAAAAATTACTTACAAAAATTAGGAATACCTTTTAAAGAGTTCAAACATCCGGCAGTTTATACTTGTGAAGAAGCTGAAAAATATAACAAAGAGATAAAAGGAATCCATTCAAAAAACCTTTTTCTTAAAAACAGGAAATCAAAAAAATTCTATTTAGTTATTCTGCCTGCAGATAAAAAATTAGATTTAGATGAATTAGGTAAAAAA